>NZ_JBFACN010000010.1:24093-315040 GCF_040640875.1 Streptomyces sp. NPDC021562
CCTCACCACAGCCCACCCCACAATCCGCCGCAACCGCGCTCAGCCGAAACGGTGGCAACCGGCGGTGCCGGACGGCCCGCCGACCTCACGCACGCCACCGCCCCCTCACCACAGCCCACCCCACAATCCGCCGCAACCGCGCTCAGCCGAAACGGTGGCAACCGGCGGTGCCGGACGGCCCGCCGACCTCACGCACGCCACTGCTCCCTCGCCACAGCCGCCGCGCAATCCGTCGCCGCTGCGCTCACCCGGACGGCGGGGGCTTACTCGGCTCGGTGGACCACGTGGCCGCCGGTCACCGTCAGGTGTACCGGTGCCTCGGTGAGTTCGTCCGGTGGGGCCGTCAGGGGGTCCAGGGCGAGTGCGGTCAGGTCGGCTCGGCAGCCCGGTGCGATGCGGCCCGCGACCCGGCTCTCCCCGGCCGCGCGCGCCGCGTGGGTCGTGCAGCCCTCCAGGGCCTCCAGGGCCGTCAGCCCCGCCCGTGCCGACGCCGCTCCGCGGGGCGCGCGGGCGGTCGCGAGGACTGCCCGCGCGTCGTAGTGGGCGATCGGCCAGTCCGAACCGAGGGCGACCGTGGCCCCCGCGTCACGCAGGTCGCGCAGCCGCCAGGCGTGCCCGGCGCGGGCGGTGCCCAGCCGGCGGGACCACTCGTCGGTGCCGTCGGCCCGGGTGTACGCGGTGTGCGGCGGCTGCATCGACGCGGCCACCCCCAGCTCCGCGAACCGGGGCAGCAGGTCGTCCGGCGCCGTCTCGATGTGCTCGATGCGGTGCCGTCCTGCCGCGCCCGCCCCCAGCCCCGCCACCACGTCGAGGACGTGCCGTACCGCGGCGTCCCCGATCGCGTGCGTGGCCGTGCGCACCCCGGCCGCGTGCAGGTGCCGTACGGCGGCGGCGTAGGCGTCCGGGTCGGGCCAGAAGGCCGCCGTCCCCTGCCCGTGGCAGTCCGCGTGCTCCAGCCAGGCGGTCCCCCCTTCCACGGTGCCGTCCATGAAGAACTTCACCCCGCCGACCGTCCAGTGCCGGCCGCCCCGCCCCTGGGCCGCGACCAGTTCCGTCAGCCCCGCCTCGTCGACGCCCGGCATGCACCAGGGCGCGAAGCGCAGCCGCAGCGGCAGGACGGTCTCCTCGGCCACCGCACCGACCAGCTCGGCGTCCCCCGCGTCCATGACGTGCGCCCCGGTCAGCCCGGTCGCGGCCATGGCGGCCAGCAGATCCACGAGCCGCCGTCGGCGGACCGCGTACGACAGGCGGGGCATCACCCGCTCGACCAGCCGCATCGCCGCGTGCTCGATCAGGTGCCCGGTGGGGCGGCCGTCGGCGTCGCACACGATCCGCGACCGTTGCTCGAAGGTCCGCGCGCCCGTCACCCCCGCCGCGGTCAGCGCCGCGCCGGTGGCGAGCGCCGAGTGCCCGTCGTACAGCCGCAGGAAGGCGGGGGCGCCGCCGAGCACGTCCTCGACGAGCGCGCGGTCCACCGGCCGTCCCTCGAACACGTTGTGGTCGAGGCCGAAGCCGATCACCCAGCCGTCGACGCGGTCGGCCCCGGCGAGCGCCGCCCGCAGGGCCGCCAGGCCGGTCACCCCCGACAGGTCGGCGCCGGCCGCCATGTCCAGGCCCCACACGGGGTGGCTGTGCGCGTCCACCAGCCCCGGCACCAGGTGGGCGCCGCCCAGGTCCACGACCTCGGTGCCGGGCCCCCGCCAGCCGCGCACGTCCCGTTCGTCGCCGACGGCGGCGATCAGCCCGTCGCGTACGGCGACGGCGGTGGCGCGGGGCCGGGCGGGGTCGAGGGTGCGGACCTCGGCACCGGTGAGGACCAGGTCGGGGGCGGTGGTCATGGCGGGGCGGCCTCCTTGGTTGCGTACGGTCATTCGGTGGCGTCGGCGGGCTCGGCCGCGAAGTCCGCGTACACGGCGGGCCGTTCGCGGCGCAGCCACCACGCGAGGCCGAGTCCGGCGACGAACACGGCGGGCGCGATCAGGATCAGCAGCGTGTTGACCGCGTCCGACGCGCCGGTGAACAGGTCGATGTGGGTGATGACCAGGCCTATGGCGGTGGCGAGCAGGACGGCGGCGACGGTCGGGGCGAGCACGGTGCGCACCACGCCTTCCTGGTGCCGGACCCGCCGGAAGTAGCAGGGCACGGCGATCGCGGCGAGCAGCTGGAGCACGAACAGGCCGATCATCCCGGGGGTGTTGACCCACAGCAGCAGCTGGTCGTACGGGTCGGCGCCGGCCGCCCAGAAGCCGACCACGACCACCAGGCCGACCACGGTCTGGGCGATGCCGGCCAGGTACGGGGAGCGGTGGCGGGGGTGGATCGTGCCCAGCCGTCCCGGCAGCACGCCCTCCTCGGCGAGCGCCAGGGCGTACCGGTTGATCGCGTTGTGGAAGGCGAGGAGGGAGGCGATGATGCTGGTGACGATGAAGACGTGCATCAGGTCGGCCGCCCAGCCGCCGACGTAGCCGGTGATGGCGGTGAAGAAGAGGCCGCCGGGGTCCTTGGCGGCGGCCGCGACGACGTCCCGGTCCCCGAAGGCCTGGATGACGATCCACACCATGAAGGCGTAGAAGAGGCCGAGGAACGCGACGGCCACGTAGGTGGCGCGCGGCACGGTGCGCTCGGGGTCGCGGGCCTCGCGCCGGTAGATGACCGTGGACTCGAAGCCGGTGAAGGCGGCGAAGGCGAAGGCGAGGACGACGGCCGTACCGGAGACGAAGACGTGGTCCGGGGCGAAGGAGGCGGCCGACAGTCCGTGCGCGCCGCCCTTGACCAGCACCCCGCCCGCGAGCAGGACGAGGATCCCGGTCTCGGCGACCAGCAGCACGCCCAGCACCTTCGCGCCGAACTCGATGGACCGGTAGCCGCCGTAGCCGATGAGGAGCAGTCCGGCGAGGGCGATCGGCAGCCAGGGGACGTCGACGCCGAAGAGGGCCTTGGCGGTGTCCCGGCCGGTGCTGCCGAGCAGGCCGTAGACGCCGATCTCCATGCCGTTGTAGCCGATGAGCGCGAGCAGGGCGGCGCCGATGCCGACGGGGCGGCCGAGGCCGCGGGTGATGTAGGCGTAGAAGGCGCCGCCGCTCCTGATGTGCCGGCTCATGGTGGTGAAGCCGACGGCGAAGACGGCGAGGGTGATGCCGGCGACGAGGTAGCCGGCCGGGGCCCCGATGCCGCCGAGCAGGACGGCGAGGGGGGCGACGCCGGCCATCACGGTGAGCGGGGCGGCGGCGGAGATGACGAAGAAGGCGATGTCGGCGGTGCCGAGCGAGCCGGAGCGGAGGGTCGCCGTGGCGGGCGGCGTGGTCTCCTCGCGGGCGGTGACGGACATGGAGGGGAGCCCTTCGAGCGCGGCGGACGGGAGGGTTCCGGGCGTGCGGGGTGACCGGCGCTACCGGGGCAGGGGCTGCCCCGGACCCGTAAATCTAAAGCCTTTCGGTTTTGGCAATGTAGCCTCCTCCTGGACATCCGGGAAGACCCGTTTCACACCTTCGGGGGAGGACGCACCGATGGGACGGCCGCGCACCCCGCTCCTCGACCGGGAGCGGATCACCACGACCGCACTGCAACTCGTGGACGAGCAGGGCGACTTCAGCGTCCCGGGGATCGCGAAGCGGCTCGGCACGCAGGCCGGCTCGCTGTATCACCACGTGGACGGCCGGGACGGCATCGTCGAACTGCTGCGGGAGCGGGTCGCGTCCGCGATCGACCCGTCGACCCTGGACCTGGCCCCCTGGGACACCGCCCTGGAGTCGTGGGCGCGCTCCTACCGGGCCGCGTTCGCCGCGCACCCGCGGGCGATCCCGCTCCTGATGACGTCGCCGGTGCGCGCGCCCCGGGTCCTGGAGCAGTACGAGCGCGCGGTCACGGTGCTGCTGGCGGCGGGCTTCGCCGCGGCGGACGTGATGCCGCTGCTGATCGCCGTGGAGAACCTGGTCCTCGGTTCGGCGCTGGACCTGTCGGCCCCGGAGGCGATGTGGGAGCTGACGGACCGGACCCCCACCCCGCACCTGGCACAGGCGCTGGCGGCGGTGGGCGACGGCCGCGCGGACCGGGCTTTCGAGGTGGGTCTGACGGGCCTCATGAACCACGCGAGAGCGTTGCTCGCGGCGGCCCGTTGAGGGCGCGGGGGCTCCCCCTGAGCTCGCCTACCCCCCGTAGAAGAGCTCCTCCACGACCGCCCGGGCCCTGCGCGCCGTCCGCCGGTACGCGTCCAGCATGTCCCCCGCGTGCCCGTCGCCGTACCCGAGGTACCGCCCGACCGCGGCCAGCTCCCGGCTCTCGGTGGGAAACGTGTCCCCCGCCCGCCCCCGCACCAGCATCACGGCGTTGCGCACCCGCGTCGCCAGCACCCACGCCTCGTCCAGGATCCCGGCCTCCTCGGCCCCCAGCAGCCCCGCCGCCTCCGCCGCGGCCAGCGCCGCCCGGGTGCGGGTGGTCCGCAGGCCCGGCTCGGCCCAGCCGTGCCGCAGTTGCAGCAGCTGCACGGTCCACTCGACGTCGGACAGCCCGCCCGGCCCCAGCTTGGTGTGCAGCTTCGGGTCGGCGCCGCGCGGCAGCCGCTCGGACTCCATGCGTGCCTTCAGCCGCCGGATCTCGCGCACCGCGTCCTCGCCGAGCCCCCGCTGCGGATACCGCAGGGGGTCGATCAGCTCGACGAACCGGCGCCCCAGCTCCTCGTCCCCGGCGACGGGTTCGGCGCGCAGCAGGGCCTGCGACTCCCACACCAGCGACCACCGGCGGTAGTACGCCTCGTAGGACTTGAGCGTGCGCACCAGCGGCCCGGACTTGCCCTCCGGGCGCAGGTCCGCGTCGATGAGCAACGGCGGGTCGGCGCTGGGGATCTGGAGCAGCCTGCGCATCTCGGCGACGACCTTGTTGGCGGCGTCGGCGGCCTCCCGTTCGTCCACGCCCTCCTGCGGTTCGTGCACGAAGACGACGTCCGCGTCGGAGCCGTAGCCCAGTTCGTGGCCGCCGAACCGGCCCATGCCGATCATGGCGAACCTGGTGGGCAGGGTGTCGCCCCAGCCGTCGCGGACGACCGCGCGCAGGGTGCCGGCGAGGGTGGCCGCGGTCAGGTCGGAGACCGCCGCGCCGACCCGGTCGACCAGGGCGCCCTGATCGGCCTCGGCGGGCTTGGTCTCGGTGCCGTAGGAGTCGACGATGTCGGCGGCGGCCGTACGGAACAGCTCACGGCGGCGCACACCGCGCGCGGCCCGCACGCCGTCCTCGGCGTTGTCGGCGCGGCCGGCGGCGGCCAGGATCTCCTGCTCCAGCGGGCCGCGGCCGCGCGGCTCCAGGCCGCCCCCGTCGCCGTCGCCGAGCAGGGCCACCGCCTCCGGGGCGCGCATCAGCAGGTCGGGGGCGAGGCGGCCGGCGGAGAGCACGCGCGCGAGGTTCTCCGCGGCGGCCCCCTCGTCCCGGAGCAGCCGTAGGTACCAGGGGGTCTTGCCGAGCGCGTCGGAGACCTTGCGGAAGTTCAGCAGGCCCGCGTCCGGGTCGGCGGAGTCGGCGAACCAGCCCAGCAGGACGGGCAGCAGGGTGCGCTGGATGGCGGCCTTGCGGCTGACGCCGGAGGCGAGCGCCTCCAGGTGGCGCAGGGCGGCGGCCGGGTCGGTGTAGCCGAGCGCCACCAGGCGTTCCCGGGCCGCCTCGGCGCTCAGCCTGGTCTCGCCGGGGGCGAGTTGGGCGACGGCGTCGAGCAGCGGGCGGTAGAAGAGCTTCTCGTGCAGGCGCCGTACGACGCCCGCGTGCCGCTTCCACTCGCGGGTCAGCCCGGTCACCGGGTCGGTGCGCAGGCCGAGCGAGCGGCCGAGACGGCGCAGGTCGGCCTCGTCCTCGGGGACCAGGTGGGTGCGGCGCAGCCGGTAGAGCTGGATGCGGTGCTCCATGGAGCGCAGGAAGCGGTAGGCCTCGTCGAGGCGGGCGGCGTCCTCGCGGCCCACGTAGCCGCCGGAGGCGAGCGCCTGGAGGGCGTCCAGGGTGGTGCCGGAGCGCAGCGAGGCGTCCGCCCTGCCGTGCACCAACTGCAGGAGCTGGACGGCGAATTCGACGTCCCGGAGACCGCCGGGGCCGAGTTTCAGCTCGCGGTCGATCTCGGCGGCGGGGATGTTCTCCACCACCCGGCGGCGCATCTTCTGCACGTCGGTGACGAAGTTCTCGCGCTCGGCGGCCTTCCAGACCAGGGGTTCGAGCGCGGCGACGTACTCCGCGCCGAGGTCGAGGTCGCCGGCGACCGGACGGGCCTTGAGCAGGGCCTGGAACTCCCAGGTCTTGGCCCAGCGCTGGTAGTAGGCGAGGTGGCTGCTGAGGGTGCGGACGAGGGGTCCGTTGCGGCCCTCGGGGCGGAGGTTGGCGTCGACGGGCCAGATGGAGCCCTCCACCGTCGTCTCCGAGCAGATCCGCATCATGTGCGAGGCCAGCTTGGTGGCGGAGCGCAGCGCCTTGGCCTCGTCGGTCTCGTCCGCGGCCTCGCCGACGAAGATGACGTCGACGTCGGAGACGTAGTTCAGTTCGTGGCCGCCGCACTTGCCCATGGCGATCACCGCGAGCCGGCAGCGGGCGGCGTCCTCGGGCGCGGCGCGCTCGGCGAGCGCGAGGGCGGCGCGCAGGGTGGCGGTGGCGAGGTCGGCGAGCTCGGCGGCGGTCTCGGCGACGTCGGTGGTGCCGCAGACGTCGCGGGCGGCGATGGACAGCAGGCAGCGCCGGTAGGCGACCCGGAGCGAGACGGGGTCGGTGGCCTCGGCGAGGCCGCGTTCGAACTCGGCGACGCCGGGGTGCAGGTCGCGGGGCTCGTAGGTGACCAGGGCCTCCCAGTCGCGGGGGTGCCGGGCGAGGTGGTCGGCGAGGGCGGCGGAGGCGCCGAGGACGCCCAGCAGGCGGTCCCGCAGCGGCTTGGCCGCTATCAGGGTGTCGAGCAGCTCACGGCGGGCGGTGGGCCCCGGCTGGGCCTCCAGGAGCCGTACCAGGCCGTGCAGGGCGAGGTCGGGGTCGGCGGTGGCGCCCAGGGCTTCGAGGAGCACCGGGTCGTCGCGTACGGCGGCCAGCTCGGCGCTGTCCAGCAGCCGCTCGGCGGCCGAGGCATCGGTGAAGCCGTGCCGCAGCAGTCGCGTGAAGGTACTGCTCCTGCGCCCCGGCGTCATCTGCGGCCTCCCCTGGGATCACGGTCCTGGTCAGACGAGACTAACCGGAGCGGCCCGGACCGGCCTCGGGCGCGCGGTCGGCGGGACGGGCCGACGGCGTGGTGGAGGGGACGCGGCGCTGGTGCGGCAGGTGCGGGGCGAGCAGGTCCGTCATCGTCCGGGCGGCCTGCGCGGCGCTGTCCGCGCAGCAGTTGTTGAACAGGACGTGGACCTCTTCGGCCTGCTCGGCCAGGGCGCGCAGGCGCGGCAGCCACTCGGTGAGCTCGGGGACGGTGTACGTGTGGCGGAAGCGGTCCTCCTTGCTGCCGGTGCCCCAGAGGGGGCTGCGCCCGTGGAAGCGGACGACCGCCAGGCGGGGGGTGGTGACCTGGGCCGTCGGGGGGAGGGAGCCGGGCAGGCCCCGGGCGGTGTCCACGGCGACGGCGGTGGCGTCCAGGTCCCGCAGGAAGGCCGTCGTACGCGCGCTGCGCCACCAGTCGGGGTGGCGGAACTCCACGGCGAACGGCCAGTCGCGGGCGCGTTCCCTGGCGGCCCTGACGGCGGCCTCCGCGTCGGGTCCGGGGGCCAGGGAGGGCGGATACTGGAAGAGGAGGGTGCCCAGGCGGCCGGAGCTGCGCAGCGGGTCGACGGCCTCGGCGTAGCGGGCCCAGACCTCCGCGCGCAGGCCTTCGTCGCGGGGGCGGCCGCGCAGGTCGGCGGGGAGGGCGGCCGGGCGGGTGGGGTGGCCGGTGAGGAGGGAGAACGCCTTGACGTCGAAGCGGAAGCCGTCCGGGGTGCGGTCCGCCCAGAGCCGGGTGGTGCGGGCGGCCGGGAGGGCGTAGTACGGGGAGTCGGCCTCCACGACCGGGAACCGGCCGGCGTAGTGCCGCAGCCGGCCCTCCGGGTCGCGCCGGCCGGGCGGGTACCAGCCGCTCGTCACCAGAGCCCGGTCGGTCCAGCCGCAGGTGCCCACGAGGATGCGTGCCATGGAGCGCAAGTACCCGGCGTTCACCGGCTCTTCACCCCCGGGGTCGAATCCCGTGAGGCGTGGGAGTCTTGGCGTGTGCATGCTCTGTCCGCACCGCCAGCCCTGCAACTCCGTCCACTCCCCCGGAGGTTGATGTGTCCGGCAGTTCCGCACGTTCGGCGATGTTCCGCCGCGCCCGTACGGCGGTGGCCTCGGCGACCGCCTTCACCGCGGCCGCGATCGGCCTGTGGACCGGGCTCGGCGGCACGTCCGCGCACGCCGCGAGTGCCGTACCGACCCCGGACCACGTGATCGTCGTGGTCTTCGAGAACCACGCCTACAGCCAGGTCATCGGCTCCTCCAGCGCCCCGTACATCAACTCGCTGGCCACCGGCGGCGCCAACCTGACCCAGATGTACGCCGAGACGCACCCCAGCCAGCCCAACTACTACGCCCTGTTCTCCGGTTCCACCCAGGGCGTCACCGACGACAGCTGCGTGAAGCCCGGCTTCTCCTCGGCCGCCAACCTGGCCTCGGAGCAGCTCGCGGCCGGCCGCACCTGGGCCAGCTACAACGAGTCCCTGCCGAGCCAGGGTTCGACCACGTGCAGCAGCGGCAACTACGCGCAGAAGCACAACCCGTGGTTCGGCTTCAGCAACGTGCCGACGTCGACCGCGAAGACGTTCGCCCAGTTCCCGACCGACTACTCCACCCTCCCCCAGCTCTCCTTCGTCACCCCCAACCTGTGCAGCGACATGCACGACTGCTCGGTGTCCACCGGTGACACCTGGCTGAAGAACAACCTGGGCGCGTACGCGGCCTGGGCCAAGACCCACAACAGCCTCCTCGTCGTCACCATGGACGAGGACAACCGCCTGGCCGGCAACCGCATCCCGACCGTCCTGTACGGCCAGCCGGTCGCCCCGGGCTCGTCCTCGTCCACCACGTACGACCACTACGACCTGCTGCGCACCCTGGAGGACAGCCAGGGCCTGAGCGCGCACGCGGGCAACGCGGCGTCCTCCTCCGACATCACCGGGATCTGGGCGTCCTGACGTGTACGTAGCGGACAGCCGCGCGAGCGACCCGACGGCGTCCGTGGAAGGTACCGCCCGGCCGGTGACGGCCGGGCGGTACCGCACCACGATCGCCCCCACCGTCCTCGCCCTGGGCACCGTCAGCCTGATCACGGACGTCTCCTCCGAGATGGTCACCGCGGTCCTCCCGCTGTACCTGGTGACGGGCCTCGGCCTGTCGCCCCTGGGCTTCGGCCTCCTCGACGGCGTCTACAACGGCTTCTCGGCGGTCGTCCGCCTGGTCGGCGGCCACCTCGCCGACCGCGGCGGCGGCCGCCACAAGTGGGTGGCGGGTGCGGGCTACGCCCTGTCGGCCCTGTGCAAGCCCCTCCTGCTGGTCGCCCACACCCTCACCCCCATCGGCCTGGTCCTGGCGGCGGACCGCACCGGCAAGGGGCTGCGCACGGCTCCCCGGGACGCCCTGATCTCGCTCTCCAGCACCCCGGAGACCCGGGGCCGCGCCTTCGGCGTGCACCGCGCGATGGACACGGCGGGCGCGCTGCTCGGCCCCCTGGCCGCCTTCCTCATCCTGCGGGCGACGGTGGACGGCTACGACGCGGTGTTCACGGTGAGCTTCTGCGTGGCGGTGCTCGGCGTCCTGATCCTGCTGCTGTTCGTGCCGGGCGGCGGGCGCGGGGACAGCACCACGGAACCGCTGCCGGGCGGCCGACGCGGGGCCGGAGCGGCGGGGCCCGTGCCCGGCGGTGGGCGCGGGGCCGGGGCTGCGGGGACGCGGCCCACGGTGTGGGCGGCGGTCGGGCTGCTGGGCCGGCGTGACCTGCGGCGGATCACCGTCTGCGCGCTGCTCCTCGGGCTCGCCACGGTGAGCGACTCGTTCGTGTACCTGCTGCTGCAACGGCGCCTCGGCGTCCCGGACCGCTGGTTCGCCCTGCTCCCCCTCGGCACGGCGGCCGCGTTCCTTCTCCTGGCCGTCCCGCTCGGCAGGCTGGCGGACCGCTGGGGCCGCCGGCGGGTGTTCCTCGCGGGCCACGCGGCCCTGCTGCTCGCCTACGCCCTGCTGCTCACGTCCTGGCACGGCACGGCGCTCCCGTACGCGGTCCTCGCCCTGCACGGCACGTTCTACGCGGCGACCGACGGGGTCCTGATGGCGGTCGCGTCGGACAGCGTGCCCGAGGAACTGCGCTCGTCGGGCCTGGCGCTGGTCCAGACGGGACAGGCGGGCGCGCGTTTCGTCTGCTCGCTGGCGTTCGGCGCGGCGTGGACGCTGTGGGGCGACCGTACGGCGCTGCTGGCGTCCGCGGGTGCGCTGGCGGTCTGCGCCGCCTACGCCCTCACCCTCCGCCCCTCCCGGGAGGCAGTCGTATGACCCTGAGATCCCGCGTCCTGATCCTGGCGTCCGCCCTCGCCGTGCTGGGGGCGATCGCCCTGGCCTCCGTCCTGCACGCGTCGGCGCGGGCGGAGCGCCGCGACCACCCGCGGGCGGGGGCCGCACAGGTCACCCCCGGGACGGTGACGCTCACCGCCCCCGGCCGCATGGTCTTCCGCAACATGGCCTGGGGCCCGCACCGCGACGAACTGACCACGACCCCCGCCTCCGCCCCCTCCGGCCCCCGTACCGCCTCCGGCCTCAAGTGCCTGCGCTTCTACGCCGCGTCCGGCACCGGCGTGTGCCTGCAAGCCGTCCACGGCCCGGTCTCGGACACGTACCGGGCCCTGATCCTGGACGCCCGTCTGCACCCGAGGGCGCGCTACGACGTCCCGGGCATCCCGTCCCGGGCCCGGGTCTCCCCGACCGGCCACTACGCGGCCTGGACGGCGTTCGTGGGCGGCGACTCGTACGCGGGCACGAACTTCTCCACCCGTACGGCGATCGTGGACACCCGTACGGGCACCCTGATCCCGTCCCTGGAGTCCTTCCGCGTCCTCAAGGACGGCAGGACCTACCACGCGGCGGACGTCAACTTCTGGGGCGTGACCTTCGCCCCGGACGACGACACCTTCTACGCGACGCTGGCGACGAAGGGGACGACGTACCTGGTCCGGGGCAGCCTGCGCGGCCGCACGCTCACCACCGTCCACCCGGACGTCGAATGCCCGTCCCTCTCCCCCGACGGCACCCGCGTCGCCTACAAGAAACGGGTGCCGGGCCTCCCGAGAGACGCCCCCTGGCGCCTGTACGTACTCGACCTGCGGACGATGCGCGAGACCCCGCTCGCCGAGACCCGCAGCGTGGACGACCAGGCGGTGTGGAAGGACGCCCGCACGATCGTGTACGCGCTGCCGGGCGACTACGGCGCGGACCTGTACGAGATGCCGGCGGACGGCACGGGGAGACCGCGACGCATCAGCGTCGCGGCGGTCTCCCCGGCGTTCGTCGGATGACGCGCGCTACAGCACCGGCAGGTTCTTCCGCAGCTCGAACGCGGTCACCTCGGAGCGGTACTCCTCCCACTCCTGGCGCTTGTTGCGCAGGAAGAAGTCAAAGACGTGTTCGCCGAGGGTCTCGGCGACCAGGTCGCTGCCCTCCATGAGGGTCAGGGCCTCGCCGAGGTTCTGCGGGAGGGGCTCGATGCCCATGGCGCGGCGCTCGGCGTTGGAGAGGGCCCAGACGTCGTCCTCGGCACCCGGCGGCAGCTCGTACCCCTCCTCGATGCCCTTCAGGCCGGCCGCCAGCAGCAGGGCGTAGGCCAGGTAGGGGTTGGCGCCGGAGTCGATGGAGCGGACCTCGACGCGCGCGGAGCCGGTCTTGCCGGGCTTGTACATCGGGACCCGGACCAGCGCGCTGCGGTTGTTGTGACCCCAGCAGATGTACGAGGGCGCCTCGCCGCCGGCGCCCGCCGTGCGCTCGGAGCCGCCCCAGATGCGCTTGTAGGAGTTCACCCACTGGTTGGTGACCGCGGAGATCTCGGCGGCGTGCCGCAACAGGCCCGCGATGAAGGAGCGGCCCACCTTGGAGAGCTGGTATTCGGCGCCGGACTCGTAGAACGCGTTGCGGTCGCCCTCGAAGAGGGAGAGGTGGGTGTGCATGCCGGAGCCGGGGTGCTCGGAGAACGGCTTCGGCATGAAGGTCGCCTGCACCCCCTGCTCCAGCGCCACCTGCTTCATGACCAGCCGGAACGTCATGATGTTGTCGGCCGTGGAGAGCGCGTCCGCGTAGCGCAGGTCGATCTCCTGCTGACCCGGCGCGCCCTCGTGGTGGGAGAACTCCACCGAGATGCCCATCGACTCCAGCATGGTGATCGCCTGGCGGCGGAAGTCCATGCCGACGTTGGTCGGGGTGTGGTCGAAGTAGCCGGAGTTGTCGGCCGGGGTGGGGCGGGAGCCGTCCAGCGGGCGGTCCTTCAGCAGGAAGAACTCGATCTCGGGGTGGGTGTAGAAGGTGAAGCCGAGGTCGGAGGTGCGGGCCAGGGCGCGCTTGAGCACGTACCGCGGGTCCGCGAAGGACGGGGAGCCGTCCGGCATCAGGATGTCGCAGAACATGCGGGCCGTACCGGGGGTCTCCGCGCGCCACGGCAGGACCTGGAAGGTCCCCGGATCCGGCTTCGCGATCATGTCGGACTCGTAGACCCGGGCGAAGCCCTCGATCGCGGAGCCGTCGAAACCGATGCCCTCGTCGAAGGCCTGTTCAAGCTCGGCCGGGGCCACGGCGACGGACTTGAGGAAGCCCAGCACGTCCGTGAACCACAGGCGTACGAACCGGATGTCGCGCTCCTCCAAGGTCCGGAGCACGAACTCCTGCTGCTTGTCCATCTTCCGCTTCCCCATCCTTGCTGGTCAGGCCGCCTTGCTCCCGGTCCCACAGGAGGCGGTCGGGCACCCGGGCATCACACCACAACAGCATTTCATGCGCGTTGCGGACCTTGATCGCGTCGGCGTCCTCGGCCTGAACGGCTCTCGTACCGCAGGTGTACTGCGCTCCCGCCCATCTTGCCTGCTCGCACCGACATCCGTAATGGCGGATCCGGATCGGGAGTGACCGACACCATGGTCCATAAATTTGAATCTGAGATGCAAGTTTTAATAGCGTCGAGACGTCGATCCGTTCGGCGAGCCCCAAGGAGCCCCGATGCTGTCCGAGCCGTCAGCCGCCACCGTCCGCGCCACCCTCCCGGCCGTCGGCGCGGCCATCGGCGAGATCACCGAGCGTTTCTACGCCCGGCTCTTCGCCGCCCACCCCGAGCTGCTGCGCGACCTCTTCAACCGCGGCAACCAGGCCGCCGGCACCCAGCGGCAGGCCCTCGCCGGCTCCATCGCCGCGTTCGCCGCCCACCTGCTGGACCACCCGGACCGGCGCCCCGACGCCCTGCTGGGCCGCATCGCCCACAAGCACGCCTCCCTCGGGGTCGCCCCCGAGCAGTACGCGGTCGTCCACGACCACCTGTTCGCCGCCATCGTCGAGGTGCTGGGCGAGGCCGTCACCCCCGAGGTCGCGGCCGCCTGGGACGAGGTCTACTGGCTGATGGCCAACGCGCTGATCGCCGTCGAGAAGCGGCTGTACGAGGAGAGCGGGTCCACCGGCCCGCGGCCCTGGGAGGTCGTCGGACGGGTCACCGAGACGGCCGACGTCGTGACCTTCCGGGTGCGGCCCGCGGACGGCGGGCCGGTGCGCGACTTCCGCGCCGGGCAGTACGTCTCCGTGGGCGTCACGCTGCCCGACGGGGCCCGCCAGATACGCCAGTACAGCCTCTCCGGCGCGCCGGCCGGGCCGGTCCGCCAGTTCAGCGTCAAGCGGGTGCCCGGTGACGCCGCGACGCCCGACGGCGAGGTCTCGAACCACCTCCACGCGCGCGTGCGCGAAGGCGACGTCCTGGAGCTGTCGGAGCCGTACGGCGACCTCGTCCTCGGCGACACCGCCGGCCGGCCCCTCCTCCTGGCCTCCGCCGGCATCGGCGTCACCCCGATGGTCCCGATGCTCGCCGCGCTCGCGGCCGACGGCCACCGCGCCCCGGTCACCGTGGTGCACGGCGACCGCTCCCCCGCGGACCACGCCCTGCGCGCCGACCACACCGCGTACGCGGGGAAGCTGCCGGACGCGGCCGTCCACTTCTTCTACGAGCGCGACGCCGCTCCGGGCACCCGCACCGGCCTGGTCGACCTCACCGGCATCGAGGTGGCACCCGGCACGCGCGCGTACCTGTGCGGCCCCCTCCCCTTCATGCGCGCCATCCGCACCCAGCTGATCGAGAAGGGCGTGTCCCCGGCCGACATCCACTACGAGGTCTTCGGCCCGGACCTGTGGCAGGCAGCAGCCTAGAAGCGCCCCCGAAGGGGCGCGGGGAACTGCGCGACCAGCCACAACGACCCCGCAGCCGCCGTACGACAGCCCCCGGCACCCCCCTAGGCCCCTAACCCACCCCCGGCCTCCTGGAAATACCCAGCAGCAACGGCCCCGTCGGCTCCCCCACCATGTCCGCCACCGTCACCGGGTCCAGGGCCGCGTAGAACGCCTCCTGGGCCCGGCGCAGCGCACCCCGGAGACGGCAGCCGGAGCTCAGCGGGCAGGGCCGGTCACCGCCCTCGCAGTCCACCACGTCACCCTCGCCCTCGAAGGCGCGCACCAGCGCCCCCACCGAGGCACCCCGCCCCTGCTCGGTCAGCGTGAGCCCGCCGCCCCGGCCGCGGCGGGCGTCGACCAGTCCCCGGTGCTGGAGCTCGGCGACCACCTTCGCCGCGTGCGTGTACGGCACCTCCATGTCGCCGGCGACCTCACGGGTCGTAGGACTGGACTCGCCGGCGACGGCGAGCCGCATCAGGAGCCGCAGGGCGAGATCGGTGGAGCGCAGCAGCCGCATACCGGCCAGCGTAAGTAATACGCATCCGCCGTTCAAATTATCGGTTTCCTGTCGGATCCCGGGACGTACCGGCTCTTTCCCGTGCCCTGCCTACGTCTGACCCCATCTCCCCCCTTACGATCAGCGAGCCCCACCCTCCACGTCCCTTTCCCCCAGAAGGACACACCTCATGGGTTCCGCGAAGAACAAGGCCGGCAATGCCGAACGCAAGGCGCGCATAGAGCAGATGCGGCGCGCGGAGCAGGCGCGCGAGCGACGCAACCGGATCCTGACGATCGGCGCGAGCGTCGTGGTCGTGGTGGGTCTGGTCGTCGGCGGTGTCGTGCTCGTCGACTCCCAGTCGCACAAGAGCGACAGCGCGAGCGACGCCAAGGGCGGGGACTCCGGGGACTCCGGGCACTTCGTCACGGGCAGCGACGGGGTGCGGACCTGGACGGGCAAGCTGTCCCGTACGCACGTCGCCGGGACCGTGAAGTACCCCATGCACCCGCCGGTCGGCGGCAACCACAACCCGGTGTGGCTCAACTGCAACGGCAACGTCTACACCAAGCCCGTGAAGGACGAGAACGCCGTGCACGCCCTGGAGCACGGCGCGGTCTGGGTGACGTACACAGACAAGGCGAGCAAGTCCGACGTGGACAAGCTGGCGGCGAAGGTGAAGCAGACCCCGTACTCGCTGATGAGCCCCTACGCCGGCCAGTCCTCGCCGATCGAACTGTCGGCGTGGGGACACCAGTTGAGCGTGAAGAGCGCGGACGACCCGAAGGTCGGCACGTTCTTCCAGACCTATGTGCAGGGCAAGCAGACCCCGGAGCCGGGTGCCTCGTGCACGGGCGGGACGATGTGACGTGAGGAAACACATCGGCTGGATCGCCGGAGCGACGGCGGCCGCGCTGGTCGCGGCCGGCGCCATCACCTACGCGGTCGCCGAGGACGGCGGTGGCGGCTCCGGCGTGAGCGTCCCGAGCGCCGACGGGGCGGACGCGGGGTTCGCGCGGGACATGGCGGTCCACCACCAGCAGGCCGTGGAGATGTCGTACATCGTCCGCGACCGCACGAAGAACACGGAAGTGCGGCGGCTCGCCTACGACATCGCGCAGACCCAGGCCAACCAGCGCGGCATGCTGCTGGGCTGGCTGGACCTGTGGGACCTGCCGAAGGTGTCGGCGAAGCCGCCGATGTCCTGGATGGGCATGGGTGACATGCCGGAGCGCGGGGACGGTTCGCTGATGCCCGGCATGGCGACCGACGCGGAGCTGGCGAAGCTGGGGACGCTGAACGGCAAGCAGGCGGAGATCTTCTACCTCCAGCTGATGACGGACCATCACAAGGGCGGGATCCACATGGCCGAGGGCTGTGTGGCCAGGTGCACCGTCGAGGTGGAGAAGAACCTCGCCCAGGGCATGGTGGACGCGCAGCAGTCGGAGCTGACCACGATGCAGCAGATGCTGAAGGAGCGTGGTGCGAAGCCACGCGACTGAACTGCCGTACAAGGTGGGGGATTTGTCGACTTAACGGCACCGCAAGCATTCAACAACAATCGCAACCGATCTGTAATGCTCTGCGCACGGTCGAAAGTGGTCCAAAAGCCCCTAATCAACTCCCACTTGGGACTTCCTTGGGTTTCTCATTCCCCTGGCATGAACAGTTCACCGAAAGAGTGACGTTCACCGCGTGATCCATTCACGGGCCGTTCCGCCGCTGGCCTCCCGGTGATCACGCATGACCGACCACTCCATGCGACGAACCGCATAGCAGGGGGCAGTATGAGATCGAACCGTGCCAAGGTGCGGGCCGGTGTGAGCTTGGCAGCGACACTGCCGATGATCGCCGGCGCGCTCGCGCTCGGCATACCCGCGGCGCACGCCGCGGACAACCCGGCCCGTGACGCCCTCCAGGGCACCAAGCCCCAGTGGGCCACGGCCAAGGCGGACAAGGGCGCCACCTCCAACAGCGCGCAGGTCAAGGCCGTTCGGGTCTACCTGGCCGGGCGGGACGCCAAGGGCCTCGCGGCGTACGCGAAGGCGGTGTCCGACCCCAGCTCGCCGCAGTACGGCAAGTACCTCAGCGCCCAGCAGGTGCAGGCCCGCTACGGCGCCACCAAGGCCCAGGTGAAGGCCGTCACGTCCTGGCTGACGGGCTCCGGCCTGACGGTCACCGCGGTCACCGCGCACTACATCGCCGTCTCCGGCGACGTGTCCGCCGTCGAGCGTGCCTTCGCCACCCAGCTGCACAACTACGCCAAGGGCGCGAAGACGTACCACGCCCCGGCGAAGACCGCGTCGGTGCCGGCCGCCGTCAGCTCCGCCGTCCTGACCGTCACCGGCCTGGACAACGCGCCGCACCAGGCGACCCACGACGACACGCTGCCGCCCCCCGGCGCCGTGTTCAAGAACTCCGGGCCGTTCTCGTCGTACTACGGCTCGAACGTCGCGACCACGCTGCCGGACGCGTACGGCACGAAGATCCCGTACGCCGTCGAGGGCTACACCGGCAAGCAGCTGCGGGCCGCCTACGGCGCCGGCTCCTACACCGGCAAGCACGTGCGCGTCGCGATCACCGACGCGTACGCCTCGCCGACCATCGCCTTCGACGCCGGCACCTACGCCAAGGCGCACGGCGACGCCTCGTGGAAGACGAGCCAGCTGCACCAGGTGCTGCCCCCGGCCTACACGGCCACCGGCGCCGACGAGTGCGACGCCTCCGGCTGGTACGGCGAGGAGACCCTCGACGTCGAGGCCGTGCACGCGGTCGCGCCGGACGCCGACGTCACCTACGTGGGCGCCGCGTCCTGCCAGGACAACGACCTGCTGGACGCCCTCAGCAAGGTGGTCGACAACCACCTGGCCGACATCGTGTCCAACTCCTGGGGCGACATCGAGGGCAACCAGACCCCGGACCTCGCGGCCGCCTACGACCAGGTCTTCCAGCTGGGCGCGGTGCAGGGTATCGGCTTCTACTTCTCCTCCGGTGACAACGGCGACGAGGTCGCCCACACCAAGACGAAGCAGGTCGACACCCCGGCCAACTCCGCCTGGGTGACCGCGGTCGGCGGTACCTCCCTCGCCGTCGGCAAGGGCGACACGTACCTGTGGGAGACCGGCTGGGGCACCGAGAAGGCCTCGCTGTCGGCCGACGGCAAGAGCTGGACCGGCTTCCCGGGCGCGTTCACCTCGGGCGCGGGCGGCGGCACCAGCAAGACGGTGAACGAGCCGTACTACCAGAAGGGCGTCGTCCCGGACTCCCTCGCGAAGGCCAACAGCAGCACCGGCAACCGCGTGGTCCCGGACATCTCGGCGATCGCCGACCCCAACACCGGCTTCAAGGTCGGCCAGACCCAGACCCAGGCGGACGGCACCGAGGCGTACAGCGAGTACCGCATCGGCGGCACGTCGCTGGCCGCGCCGGTCATCGCCGCGGTCCAGGCGCTCGCCCAGGAGGCACGCGGCCAGGCGATCGGTTTCGCCAACCCGCTGATCTACTCCAAGTACGGGACGAAGGTCTACCACGACGTCACGGACAAGCCGACCGGCAAGGACCTCGCGGTCGCCCGCGTCGACTTCGCCAACGGCTACGACGCCAGCAAGGGCCTGCTGACCTCGGTCCGCAGCCTCGGCAAGGACAGCTCCCTGTCCGCGGTCAAGGGCTACGACGACGTCACCGGCGTCGGCACCCCGGCGGCCGGCTACGTCGACTCGTACAAGCCGGCGAAGGCACACCGCAAGCACTGACCCGCTGACGCGGTGATCCGCTGACCAAAGGGGCGTGTGGTCTTGACGGACCGCACGCCCCTTTGTGCTGGGCCTACTTGACGTCCTCGCTCGTCAGCCGGTGTACACGTCCCACCTTTGCCAGGCGTTGCCGCCGTTGCAGCCCTCCTCGCGATGGGCGTAGACGGTCCCGAACACGCCGTCCAGGCAGACGCGCCCCTGGAAGGTGAAGAACGTCTCAGGAGTGTGCGAAAGTACGTGCCGGCGTAGCCGCAGGAGTCGCCTATGCTGGCCGCCGAAGGGTTGCGGTCGATGACGCAGTTCCCGCCGGCATTGTTCTTCAGGGCGGTGCTCGGGATGTTGAGGGTTGCGCTCGCGCTCTGCATGCATCCGCATTCGAGGCCTCTTCAAACTCCGGGGTGCGCCTTCAGGAGCCTCCTGGGCCTGAGCCGACGATCGGCATGGGTCGTGACGGGCGCGGAGGGCCTTCCCAGATGTACGTGACCGCCCACCACCGAGGCCTGAGCTGCTGCAGTCAAGATCTTTGCGGGACAGCCCTTGCGGAAGAATGGTGACCGTCGGCTCGTCCAGTCGCACAGCGGGGCAAGGGGAGGTGGTGCGATGTCGAGCGGTGGTGCCGATGTCATCGAAGCCATGAGCATGGCGGCCCGGGAGAGGCTGCGGGCGGGGGCGGCACCGGCTGTGGTCTGCGGCGAACTCGCCGAGCAGACGCGGTGGTGGTGGGACGCCGCGCTGGCCGTCGGTCAGGCGATGGGGATCCCGGAGGCGGAATTGCTGCGGCGCCTCCACAGTGAGCCGGACCAGGTGCAGAGTGAGTTCCGGCGGGGTGAGGAGAACCTTTACGGCGAGATCCTGGAGACGGTTGGCGTGTTCGACGTCGCCAGGGGACTCGACGGGAGGGAGCTGGTGATCGCGCAGCACTTACGTGCCGCGATGGATGCCATGGGCGGCGTGGCGAGCGGTCACGGTCTGGGCCTCTCGCGTTGGTTTGTCATGGGTGAGTTGGCGCGCGTGTTCTGTTCTCTTGCGCGCATCGGTCCGCGTGCCACCCGCGGTCGACCGGCGGAGTTCTGGGAAGCCCTTGTGAGTGCTGGGGAACTCCTCGATCCGGGAGATGAGCGTGAGACCGTGGCGCATGCTCTTGACGAGTGCCGGGCACGCCTGGCCGGGCACGAGCCACCTGCGGGTTGGGGGCCTACTTGAGGGAAGCGACGAAGGGCGCCCAGACGGTGGCCGGGAGGATGAGGGCGGGACCGAGGGGGGCCGTCTTGGAGTCCCGGACGGGGACGAGCCCGGGGATGCCGCCGGCGACCTCTACGCAGTTACCGCCGTCACCGTTGCTGTAGCTGCTCTTGAACCAGAGCGCGTCACTCAAGTCGATTTGGCTGCTTGCCATTTCGGTAATCCCCTGCCGCTGCCTCGATCATGGCCAGGGACGTCTCCGGTGACAGCGCGACGGCCCTGAGCCGATCGTATGCCTTGCGGTACTGCTTCACGAGGGCCGGATCGTCGATGGTGTCCCCGCTGTAGGACGCCTCCGCGTAGACGAGCGGTGGCGCCTCGGGAAAGGTCATAACCATGATCGAGGCCGCCATCAAGGGATACGCCCCACTCTTCCGCAGGACGATCTGCGGAACGATCCGGCGACACCGCGCCAGCCCTGCCACACGGTCCAACTGCTCGGCCATCTCCTGCGGAGGCAGGATCGCCTCCGTCAGAAGCGACTCGTGCAAAATCGCCCAGTACTCCGGGGTGGAGTGGTCCTCGTCGAAGAGCCGAGCCCTGACGAGACGGGCCTGCACCTTCTCCTCCACCCATTCGTCGAGCGCGGTGGGGTGGGCCGACCGGACCAGAGCACGCGCGTACGCCGCGGTCTGGAGCAGTCCCGGGAAGGTGCTGGGGCACCACTCCTCGATGGACTCGGCGTACCGCTCCGCCTCCAGAACCTTCTCGAAGTACGCCGCGTGCGGCCCTCTTCTCGCCCTCCGCACATCCTCGCAGTGCCGCTCGAAGTACCCGTCGGTCCCCAGCACCCGATCCACGTGCCGGGCCAGCTCCAACGGCATGCGGCGCTCGCCGCGTTCGATGTCGCTGAGGTGGGACTTGCCGTAGAAGCTGCCCTCGACCAGCTTCTCCAGCGAGAGCCCCGCAGCCTCCCGCTGCCACCTCAACTCTTTGCCGTAGAAGCCGGGGACGCTGGAAGAACCGTCGATGTCCTTACGCCGGACCACGTGCTCACCGCCATCGCTCATGGGGTCGTTTCCGCAGCTCGCGTCGCGTACGCGAATGCCCTTTCACCATAGCGAGCCTGGCGACAGTCTGTGAGGGATTCGTCACGCCCCGCACAGAAGGCGACTGCCCTCGATGAAGCACCTCGAATTCCACCTACTGGCCACTCCCGAGGCCGTGCCGGAGCTACGCCGCTCCCTGCACACCCACAGCTTCGACGTCCGGCTGTGCGCGACGGAGTTGCTGACGAACGTGATCGACCACGTGGGCGAGGGCACACCGGTGACGGTCCGGGTGACCGGCGGACAGACCTCGCGCAACCACGTCCGCATCGAGGTGACCGACCCCGACCCACGGGTCCTTCCTCTCCTCCCGTCGGCCGCCGAAACGGACGAGTCGGGCCGGGGCCTGACCCTCCTCACCGCGCTGACCGACCGCTGGGGCATGGACCAGCACCCGGGCGGCAAGACGGTCTGGTGCGAACTGCGCAACTGAACCGACCTCACGTCCGGCCTCCGACGGTGGCGATGCGGACCGCCGTGAGTGCGCACTGATCTGCTGGCGCCGTCTGAAGTTCCGACAGAAGTTCAAGACAGGCGGGGCCAACGTTGATGGCCTGGTGCCGACCTCAGGCCGGCTTGCGCCACACGGAGATGTGCTTCGCGGAGTCCTGGGTGAACGGAGACCCGTCCCAGTCCGCAACGCGGCGTTCCAGTTCGAGCCCAGCGATCCGCGCCATCAGGTCGAGCTCCGATGGCCACGCGTACCGGTGCCGGGAGTTGCCACGGCGGTAGCGGCCGTCTTCACCGTCTCGGGTGAGATGGTGCGAGACGAGAATCTGCTCGACCAGGTCGAAGGTGTCGAAGCCGAGATGCCGGTCGGAGACGTCGAACGGCACCGCGACCTGCCCGGGCGGCAGGAATCGCAGTGGTGGCACGCTCAGCTCGATGACGAATCGGCCGCCAGGCGTCAGGTGACGTGCGGCGTTGCGAAAGCACTCGACCTGCTCGTCCTGCGTGAGGAGGTTCGTGATCGTGTTGTAGACGAGATAGACCAGGGTGAACTCGCCGGGGACGACCGTCGTGGCCATGTCTCCGATGGCGACGGGGAGCATGTCCTCGTCGATCTTGCGCCGCAGGACCGCTGCCATGTGCTCGGACAGTTCGATGCCCACAACGGGCACGCCGCGTTCCCGGAGCGGGACGCCCACTCGTCCGGTTCCGATGGCGAACTCCAGTGCCCGGCCGTCTCCGGCGAGTTCGGCGAGGAAGGCGATGGTCGGGCCGAGAACGGCAGCCGAGGACAATTCGGCTTCCTCGGCGTCGTAGCTGTCGGCGGTCGCGCGGGTCCACAGTTCACTGCTCGTCACGGGTGGCCACTGTGCCGGGTACCGAGGGGCGCTGTCGACGTATTTAAGTTCTCCGCGGCTCAGCGCGCACCGCCTACAACTCGTTCTCGCCTTGCCACCTTGAAGATCATTTCGTTGGGGATTCTCAGGCCATCCGCGCGGCGGCCGTTCCGCGTCCGCGGCGGTGTCGGCGTCCTCGGTTGCGGCGACGGGTCGTGCGCAGCCGTCCTGCACGCAGCCGGGCCGCGGCCTCCGGGGCCTGCTCGGTCAGTTCCACGAGAGCCGGGTGCGGGACGGGCGGGACGTAGGGTTCGGAGGCCGCGACGCGGTGGCCGTCCGTGCCGGGCCTGCCGCCGTAGCGCGCCAGGAAGCCGAGCTGGGCCAGAGAGGCGAGGCCGGTGGCCGCGGTCGCGGCCCACTGAGCGGGCCCCTGGGGCAGGCGGTCGAACAGCGCCGCGCTCACGCATGCGAGCTCCCCGGTGAGAAGCAGCACCCCGGCGGCCGCCAGACAACCCCGGACAACGGCCGCCCGACGGGCGCGGGACGCGCCAGGACCCCCGTGGAACTCGGCGCGGGCGGCCCGAAAGGCGAGGTCGCGGGAGGCGATGATGCCGAGCGTCGTGGCGGCGGTACGCCGGCGCAGCGCAGCGAGCAGGGCGTCCGGCAGGGGGTGCCCGGCGGTGCGCGCCACGTCCGCGCCAGTCCCGGTCAGTGCGAGATTGCCGCGATGGTTGATGGTGACCAAGCCGTCCAGCAGGAGCCGGGCGGCGGCCGCCTGGATGTCGTCCTCGGTCAACGCGCGACCGGCGGCCGCGCGATAGGGGTCGACGGGTGCGGCGGGGAGCCACGCGCGCAGGCGGTCGCGCACGACGGGCACCCCGTACAGCAGGACGGTGACGGAGACGACGGCACACGCCAGCGTGACGGGATCCACGGGCCGAGCGTAGTACCGCAACGGCGCCTTTCGTGACGGATGAACATCAAGAACCGCGTCGGCAATGCTCACGTCTCCGTTGGTGAATGTCATGTTCCAGCAGCCGATGGGGGCTCAGTGACCATGGGCGGAACGACGGTGTGCTTGACAGGAACCGGGTGAGGCGCCGGTGACGACGAGCGGTGGGCTTCGACCGGGCAAGTCGATGATGTGGATGGTCAGTTCGTTCTTCCAACTGGACGGCGAACCCGTCGGAGCGTTCGCGTCGCAGGCCGGCCCTGGTCGTCAGCATGTGTGGGGCGGCACGGACCGAGTCGGCGACGACCCACGTCTGCTCGTCGACTTCCATGAGGGGCAGCCCCTGCTGTCGGCACATGGACGGCCGGTGGGAGAGCGTCAGGGGAACACCGTGCTGCTGTGGGAAGCGGAATACCGCATCCGCCGTGCTCGATTCCGCAGGAAGCTGCACTTCTCCGTAACGTCCGAAGAGCGGACCGTCCTTGACGTCAGGGAGACGTCCCGGCCCGACCGCACGGTTCACACGTACGTCACCCGCAGCGACCCCGCGCTCGACCCGGTCGCCGTGCTCGGCCTCATCCTGCTGGAGGCACGGCCCGACAAGATGTCGGTCCTCAACGAGCTGTTCGAGAGGCGGCAGACGTAACGGCTTGTGCGGAGTACGCAAGGATCCGGCGCGCGTCAGAGACGAGTCACACGTCGGTGGGGGCCGGGCAGTTCGCCGGAGCCGCGGGCCAGGTAGTGCGTGCTCAGCACGCGGTGGCGGGCGGGGCCGGGCTCGCCGTCGAGGCGGTCGAACAGCAGGGCCGCGGCCTGCCGGCCGATGGCGACGGGGTCCTGGGCGATCACCGAGATGCCCGGGTCGAGCAGGTCGGCGAAGGGCAGGTCGTCGAAGCCGATCAGGGCCACAGCGTGCTGCAGACGCAGTTCCTGGAGGGCTTTGCGCGCGCCGACGGTCACCAGGTTCTGGGCGGAGACCAGCGCGGTGGGCGGCTGAGGGAGGGTGAGGAGTTCCCGGGTGGCCTCCTGGGCGGCCTCGACCCCGTGCACGCCGCGCCGTACCGACGCGGCGTGCAGGACGCATCCCGTCTCCGCGAGCCCTTCCACGAATCCGGCGTAGCGCTCTTCGGCGGTCCAGATCGCGGGCAGGTCTCCGAGGAAGGCGATGTGCCGGTGTCCCGCCCCGTACAGCCTCTTCACCGCCGCGCGCACACCCGCGCGGTTGTCCACCGTCACGGTGTCCACCTGCCGCGCGGTCGCGGGACGGTCCACGCACACCACGGGGGTGCCGCCGGCGCGGGCCGCGTCGAGATCCGTGTCGGTGAGTCCGGTGGGAACGACGATGAGGCCGTCGACCCGGCGCCCGGTGAAGGTGCGCACGAGGCCGCGTTCCCGCACCGGGTCCTCGTCGGTGGAACCGGCCAGGACCAGCACACCGCGCTCGGCGGCGGTGTCCTCGACCGCGCGGTGCAGGGCGGCGGAGAAGGGGTTGGCGGCGTCCTCCAGGATCAGCCCGAGGGTGTGGGTGCGTCGGTCGGCCCTGCGCAGGCTGCTTGCCGTCAGATCGTGCCGGTACCCGAGCAACTCGGCGGCCCGCGTCACCTTTTCCGCCAGGTCCGCAGTGACCCCCGGCTTGCCGTTGACGACCCGGGACACGGTGGCGATGCCGACCCCGGCCATCGTCGCGACGTCCCGCATCGTCGCCGACCGCCGACCTGCGCCGCTCTCCGAGTCTGGCAACGTTTTCACCTCCGGGCCTGGGCACTTGGCCGCTGTCGGTCATCCTCGCACGGCAGCGATTTGCTGCACAGAGTCTGGACAGCCCGTTACGGCGGCCATACGTTGCGGCGAAACGTTTCCAGACGTCGGCTGTAAGGAGCACCATGTCCAGAACGACTCGCCCCCGCCGCCGACTGCTCACCGCGCTGGCGGCCCTGTCCGGGCTCGGTCTGCTCGTCGCGTCACCGGCCTCGGCCGCCACGCTCCACCAGGAGCCGTACCGGCCGCAGTTCCACTTCACCCCGGCCCGGAACTGGATGAACGACCCCAACGGCCTGATCTGGTACAAGGGCCGCTACCACCTGTTCTTCCAGTACAACCCGTCCGGCGACACCTGGGGCAACATGTCCTGGGGTCACGCGGTCAGCACCGACCTGGTGCACTGGAAGGAACTCCCGGTCGCCATCGCGCAGGACGACGACGAGATGGTCTTCTCCGGCAGCGTGGTGCTGGACAAGGGCAACACCTCAGGGCTCGGAAGCGCGAAGAACCCCCCGCTGGTCGCCGTCTACACCAGCCTGGTGAAGTCCACCGGCGTCCAGCGGCAGTCCCTGGCCTACAGCACCGACGGCGGCACCACCTGGACCAGGTACTCCGGCAACCCGGTCCTCGACCTCGGTTCGACCGACTTCCGCGACCCGAAGGTGTTCTGGTACGCGCCCACCAAGAGCTGGCTGATGGCGGTCGCCCTCTCCGACCAGCACAAGATCTCCTTCTACAGGTCGCCCGACCTCAAGAGCTGGACCCACCTGAGCGACTTCGGGCCGGCCGGCGCGACCGGCGGGGTGTGGGAGTGCCCCGACCTGTTCCCGCTGCCGGTGGACGGCGACGCGAAGAGGACCAGGTGGGTGCTGGCGGTCAACCTCAACCCCGGCGGGATCGCGGGCGGTTCGGGCGCTCAGTACTTCGTCGGCGACTTCGACGGCACGAAGTTCACCGCCGACGACAGCGGGGCGTACACCGCCCCGAGCGGCACGGTCATGCAGGACTTCGAGTCCGGTTCGTTCGGGGACTGGACGGCTTCCGGCGGCGCGTTCGGCGGCGCCCCGGCGACAGGAGCCGTGGACGGTCAGAGCGCGGTGACCGGCTTCGACGGCCAGGCCTTCGCCGACAGCTACCACGGAGGTGACGCCGCCACCGGCACGCTGACCTCCCCCGCGTTCACCGTCACCGGCGACTACATCAACTTCAAGGTCGGCGGCGGCAACCACCCCTACCGGTCCGGCTCCGTCCTGGGCGGCGAGCCGGCACCGACCGGCGAGACACTGGCCGACTTCGAGGGCGGCACCTACTCCAGCCCCATCGGCGACTGGACCGCCACCGGCGACGCCTTCGGCACCGGACCGGCCCAGGGCACCCTGCCCGACCAGCAGCAGGTCTCCGGATACCTCGGCCACGGGCTGGTCAACAGCTATCTGCACGGTGACGCCGCCACCGGCACCCTCACCTCACCGGCCTTCACGATCGACAAGAGGTACCTGGACTTCCTCGTCGGCGGCGGCTACCACGGCGTCAGCTCGGGGGCTCCCACGGCCGTCGAGCTCGTCGTCGACGGCAGGGTGGTCCGCTCCGCCACCGGCGCCGACGCCGAGGCCCTGGACTGGACCTCGTGGGACCTGTCCGAGCTACGGGGCAAGCAGGCCCGGATCAGGGTCGAGGACGCCGACACCGGCGGCTGGGGCCACATCAACCTCGACCAGGTCGTCCTCTCCGACACCCAGGCCCGGCCGCGCTCCGCCGAGACCGGCGTCAACCTGCTCGTCGACGGCAAGGTCGTGCAGAGCGCCACGGGGTCCGACTCCGAGCACCTCGACTGGGCCTCCTTCAACACCACCGCCTACCAGGGCAGGAAGGCCCAGATCCAGATCGTGGACGCGAACACCGGCGGCTGGGGACACGTCCTCGCCGACGACTTCACCGTCGCCGACAAGCCCGCCCTGTCCGTCCTCCAGCGCGCCCACTGGCTCGACTACGGACAGGACTTCTACGCCGCCAACAGCTTCAACGACGCTCCGGGCGACCGGCGCGTCATGATCGCCTGGATGAACGACTGGACCTACGGGCAGGCCATCCCCACCAGCCCGTGGCGCAGCGCCGACACCTTCCCCCGCCGACTCGCCCTGCGGACCGTCGACGGCCGGACCCGACTGGTCCAGCAGCCGGTCAGCGAGGTGAAGACACTCCGCAAGACCGCCACCACCGTCCCCGCCACGACCGTCACCGACGGCACCGAACCGCTCGGCGTGCGCGGCAGCGCCCTGGAACTCCGGGCCACTCTCACCGCGGGCACCGCTGAGCGCTTCGGTCTCGACGTCCGTACCGGCGGTGCCCAGCGCACCCGGATCGGCTACGACACCGCCACCGGCGAGGTCTACCTGGACCGCACCGCCTCCGGCGCGACCGACTTCGACCCGGCCTTCGCCAGCACCGAGCGCGCTCCCCTGGCCCTGGACGGCAAGCCGCTGCGCCTGCACGTCCTCGTCGACGCGTCCTCGGTCGAGGTCTACGCCGAGAACGCCTCCGGCGAACAGGTCGTCCTCACCGACCAGATCTTCCCCGATCCCTCCAGCACCGGCGTCGACGTCTTCGCCGACAACGGCACCGCGCGGCTCGGCCGACTGAAGGCGTGGCAACTGGCGTCCGTCTGGAAGTGAGCGACCTGGAAGTGAGCGACCAGAGGGAGGCTCGCGTGCGGCCCGGTCAGCCCGGCGTCGGCTGTATCGGCCGCTGGGCCGAACCCTCCGTTCCCGTACGGTGGTTGCCGTCGGGGAACGTCAGGTCCGTCGGCTCCAGGGGTGCCTGGGCGGACGATGTGGGGCGGGGCAGGGCGGTGGGTGGGTCGGCGCCCAGGCGTTCGCAGGTGAGCGCGGAGACCAGGATCGCGTCGTCCACGGCGATCCGCAGGGCGCCCGGGTCGGCCGCGGCCAGCGTCCGCGGACCGTGCAGTCCGTGCCGGGTCAGCGCGCCCAGCAGCCCCGCGGTGAACGCGTCGCCCGCGCCGACGGTGTCCACCACCGCGACCTTCCGTCCGGGACGGCTCAGGCTCCCCGCGCCGGCGTGGAAGACATGGGCGCCGTCGGGGCCGTCGGTGACGACGACGAGGGATGCGCCGAGTTCCAGCCAGCGGGCGGCGGTCTTCTCGATCGGCGTGTCGGGGTAGAGCCACTCGACGTCCTCGCGGCTCGCCTTGACGAGGTGGGCGGTGCCGACGCTCCGTTCGACGGCCTGCCTGCCACGCTCCGGGTCGCCGAGGAGAGCGGGGCGGATGTTGGGGTCGTAGCTGATCAGCGTCGTGCCCCCGGCGCGCAGGCGGCGGGCCACGGAGTGGATGCGCCGGTCGGCCGGGGACGTCCAGGAGGCGACGGAGCCGAAGTGCAGGACGGCCGTGTCCCGGGGGACGAGGGCGGTCTCCGCCTCGGTCCACTGCCAGTCCGCGGTGCCGTCCAGGTAGAAGTCGTAACTCGCCCGGCCCTGCGCGTCCATGGAGACCACGGCGAGGGTGGTGGGTTCGGCGGCCGCCGGGGCCGAGGTCAGGTCGACGCCCTCGGCGGCGGCGTGCGCGCGCAGCAGCCGGCCGAAGGTGTTGTCGGCCAGCCGTGCCATGAGCGCGGTGCGGTGGCCGAGCCGGGCGAGGCCGATGGCGACGTTGAAGGGGCTGCCGCCGGGCCGGGCGCGGTAGTCACCGGGGGCGTCGAGCTGGACCAGGTCGATGAGGGCTTCGCCGATCACGGTCACGGCCGGGGGCTGTGCGGCGGCTCGTACGGGTTCAGTCATGGCGGGGTCCTCGGGCCGGGATCTCGCCGGAGCCCCGCTCGATCAGCCGGGTCGGCACGGTGACGGTGCGGGTGGGTGACTCGTCGCCGTCCAGACGGCGGAAGAGCATCTCGGCGGCGGTCCTGCCCACCTCCTCGACGTCCTGGGCGATGACGGAGACGCCCGGGTCGAGGATGTCGGCCAACGGGAAGTCGTCGAAGCCCACATGGGCGACGGTGTGCTGGAGCCCGAGCGCGCGCAGGGCCCGCAGGGCGCCGATGGTGACCAGGTTCTGACTGGTGAACAGTGCCGTGGGCGGATCCGGCAGCTCCAGCAGCTCCTTGGTGGCGGCGACGGCGGCCTCCTCACTGGCCGGCACGTGCCGCACGATCTCGTCGTCGTACGTGAGGTGCGCGACCTCCAGCGCGTGCCGGTAGCCGTCGAAGCGCTGGGCTGCGGTCGGGATGGAGGCGCGGTCGCCCAGGTGGGCGATCCGGCGGTGGCCGGCCTTGAGCAGGTGGTTGACGGCGGTGACGGCGCCCTGCCGGTTGTCGGAGACGACCGCGTCCGCGTCCAGGAGTCCGGCCTCGCGGTCGACGAAGACCATGCGGGTGCCGGAGCGCTGTTCGCTGATCAGGTAGCTCTGGTCGCGTCCCGCCGGGACGATGACCAGCCCGTCCACCCGGCGGTCCACGAGCGCCTGGGCCAGCTCCCGTTCACGTGCCGGGTCCTCGTCCACACTGCCGACCAGGACCAGGACCCCGCGGTCCCGGGCCACGTTCTCCACGGTCCGGGTCAGCACCGCCGAGAAGGGGTTCGCGGCGTCCTCGACGAGCATGCCGATGGTGGCGGTACGGCCGTCGCCGCGGCGCAGGCTGCTCGCGGTGAGGTTGGGACGGTAGCCCAGCTGGTCGGCGGCCTCGCGGACCCTGGCGACGATCGCGGGATCGACGGTGGGGACGCCGTTGAAGACGCGCGAGACCGTCTTGATGGCGACTCCGGCCAGCGCCGCGACCTCACGCATGGTGGGGCGGCTGCGGGTGGACCGGGGCGGCGCCTCGCCCTGAGTCATCGTTGTCTCCAACCGGATTCGCGTTACCTACTCGTTGCGGACGCATGTCTATCAGCGTCTTGACGCGCTCGTCCATAGAGGCCCAGTATCTCGCCCAGTCAACGTTGTCTCAGCGTCGGCCAAGGGACGGATCCGAAAGGGATCGAGCCATGAACTTCTCCACCAGTCACCTGTCGAGCCGCTCCGGCCGGCGCACCCGGGCGATGGCGATCGGCGTCACGGTCTGCCTCGGCGCGACGCTCGCGGCCTGCGGTTCCTCGAACGGGAGCGCCTCCTCGTCCGCCTCGGGAGGCGGTGGCAAGGTGGGTGTGTCGCTGATCCTGAAGACCCTCACCAACCCGTACTTCGTCAGCATGGAGAAGGACGCCAAGGCCCAGGCCGCCAAGGACAACGTGGGCCTCACGGTGGCGGCGGGCACCAGCGACGGCGACACCCAGACCCAGATCACCGCCATCGACAACGCGATAGCCCGCGGCGACAAGGGCATCCTCATCACCACCAACGGCGACGCGGTGAACGCGGCCCTGGGGCGGGCCAAGCAGGCCGGTCTGTTCGTGATCGCCCTGGACACCGCGCCGAACCCGGCCAGCACCGCGGACATCACCTACGCCACCGACAACGAGCAGGCGGGCAAGCTCATCGGGCAGTACGCGGCGGCGGCCCTCGGCGGCAAGCCGGCTGTCATCGCCATGCTCGACCTGTTCAACAACCAGGTCGTCTCCGTCGACATCAACCGCGACCACGGCTTCCTCGAAGGCATGGGCATCGACCCGGGCAGCAAGACCGAGAACGGCAAGGAAGCCAAGTCCGGCAAGTACACCGGCGGCAAGGGCGGCACGTACAAGGTCGTCTGTCACCAGCCCACGCAGGGCGCCATCGACGGCGGCCGCACCGCGATGGAGAACTGCCTGTCGGCCAACCCCGACATCAACGTCGTCTACGCCATCAACGAGCCCGCGGGTGAGGGCGCGTACAACGCGCTGAAGGCGGCCGGCAAGGAGAAGCAGGCCGCGATCTACGCGATCGACGGCAGCTGCTCCGGCCTGAAGAACGTGACCAGCGGGGAGTTCGCCGCCGACGCGGTGCAGTACCCGGGCAAGATGGCGGCCCTCGGCGTCACCTCGATCGCCAAGCTGGCCCGCGGCGGCAGCAAGCCCAGCGTGACCGACGGCAAGTCCTTCTACGACACCGGTACCGCCCTGGTCGCCGCCAAGTCCCTGGACGGCCTGACCGTGCAGTCCCCGTCGCAGGCCGCCTCCGCCTGCTGGGGCAGCTGACAACCCCGCCGGGTGCGGCGCCGCGGACCGTCGTCACGGCACCGGCGCCGCACCCGCACTCCACGAGCCCATGAGCCCGTACCAGGGAAAACACCGGAAGGACCCCCTGTGACCACCCACGTGGACCAAGCCACACCGGCACCGGCGGAGGAGTTCCTCAACAGGCCCGCCACCCTCAGCCAGCGCATCCACTCGGTGCTGCACCGCCAGCCGGCCCTCAGCCCGGCCATCGTCCTGGTGCTCGCCGCGATCGTGTTCTCCCTGGTGAACGAGCGCTTCTACGCGTTGCAGAACCTCTCGCTGGTCGCCCAGCAGGTGGCCGTCATCGGTTCGCTCGCCGTCGGCCAGACGGTCATCATCCTCACCGCGGGCATCGACCTGTCGATCGGCGCGGTGATGGTGCTGTCCTCCCTGCTGATGTCGAAGCTCGTCGCGGACAACCACTGGCCCGGCGTGTTCGCCCTGCTGGCCGGGGCGGTCGTCGCGATCGCCGCCCAGGCCGTGAACGGCCTGCTGGTGACCAAGATCAAGCTGCCGCCGTTCATCGTCACCCTCGGCACCCTCAGCGTCTTCACCGCCATCACCCTCATCTACGCCAAGGGCCAGACCGTCGCCCTGCAGCCGGGCAACATCCTGCTGTGGAGCGGCCAGACCGTCTCGCTCGGGCAGCTGAACCTCACGTACGGCGTCCTCCTCATGATCGCCCTGTACGCGGTGATCGGCTACGCCCTGCGCTACACCGCCTGGGGCCGCCACCTCTACGCCGTCGGCGACGACGCCGAGGCCGCCCGGCTGGCGGGCATCTCCGTCAACCGGGTCCTGCTCAGCGCCTACATGGTGGGCGGTTTCGCCATCGCCGTGGGCGCCTGGATCCTGGTCGGCCGGGTCGGCGGCGGTGACCCGAACAGCGGTCTCAACGCCAACCTGCAGTCCATCACCGCCGTGGTGATCGGCGGCACCAGCCTGTTCGGCGGCCGCGGGGTGGTCTTCGGCTCGCTGATCGGCGCGCTCATCGTCCAGGTCTTCGTCAACGGCCTCGCGCTGGCCGGCATCGACCCCAACTACCAAGTCCTCGCAGTCGGCATCCTGGTGATCGCGGCTGTCTCCGTCGACCAGTGGATCCGGAGTGTGAAGTCGTGACGACCGCCACCGCCCCCGTTCTCGAAGCAAAGGGCCTGGTCAAGCTCTTCGGCAGGGTCGTCGGCCTGAACAGCGTCGACCTCACCCTGCACGCCGGCGAGGTCCTCGCCGTCATCGGCGACAACGGCGCCGGGAAGTCCACCCTGATCAAGTGCCTGTCCGGAGCCCTCGTCCCCGACCAGGGCAGCATCCTGGTCGACGGCAAGGAGGTCCACTTCAAAGGCCCCCAGGACGCCCGCGACGCCGGCATCGAGACCGTCTACCAGACCCTCGCCGTCGCCCCCGCCCTGGACATCGCCAGCAACCTCTTCCTCGCCCGCGAGATCCGCCGCAAGGGCGTCCTCGGCTCGGTGTTCCGCATGCTCGACACCGGCGAGATGAAGAAGCAGGCCGCCGACCACATCAAACGGCTCGGCATCGGCACCCTCCAGAACATCAACCAGGCCGTGGAGACCCTCTCCGGGGGCCAGCGCCAGTCCGTGGCCGTCGCCCGCACCGCGGCCTTCGGCGGCCGGGTGGTGATCCTCGACGAGCCCACCGCCGCGCTCGGCGTCCGCGAGACCGGGCAGGTCCTCAAGCTCGTCCGCGACCTGCGCGACCAGGGTCTCGGGGTCATCCTCATCAGCCACAACATGCCCAACGTCTTCGAGGTCGCCGACCGCATCCACATCCAGCGCCTCGGCGCCCGCGCCGGCGTCATCACCCCGACGTCGCACTCCATGGAGGACGCGGTGGCCATCATGACGGGCGCGAAGAAGCTCGCCCCCGAAGCGAGCTGAAAGGGACGGCACGGGAATGACCGCCGAGTACCGGATCACCGACAGCCGCCTCGGCGGCGAACCCACCCTCGTCGTCACCGCGCCCGACGACAGCGCGCGCGCCGTCCTCGCCCTGCGCGGCGCGACGCTGCTGAGCTGGCAGGTCCACAGTGAAGTCACCGGCGGGCTGAGGGAGTTGACGGACGGCTACCGCGACGAGAAGGAACTTCTGGCGCAGGACGGCGTCCGCGCCGGCCTGCTGGCCCCCTTCCCCAACCGCGTGGCCGACGCCCGCTACCGCTACGCCGGCCACGACCACGACCTGCTCCCGGACCGCCACCGCGACCGGCTGATCTACCACGGCTTCGTCCGCGAGTCCGCCTTCGAACTCGTCCGCGCCGACACGACACCGGACTCGGCCCGCCTGCTGCTGCGCACCACGGCCGTCCGGCCGGGCGCCCACCCCGGCTATCCCTTCGCGATCGACCTCACGGTCGAGTACACGCTCACCGCCGACGAGGTGAGCGTCGACGTCCGTGCGACGAACGTGGGCGACACCACCGCCCCCTACGCGGCGGGCTGGCACCCGTACTTCACCCTGTCCCGCCCCGTCGACGACCTGACCCTGCGCATCCCCGCGCACACCCTGATCCGCACCGACGCCTCCCTCATCCCGCTGCCCGGCGAGGACGCCCGCATCCCCCTGGACGACCGCCCCGACATGGACTTCCGGGTGCCGAGACGACTGGGCGGCGCGGTCATCGACGCCTGCTACGCGGACCTCTCCCCCGGCCCCGGCGGCCGGATCGAGACGGTACTGGCCGATCCCGCGGCCGGCGAGGAACTGCGCGTCTGGCAGTACAGCGGCTACCTGCACGTCTTCACGGGCGACACCCTGGCCCGCGACCGCCGCGCCGCCGTCGCCCTCGAACCCGTCGAGGCGATGACCGACGCCTTCAACCGCCCGGACCAGACCGCCGCCCTCGCCCTCGCACCGGGCGCAAGCCGCACCTTCGCCTTCGGTGTCACATACGCGGGCTCGGCGGACGCGTCCTGATCCGGCGCGAGCCGATCAGTCGGCCTTCTTCTGGGCGGCCTTGAGGATCTGGTCGACGTCGAGGGTGACCTTGGCGCCGATCGAGTCGGGCAGCGTGACGGTCTCGCCGGGCGAGTACGGCCTGTGGTGCTCGTACTTCTCCCCGTCGGGCTCGGCGAGCACGTGGACGCGCTGGTGCTTGCGGTCGACGATCACGTAGACCGGGACCTTGGCCTGGGCGTACGCGACGGCCTTGGTCTTCAGGTCGTCCTTCCAGTTGCTGGAGGTGACCTCCAGGACGAGACGGAAGCAGACCGGGTCGTAGGCGTTGTTCTCGACCAGGTGGTCGTCGATGTCGGCGTCCACGATCGCGAGGTCGGGGATGGCGTAGTCCTCGGCTCCGGTGGGCAGCCAGAGGCCGACGTTCTGGAGGACCTCTGTGTCGCCGTCGTCCAGCCCTGCCGGGATGAAGAGGCACATGAGGTCGGTCAGGACACACGCGTGACGGGCGTCCCTGAGCGGAGACACCAGGAGGTGGCCTCCGATGATCTCGACGCGGTAGCCCGGATGGCGCTCCGTGATCTCGTCGGCGATCGCCGCGAGCGAGAACGACTCGTCGTCGGAGGGCTGCTCGACGGCGGCTGCGGCGGACATGGCACTCCCCGGAGGTCGGTGTTGGGAGAATCTTCCGAGGCGGGTCGGACCGTCGGTGCGCCCTTCGGAAGGCTTCACCCGAAAGAGATCACCGTCCCGGCCTGGACACCGGCCGTCAGGAGGAGGAACGCGCCAGGTCGGCAGGGACGTGGGAGGCGATCACGCGTTCGCGGGCAGGCACCGCCCTGCGTCGGTCCACCGCGTACGCCACGCTCGCCACGCCCAGGCCGAGGACGGCGAGGGCCGCGCCCGCCAGCGCCGGGGAGGTGACGCCGAAGCCCGCCGCCAGCGCGACGCCGCCGATCCAGGCACCGCCCGCGTTGGCGAGGTTGAAGGCGGCCTGGTTGGCGGAGGAGGCGAGCGAGGGGCCCGCGGCCGCGCGTTCCATCACCATCAGCTGGAGCGGGGAGCCGGTGGCGAAGGCCGCGACGCCGAGCAGGACGACGGCGAGCGCCGCGCTCCACTGCGTCCGCATCAGGACCGGGAAGAGGAGCAGCACCGCCACCATGGACGCCAGGCCGCCGAAGAGGGTCCCGCGCATCGCGCGGTCGGCGAGGCGGCCGCCCACCAGGTTGCCGATCGTGGCGCCGACGCCGAACAGGGCGAGGAGGAGGGTCACACTGCCCTGGGTGTACCCGGCGGACGCCGTCAGCATCGGCGTGATGTAGCTGTACGCCGAGAACAGGGCGCCGAAGCCGACGACCGTCGTGGCGAGGGCCAGCCAGACGGGCAGGGAGCGCAGGGCGGTGAGTTCGCCGCGCAGGCCGGTGGCGGGGGCGGGCGTGTGCGCGGGGCGGATCAGCAGGAACACCGCCGCCATCGCCGCCACGCCGATCAGGCTCACGCCCAGGAAGGTCGCCCGCCAGCCGAGGTGCTGGCCCATGAGGGTGGCGACGGGGACGCCCGCGATGTTGGCGACGGTCAGGCCCATGAACATCAGGGAGACCGAGCGGGCCTTGCGTTCCGGCGCCACCAGGTTGGTGGCGACGACCGCGCCCACGCCGAAGAACGCGCCGTGCGGGAGGCCGCTGAGGAAGCGGGCCGCGAGCAGGGAGTCGTAGCCGGGTGCCAGGGCCGAGAGCGCGTTGCCCGCGACGAACAGGGCCATCAGGGAGATGAGGACCGTGCGGCGGGGCAGCCGCGCGGTGAGCGCGGCCAGCAGCGGGGCGCCGATGACGACGCCCAGCGCGTACGCCGAGACCAGGTGGCCGGCGGTGGGGAGGGAGAGGTGCAGGTCGCCGGCGACGTCGGGCAGCAGGCCCATCATCACGAATTCGGTGGTGCCGAGACCAAAGGCGCCGACGGCCAGGGCGAGCAGGGCCAGGGGCATGAAGAACGTCGCCTTTCGGGGGGAGCAGGGTTCCGTACGTACTGAGTACCACTAAGTTCAGTTACGGAACAAAGCCGCCCGGGCCCGGTATTTCCGCCGGGGGGTCTCAGGAACCCGATGTGGTCAGGTTCACGCGTGCGGCGATCGGCAGGTGGTCGCTGCCCGTCCGGGGCAGGGTCCACGAGCTCACCGGCTCCACCCCCTTGACCATGATCTGGTCGATCCGGGCCATCGGGAACGCGGCCGGCCAGCTGAACCCGAAACCGCTGCCCGCCGCGCCCTGGGTGGAGCGCATCTGCGAGGTGACGCCGTTGAGGGAGCGGTCGTTCATCGTGCCGTTGAGGTCGCCGAGGAGGATCACCCGCGGCAGGCTCTCGTCGACGATGGCCTCGCCCAGGGCGTCCGCGCTCTTGTCCCGCTGCCGGGCGGTGAACCCGGCGTTCATCTTCACGCGGACGGACGGGAGATGGGCGACGTAGACGGCGACCGGGCCCTCGGGGGTGGCGACCGTGGCGCGCATCGCCCGTACCCAGCCCAGTTTGATGTCGACGGCCTTCACCCCGGTGAGCCGGTACTTGCTCCACAGGCCGACCGTGCCCTCGACCGCGTGGTACTTGTACGCCGGGGCGAGCGCCTTCTCGTACGTCGGTACGGCCGGCGCGGTCAGCTCCTCCAGGGCGAGCACCCCGGCACCGGAGGCGGCCAGTCGGGCGGCCGTACCGGTGGGATCGGGGTTCTCGGCGTTGACGTTGTGGGTGGCCACCGTGAAGTCGCCGCCGGTGCCCGACTTGTCGGTGAGCAGCCCGCCGAACAGGTTGAGCCAGACGATCGCCGGGAGCACCACGGCGATCAGCGCGGTCGCCGACTTCCGTACCAGGCCGAGCAGTGCCAGCACCGGGATCAACAGGCCCAGCCAGGGCAGGAAGGTTTCGGTGAGGCTGCCCAGGTTGCCGACGGCGTTCGGGATGCGGGAGTGCATCAGCATCACCCCGGCCAGCAGCAGCGCGACGGCGGCGAGGACGAGACCCCGGCGCCAGATCCGCGGATCGTCGCGCCAGCCGGACAGCAAGCGGTTCACCAGGCGCCGGAACCGGTCTCTGCCGCGCTCGGGTCCCGAGCCGCCGTGGTCCGTTTCCGTCATGTACGCCTGCTGCGCCATACCGCCTGCCTCACAACCTGCCGTGCACACCGTCGTCCCCCGCGTACGACCCTAGGGGATGATCGGCCTCGTTCCCGCCGTCACATGACGGCCTTACACATGACGGCCGTATGACGGCCGTACGGAAGACGAGGACGAACGGGGCGCGGGCCGGGGTTCCGGTCACCGCGGGCCCGCCGGGCACTGTGACAGAACGCGCACACTCCCGCTACGGCTCCGGGGAACTGACGGGCCGTAGCCCCGCCAGCACCTGGTCGACGATCTGTTCGGCGAGGCCCTCGGGGAGTTCGGCGTCCTGGCGCCAGACGGCCCTGAGCAGCATGGGGCCGGTGAACAGGTCGTTGGCGAGGTCGATGTCGATGTCGGCGCGGAGTTCGCCGTTGCGCTGGCCGCGGCGCAGCACCTGCTTGCCGAGTTCGCGGCGGGGTTTCACCACACTGGTGTGATAGGCGTCCCAGAGCCGGGGGCTGCTCTTCATCTGGGCGTACACGTTGTGCAGGATCGCCGACGAACGGTTGCGCAGGCCGCGTCGGCGCACCGATTCGAGGAGGACCACGAGGTCGTCGCGCATGGAGGTGCCGGGGAGTTCGGGGTCGGGGGGCTCGGCGGCCCGCATCACGTCGACGAAGAGCTCCTCCTTGCCGGTCCAGCGGCGGTAGATGGTGGCCTTGCCGACGCCCGCGGTGCGCGCGATCCGCTCGATGGACAGCTCGGCGAGCGGAACGCCGTCCTCCAGGAGCTTCATCACGCCTTCCAGGATGGCGCTCTCCACCGCTTCGCTGCGCGGGCGGCCCCTGGTCGGGCCCGCGGACCGGGGAGCGCTGTCGGCAAGTGTCACGTCGTACCGTCCTCTCACTGGCTGCGGGAATTCTCCCGCAGCCGAAGCCTCCCCCCGTCGTTCCCCCTCTGTCGTGTCCGGTCGTTCACTCCCCCGCGACGACCAACTCCTGCTCCCGGTCGCCCTGCTGCCCGGCCGGCGGCCTGCCCGGCAGGTACAGGGCCGTGACCAGGGCTCCGATCAGCGCGACACCCGCGCCGCACAGGGCGGTGAGGTGCATGGCGTGCAGGAAGGCGTCGTTGGCCGGGGTGACCAGGGCCCTGCCCTGCGCCCCGAGCTTCCCGGCGACGCCCAGGGTGGCCTCGATGGACTCGCCGGCGGTCGCGCGCAGCCCGGGCGGCAGCATGCCGAGCTTGCCCTCGATGCCGTTGCGGTACGACGTCGAGAGCACCGAGCCGAGGACGGCGATGCCGAGGGCGCCGCCGACCTGGCGGAAGGTGTTGCTGAGCGCGGAGGCGGAACCGGCCTTCTCGCGGGGCAGCGCCTGCATGATGACGACCGAGGTCGGCGTCATGACGTGCGCCATGCCGAGGCCCATCAGGAAGAAGACGATTTCGAGGAGCCAGATGGGGGTGTCGGCCTGGAAGGTGGCGAACGCGGCCAGGGTGCCGGCGAGCAGCACCAGACCGCCGCCGGTGGTGACCTTGTTGCCCAGGCGCTCGACGACCAGCCGGGCCCGCGGCGCGAAGATCATCTGTGCGGCGGCCAGCGGCAGCATCAGCAGACCGGACTGGAGCGGCGAGTAGCCGCGCACGCTCTGGGTGTAGAAGACGGAGAAGAAGGTGACGCCCATCAGCGCGAAGAAGACCAGCGCGATGGCGGCCATGGCGGCCGAGAAGACCTTGTTCTTGAAGTAGGTGACGTCCAGGGACGGGTGGTCGCTGCGCTTCTCGAAGAGCACGAAGGCGGTGAGCACCACGAGTCCGGCGGCGATGGTGGCGAGCACCTTGGCGTCGGTGAAGTCGGCGAGTTCGCCGCCCTTGATGATGCCGTAGACGAGCAGGACCAGGCCGACGACGGACAGCAGGACGCCGACCGGGTCCACCCGCCCGGGCCGCGGGTCGCGGGAGTCGGGCACCAGCCACACCATCAGGACGAGCGCGATGATCACGATGGGCACGTTGACGAGGAAGACCGAGCCCCACCAGAAGTGGTCGAGGAGCACACCGCCGGTGATCGGGCCGATGGCGATGGCGAGGCCGACGCCGCCGGCCCAGATGCCGATGGCCTTGGGCTGCTCGTGGCGCTCGAAGACGTTCATCAGGACGGCGAGGGTGGCGGGCATCACGAAGGCGGCACCCAGGGCCATCAGCGCGCGGAAGGCGATCAGCTCGCCCGGTGAGCCGGACTCGGCGGCCAGCGCGGATCCGATGCCGAACACGACGATGCCGGCGATCAGCACCTTCTTGCGGCCGAGCCGGTCGCCGACGAGACCGGCGCTGAACAGGAGTCCGGCGAAGACCAGGGTGTAGGCGTTGATCGCCCACTCTAGCTGGCTCTGGGTGGCGCCGAGGCCGGTCGGGGCCGGGGTGGAGATGGTCTTGACCGCGACGTTCAGGATCGAGTTGTCGAGCACCACGATCAGCAGGCTGAGCATCAGGACGCCGAGGATGGCCCAGCGGCGGCGGTGCACGGCCTCGGGTATCCGGGGGCCGGGTGGAGCGTGGTCGGCAGGAGTTGTCATGCGGACGAGCCTAGACCCATTTCAATACGGTACCGTCTCGTATTTTAATTCTTTTACCCAGGCCTTACACAACGGGCCCCCCGGAGGCGCGGCGGCGCCGGTGGATCACGGTGCTCGATGGATCACACGGAGGTCCCCTGGCCGCGAACGGCACGAGGTGCCACCATGGAAGCGGTCCGGGGACACCGTCAGGGTGCCTCGAGATGACTTGAAGGAGCCGTTGTCATGACGCAGCTTCCGGCTGCCCAGACTGTGCAGCACAACTCCTCCGACGGCAGCAGGGCGCTGTACGGAGGCAAGGGCACCCGCCGCATCACGGTCCGCGACATCGCCCTCGCCAAGGAACGCGGCGAGAAGTGGCCGATGCTCACCGCCTACGACGCGATGACCGCCTCCGTCTTCGACGAGGCCGGGATCCCGGTCCTCCTGGTCGGCGACTCGGCGGGCAACTGCCACCTCGGGTACGAGTCGACGGTGCCCGTCACGCTCGACGAGATGACGATGCTGTCGGCGGCGGTCGTGCGCGGCACGCAGCGCGCCCTGATCGTCGGCGACCTGCCCTTCGGCTCCTACCAGGAGGGCCCGGTGCAGGCGCTGCGCTCGGCGACCCGGCTGGTGAAGGAGGCGGGCGTCGGCGCGGTCAAGCTGGAGGGCGGCGAGCGCTCGCACGACCAGATCCGGCTGCTCGTCGAGTCCGGCATCCCGGTGATGGCGCACATCGGCCTGACCCCGCAGTCCGTGAACGCGATGGGCTACCGGGTGCAGGGCCGCGGCGAGGAGGCGGCCCAGCAGCTGCTGCGGGACGCCAAGTCGGTGCAGGACGCGGGCGCCTTCGCGGTCGTCCTCGAACTGGTCCCGGCGGAGCTGGCGGCCGAGGTGACCCGGGTGCTGCACATCCCGACGGTCGGCATCGGCGCGGGTCCCGAGACCGACGCGCAGGTCCTGGTGTGGACGGACATGCTGGGCCTGACCCCGGGCCGGGTGCCGAAGTTCGTGAAGAAGTACGCGGACCTGCGCACGGTCATGGGCGACGCGGCGCGCGCCTACGCCGAGGACGTGGTCGGCGGAACGTTCCCCCTGGAGGAGCACTCCGTCCACTAGAGAGCCATTGCGGAAACACCGAGGACAGCCCGCCGATCTTCCCCCGTCGGCGGGCTGTCCTGTGGGGTGTGTCGGTGGGGTGTCGGGTCGTGTCGGTGGGCTGTCGGTGGTTTGTCGGTGGCGCCTGGCACGGTTCTTCCCATGACGCGAATCGACGACAACGCCGTGTCCGTCCGGGGGCTGGTGAAGCACTACGGCGACACCAAGGCACTCGACGGAGTTGATCTGGACGTCCGCGAGGGCACCGTGATGGGTGTGCTCGGGCCGAACGGGGCCGGCAAGACGACCCTCGTACGCATCCTGTCCACGCTGCTGCGGCCCGACGCCGGGGAGGCGTTCGTCGCCGGGTACGACGTGCTGCGCCAGCCCCGCCGGCTGCGCCGGGTGATCGGGCTGACCGGTCAGTACGCCTCGGTGGACGAGAAGCTGCCGGGCTGGGAGAACCTGTACCTGATCGGACGGCTGCTGGACCTGTCCCGCAAGGACGCGCGGGCCCGGGCCGACGAACTGCTGGAGCGGTTCTCGCTGACCGAGGCCGCGCGCCGGCCCGCCGCCACCTACTCCGGCGGTATGCGGCGCCGCCTCGACCTCGCCGCCTCGATGATCGGGCACCCCCAGGTGCTCTTCCTGGACGAGCCCACCACCGGTCTCGACCCGCGCACCCGCAACGAGGTGTGGGCCGAGGTCAAGGCCATGGTCGGCGACGGCGTGACCGTCCTGCTGACCACCCAGTACATGGAGGAGGCCGAGCAGCTCGCCTCCGAACTGACCGTCGTGGACCGCGGGAAGGTCATCGCGAACGGCCGGGTGGAGGAGCTGAAGGCGAAGGTCGGCGGCCGGACGCTGCGGGTGCGGCCCGTCGACCCGTTGCAGGTGCGGCCGCTCGCCGAGATGATCGACGAGCTGGGCATCACCGGGCTCGCCTCGACGACCGTGGACACGGAGAGCGGCACCCTGCTGGTGCCGATCCTCAGCGACGAGCAGCTGACCGCGGTGGTCGGCGCCGTCACCGCGCGCGGTATCACCATCAGCTCCATCACCACCGAACTGCCCAGCCTGGACGAGGTGTTCCTGTCCCTCACCGGCCACCGGGCCAGTGCCCCGCAGGACCCCGAACCCACCGACGACCGTCAGGAGGTCGCCGTATGAGCGCCACCACCGTCCCCGCTGACGACGCCCCCATCCCGCTGCGCGCCCATCTGCGCCACACCGGAGCGCTGGTCCGCCGCAACCTGCTGTGGATCCGGCAGGACCCGGAGTCCATGTTCGACGCGCTGCTGATGCCGGTCGTCTTCACGCTGCTGTTCGTGTACGTCTTCGGCGGCTCGATCGGGCAGGCGCTCGGCGGCGGTCAGGAGGGCTACGTCCAGTACGTCATCCCGGGCATGATCGCGATGATGAGCATGACGCTCTCGCAGGGCGTCGGCACCGGGTTCAGCCAGGACTTCAACTCCGGTGTGATGGACCGGTTCCGGTCGCTGCCGATCGGGCGCGGCTCGGTGCTGTTCGCGAAGATCTCGGTGGAACTGGTGCGGATGCTGTTCGCGACCGCCGTGCTGATGATCGTCGCCGTGCTCGTCGGGTTCCACATCCACCACTGGGCCGGGCTGCTGGCCGCCGTGGGGCTGTCCGCGGTGTTCGCCTCCTCGATCATGTGGGTGTTCCTCACCCTGGGCGTGATCCTGAAGAACGCCCAGTCCGTGCAGGCCATGGGGTTCCTGGTGCTGTTCCCGCTCCAGTTCGGTTCCTCGATCTTCGCGCCGACGAACTCGATGCCGGGCTGGCTGCGGTCCTTCACCGACTACAACCCGCTGTCCACGCTCGCCGACGCCGCGCGCGGCCTGATGGTCGGCGGACCGGTGGCGCACGACCTGTGGGTGACGCTGGCCTGGTCGGCCGCGATCACCGCGGTGGCGGCGCCGTACGCGATCCACAAATTCCGTACGAAGAGCTGAGGGCCGCCGGGGGAGCTCAGACCAGGGCGGTGGCCTCCGCGAGGGAGAGGCCACCGCCCTCGGCGTACGCCGACGCGTAGACCCGGTCGTCGCCGACCGCGGTCCGGACCCTGGCCGCCGTCCGCTCGCGCATCGTGCGCTCGCTGCCGGTCGGCACGTGTCCGGGCGGCAGCAGGGCTTCGGCGGCGCCCAGGCAGCGGGCCGCGTCCGCGGCACGGGCACCGCCGTCGAGTCCGGCCAGGGCGAGTGCGGCGCCGGTCAGGCAGACGGACCGCAGATGCGGGGCGATGGCCTCGGTCAGCGGATCCGCGATGTGCCGGAACGCCTGCCTGAGCCGGGTCAGGGACTCGGCGTGGAAGCCCTCCAGGGCGTCCACCCAGCCCTCCTGGGTGAGGATCAGGGCGTCGAAGACGACGAAATGCGCGATCTTGAACTCCTCGCGCAGCAGCCGGAGTTGCTCGCGGGCCTCGGTGAGCCGGCCGTCCAGCATGAGCCAGCCGGACAGGAAGAGCCGCGCGGCGGGCCTCGCCTCGGTCGGGCCGTCGGCACGCTCCAGGACCTCGCGCAGCAGCCGCTCGCCGTCCTCGGCGTCACCGGCCTCCAGCAGCACGGTGCCGAGGCGGGCCTGGAGCACGTTGACCTGGGCGTGGGCGCCGAGCCGGGTGGCGTGCTCGACGGCGGCCCGGAAGTCGGCGGCGGCAGCCTGGAACTCTCCCCTGCGCTCCAGTGACTCGGCGCGCGCGGAGAGGGCCTCGGCGGTGCCCCAGTCGTCCCCGAGGCGGCGGAAGATCTCCAGCGACTCGTCGGCGTCGCGGGTGGCGTCACCGGCCCAGGCGGCGCGGTTGGCCAGCACGTTGGCCCGCATCTGGAGGGCGGCGGCCAGCTCCCACTCGTAGTCGGGTGTGCGGCGGCAGACGTCGACACCGTCATCCACGATGGTGCGCAGCCGGTCCATGCCGCCGGTCAGCATCACGGCGTAGAACCAGAACATGCCGGGGGCGCGGGAGGTCTGCGGCAGACCGGGACGGTAGACCTGGGTGACGGCGCGCAGCTTGGCCTGCGCGGCCGGGGTCTGCCAGACGTCCAGCTCGGTGTCCATGCAGGCCATGTGCGCCACGTGGACGCCGCGCCGGGCCTCGGTGAGCACCTCGCCGGTGTACGGCGGCGGGGCGGCGGTCAGACGCTGCCAGACCGGTTCGGCGGGGGTGACCGGTTCGGCGAAGGGATCGGGGCCGAGGGCCATGATCTCGCCGCACCAGGTGCGGGTCTCGATCCGCTGGTCGCGCATCTGCCAGTACCAGATCAGGGCGTGCGCGAGGCACAGCGCCTCTTGCTCGTCGCGGGCGGCGACGGCGTGCCGCAGGGCGGTGCGCAGGTTCTCGTACTCCAGCCCGAACCGTGCCAGCGCGCCGCGCTGGCCGGAGCCGCGCAGCAACGGGTCGGTGGTGCGGGCGAGTTCGCGGTAGTACGTCAGGTGGGCGCGTTCGGCGGCGGCCCGTTCGCCGCTCTCGTCGAGGCGTTCGCCCGCGTACTCGGCGACGGTCTCCAGGAGCCGGTAGCGCATCCCGCCGTCGACCGTCGAAGGGGCCGCCACCACCAGGGACTTGTCGACGAGGGAGCCGAGCGCGTCGAGGGCGGCGGGTCCGCAGACGGCCTCGGCGGCGGTCAGGTCGCAGCCGCCCGCGAAGACCGAGAGCCGGCCGAGGACGTCCCGTTCACCGGCGTCGAGCAGGTCCCAGGACCAGTCCACGACCGCGCGCAGGGTCTGCTGGCGGGGCAGCACGGTACGGCTGCCGGAGGTGAGCAGGCGGAAGCGGTCGTCCAGCCGGTCGGCGATCTGGCGCGGGGTGAGCATCCGGAGCCGGGCGGCGGCCAGTTCGATGGCGAGGGGCAGTCCGTCCAGGCGGCGGCAGATCTCGGCGCAGGCCGCCGCGGTCTCCTCGTCGGCGTCCACCGTGAACCCCGGGCGGGCCGCGGCACCCCGGTCGGCGAACAGCCGCAGCGCCACCGGATCGGGCAGCGGTTCCACCGGGCGCAGCAACTCTCCCGGCACGCCGAGCGGTTCGCGGCTGGTGGCCAGCACGGTCAGGTCCGGGCAGCGCTCCAGGAGCCGGGCCGCGAGGTCGGCCGCCGCGTCGACGACGTGCTCGCAGTTGTCGAGGATGATCAGCAGCCGGCGCCGGGCGCAGTGCTCGACGAGCCGCTCGACCGGGTCGTCGTGCCGGTCGGCGGCGGCCCGCATGCCCTCGGCGCCGGCGCCGTAGAGCACGGTCTCGCGGGCGCCGAGCGCGCTGAGCACCGCCTCGGGTACGGCGGCGGGATCGTCGACGGGGGCCAGCTCGGCGAGCCAGACCCCGTCCGGGGCGGCGGACCGCACGGTCTCGGCGGCCTCCTGCGACAGCCGGGTCTTGCCGGCCCCGCCGGGCCCGAGCAGGGTGACCAGCCGGGCGGCGCGGAGGTCGCCGCGGATGGTCTCGATGTCGGCCTCGCGTCCGACGAAGGAGGTGAGCCGGGCCCGCAGGTTGCCCGGGTGCGGCGCCGGTGCCGTCGGCGCCGGTATCGGCTCCAGCAACGCGGCGTGGAGGGCGCGCAGTTCGGGTCCCGGGTCGGAGCCGAGGCGGTCGGCGAGCAGGTGCCGTACGCCGTCGTAGGCGGCCAGCGCCTCGGCGGTGCGGCCGGTGGCGGCCAGCGCGCGCAGGCGCAGGGCCTGGAGCGGTTCGTCGAGCGGGTGGGCGTCGCACAGGGCGGTCAGCTCGGGCAGGGACTGCTCGGCCTGCCCGAGGGCGAGGGCGGCGGTGTGGCGGGCGCGCAGCGCGTCCAGGCGGCGGACGTCGGCACGGGCCGCCTCGGCGGTGCGGTCGGGCAGGTCGGCGAGGGCCGGGCCGTACCAGAGGGCGAGGGCGTCGTCGAGGGAGGTCGCCGCCTTGGCCGGGTCGCCGTCGGCGAGGGCGCGCAGGCCCTCGCCGGTGAGCCGTTCGAAGCGGTGCAGGTCGACGTCGTCGGGGGCGGCGGCGAGGCGGTAGCCGCCGCCGTCGGACACGATCGCGTCCGCGCCGAGGGCCCGTCGCAGCCGGCCGACCAGCGCCTGGAGCGCGCCGTTCGCGTCGGCGGGCGGGTCGTCGCACCAGACCTCGTCGACGAGCAGTCCGGCGGGCACCGGGCGGCCGGCCCGCAGCGCCAGCACGGCCAGCAGGGCACGCAGCCGCGCCCCGCCCACGGGGACGGCCGTACCGTCGGGGCGGAGTACCTGGGTGGTGCCGAGGATCCGATAGCGCACGGGGTTCATTGTCCCCGGGGACGCCCCCGCGGCGCCCGTGGGTTTCGGATGCGTACCGCCGAGCCGGAACCCGTGGCCCCGCGCACGACGTTCTTCCCACGTCACCTGTACGGTCGACCCCGCACGCCACCGCACCGCCACGTCCACCGACGCGACCCGGGAGTCCCCCGCCATGACCGCCACCACCACCCGCCCCAGCGACCGGCGGATCAGTCCCGTGTTCGTCGGGATCCTGGCCGTCACCGCGGTGACCGGGTGGGCCACCTGGTCCGGTTTCGCCCAGCAGCCCGGCGTCGCCGTGTTCCTCTTCGTGACGGCGGCGTGGATCGTCTCCCTCTGCCTGCACGAGTACGCGCACGCCCGTACCGCCCTGCACAGCGGGGACGTCACGGTGGGCGCGAAGGGCTATCTGACCCTGAACCCGCTGAAGTACACGCACGCGCTGCTGAGCATCGTGCTGCCGGTGGTGTTCGTGATCATGGGCGGGATCGGTCTGCCCGGCGGTGCGGTCTTCATCGAGCGCGGCCGGATCCGCGGCCGCTGGCGGCACAGCCTCGTCTCGGCGGCAGGACCGCTGACGAACGTGCTGTTCGCCGCCGTCTGCACCGCCCCCTTCTGGCTGGACGCCCTGGACGGCGTGCCGCGCGACTTCCGGTACGCCCTCGCCTTCCTCGCCCTGCTCCAGGTCACCGCCGCGATCCTGAACTTCCTGCCGGTGCCGGGCCTGGACGGCTACGGCGTGATCGAGCCCTGGCTGTCGTACGGCGTGAGGCGGCAGGTGGAGCCGTTCGCGCCGTTCGGCCTGCTGTTCGTGTTCGCGCTGCTGTGGGTGCCGTCGATCAACAGCGCGTTCTTCGACGTGATCGACGCGCTGCTGCGCCACCTGGGCGTCGACGGTTTCTCGCAGTACTGCGGCCAGGAGCTGTACCGGTTCTGGCAGGGCACGAACGAGTACTGCTCCGCCACCGGCTGACCGGCCCCCGCCCCGCCCCGGTGCGGGGCGGGATGCCGGGAGGGGCGCTACGGCAGGGTGAGGATGTCCGCGCCGGTGTCGGTCACCACCAGCGTGTGCTCGAACTGCGCGGTGCGCCTGCGGTCCTTGGTGACGACGGTCCAGCCGTCCTCCCACATGTCGTACTCGTGCGTCCCGAGCGTGAGCATCGGCTCGATGGTGAAGGTCATCCCGGGCTGCATCACGGTCGTCGCGTGCGGGCTGTCGTAGTGCGGGATGATCAGCCCGGAGTGGAACGACGAGCTGATGCCGTGCCCGGTGAAGTCGCGGACCACCCCGTAGCCGAACCGCTTGGCGTACGACTCGATGACCCGGCCGATGATGTTGATCTGGCGGCCCGGCCGGACCGCCTTGATCGCCCGGTTCAGGGACTCGCGGGTGCGCTCGACCAGCAGCCGGCTCTCCTCGTCGACGTCCCCGACCAGGTAGGTCGCGTTGTTGTCGCCGTGCACCCCGCCGATGTACGCCGTCACGTCCAGGTTGACGATGTCGCCGTCCTGGAGCACGGTCGAGTCCGGGATGCCGTGGCAGATGACCTCGTTGACGCTGGTGCACAGCGACTTGGGGAAGCCCCGGTAGCCGAGCGTGGAGGGGTAGGCCCCGTGGTCGCACATGTACTCGTGCGCGACCTTGTCCAGTTCGTCGGTGGTCACCCCCGGCGCGATGATCTTCGCGGCCTCCTCCATCGCCCGGGCGGCGATACGACCGGCGATCCGCATCGCCTCGATGGTCTCCGGGGTCTGCACCTCGGACCCGGTGTACGGGGTCGGCGCGGGTTTGCCGACGTACTCGGGTCGGCGGATGTTTCCGGGTACCGAACGGGTGGGAGAGAGCTCCCCTGGTACGAGCAGCGACTGGCCAGACATGTCAGCGAGTCTAACCAGCGGGCATGCGGGAACATGTGGATGGCGAAAGGAGCCGGTCATGGCCTTGTTCAAGAAGCGGACCGTCGCTAAGGCGGGCGAGTGGTACTACTGCCTGCAGCACAAGAAGGTCGAGGAGGGGCCGGACTGCCCCGCGAAGGACCGGTTCGGCCCCTACACCACCAGGGCCGAGGCGGAGCACGCCATGGAGACCGCCCGCGAACGCAACCTCGAGTGGGAGAACGACCCGCGGTGGCACGACGCGCCGGCCGGTGACTCCTCGGACGAGGCCTGACATCAGGGTGCCGGCGGCGGGGCCAGCAGCGTGTCCGCCAGCCTCGCCAGGCGGTCCCGGAAGCGGCGCCCCCGTGGGGACGGCCCGTTCTCGCCGGTCGCGGCGCTGACCAGGTGCTGGACCGTGTCGAGGTCCAGTTCCGCGCCCTCGGGGACGACGAGGGCCTCGTGCGCCATCGCGGTCAGCGCGTCGCCGGCGGTGGTGGACAGGGTCAGGACCGTGACGCCGGCGCGGCGGGCCGTGTGGACCCGTTCCAGCAGGGCCTGGGTCTCCCCCCGCGTCACCACCAGCAGCGTCTCGCCCCGGCGGGCGGCCTCGATGCGGCCGGGGCCGACCGCGAGGTGCGCGGGGTCGGTGGGGCGCGCGTCGTGCCGTACCAGGGTCGGCGCCAGTTCCGGCGTACCGGACCAGGCCGCCTCGTCCACCAGGTGCGCGGCGAGATGCCACGGCTCGTGACCGGGGGTGCCGGCCAGCAGCAGTCCCCCGCCGTGCGCCACCACCGAGCCGCGCAGCACCCCGGCGAATCTCCGCGTGGCCTGCAGCCACTCGGTCCCGGCGAGCACTTCGCGCAGCAACGCGACCCGTACGGCGTCCATGTCCCCGCATACTGCCGCAATCGGTCACTCGTGACGCGGTGTTCACCCCGAGTTCGCCCGACCCGGGGAGGAGGCGCCCCATGAGCGACGCGGCGGCAAGCATCCCCTTTCACGCGGGCACCGAGGGTTACGCCAGTTTCCGGATCCCCGCGGTGGTGGTGTCCCGGGCGGGTACGGTCCTCGCCTTCTGCGAGGGAAGAGCGGACTCGGCCGCCGACCACGGGCACATCGACATCGTGCTGAAGAGGTCGGGCGACGGCGGCCGTACCTGGGGAGCGCTCCAGGTCGCCGCGCGCAACGGGAGCGACCTGGCCGGCAACCCCGCCCCGGTCGTCCTGGACACCGGCCGGATCCTGCTGGTGCACGTGCGCAGCGCCGCCTCCGCCACCGAGGACGCCGTCCTGCGCGGGCAGGTGTCCGACGCGGACGGGCGGCGGGTGTGGGTGCAGCACAGCGACGACGACGGGGTGACGTGGTCCGACCCGGCCGAGATCACCGGGTCGGTGAAGAAGCCGGGGTGGCGGTGGTACGCGACCACCCCCGGACACGCTGTCCAGCTGCGGTCGGGACGGGTCGTCGTACCCGCCAACCACACCGTCCCGCCCACGGGCGGCGACGACGGGACCGAGGCGAAGTACAACAGCGGGCACTGTCTGCTCAGCGACGACCGCGGTGTGACGTGGTACCTCGGTTACGTCGACGAGAACACCGACGGGTACATCAACGTGAACGAGACCAGCGCCGCCGAACTCCCCGACGGACGCGTCTACTTCAACACCCGCAACGACTCGCCGGCGCCCGGGAACCGCGCCGACGCGCACTCGGAGGACGGCGGGCGGACCCTGGTCCGGCCGTTCCGGCCGCAGGCCGGGCTCGCCGCCCCCGTCTGCGAGGCCAGTGTGCTCCAACTCCGCGACCCGGACCTGCTGCTGTACTCCGGGCCCGCCGATCCGGCCGCCCGCGCCCTGATGACGATCCGCGCCTCCGCCGACGGAGGCACCACCTGGCGGTCCGCGTACACCGTGGACGGGCTGCCCGCGGCCTACTCCGATCTGGCCCGCGTCGACGCGGACACCGTGGGACTGCTGTACGAGACCGGTGACTTCAGCGCGTACACGACGATCACGTTCCGCCGGGTGCCGGTGAACCGGCTCACCTGACCGGGTACGGCCGCCCGCGCGGACGTAGAGTCGGCCCCATGACCTCTTCCGACAGTGCACAGCAGCCGGCCCCCGCCAAGGACCCCTGGGACCTGCCCGACGTCTCCGGCCTGGTCGTGGGTGTGCTCGGCGGCACCGGGCCGCAGGGCAAGGGCCTCGCCTACCGGCTGGCCCGGGCCGGCCAGAAGGTGATCATCGGTTCCCGGGCCGCGGAGCGCGCGCGGGCCGCCGCCGAGGAGCTCGGGCACGGCGTCGAGGGCGCCGACAACGCCGAGTGCGCGCGCCGCAGCGACATCGTGATCGTCGCCGTGCCGTGGGACGGGCACGGCAAGACGCTGGAGTCGCTGCGCGCGGAACTGGCCGGGAAGCTGGTCGTGGACTGCGTCAACCCGCTCGGCTTCGACAAGAAGGGCGCCTACGCGCTCAAGCCGGAGGAGGGCAGCGCGGCCGAGCAGGCGGCGGCGCTGCTGCCCGACTCGCGGGTCACCGCGGCCTTCCACCACCTGTCGGCCGTGCTGCTCCAGGACCCGGAGATCGAGGAGATCGACACCGACGTGATGGTGCTGGGCGAGGCGCGGGCCGACGTGGAGACCGTGCAGGCGCTGGCCGGGCGGATCGCCGGGATGCGGGGCGTCTTCGCGGGGCGGCTGCGCAACGCCCACCAGGTGGAGTCGCTGGTCGCGAACCTGATCTCGGTCAACCGCCGCTACAAGGCACACGCCGGGCTCCGCGTCACGGACGTGTGAGCGGATGGGGGACACTGGTGGGCGCCAGCAGTGTCCCCGCGCCCGATCCCGCGCCCGTCAGGAAAGCGACCCCATGCCCCGCCTCGCCCTCTACGCCCTGGCCGTCTGCGTCCTCGCCGTCGTCGCCGCCGTCATCTCCTTCGTCCAGGGCAGCTGGCCGGTCGGCGTGGTCTGGGTGCTGCTGACGGGTGTGTCGTCCAACATGGCCTGGTACTACACGCGGCGCGGCCGGGGCGGGAAGCCGACCGCCGGCTGAGCCCCCGGCTGCTTCTCCGGGCCCTCCAGGAGGACCCGCCCGCCGATCTCCACCCAGCCGTACGGCTGCGGTGCCGTGAGGATCTGCGAGCCCTTGCCCTGGGTGATGTTCAGGGCGCGGCCCAGCCGGTCGGTGAGCAGCAGGGCCGCGGCCCCGGTCGCCTCGTCCTCCTCGATCCCGTCGTCGCGGCCGGGGAAGCCGCGGGCGCGGACCCGGCCGGCCGACTCGTCCTCCCAGGCCCAGGCGTAGACCCACTCCCCCGGTGGCGGCACCGGCAGCGCGTCCACCTCGGCGGCCGTGGCGTACTGGCGCAGGGTGCGCGGCGGGACCCACTCCGGGAGCGCCTCGATCCAGCTGAACTCCCCGTCCAGCCGGGCGCCGACCACCCCGGCGGGGGTGACCAGTTCGGGTACGTCCAGCAGCCAGGCCGTGCCGACGCACGGGTGCCCGGCGAAGGGCAGGCGCAGGGTGGGGGTGTAGATGTCGACGACCCCGCGCTCCGGGTCGTCCACGAACACGGTCTCGCTGAACCCGAGTTTCCCGGCCAGCGCCTGCCGCTCCTCCCGCTCGGGCAGTCCCGAGCCGTCGCGGACGACGCCGAGTTCGTTGCCGTATCCGCCGTTCGCCGCGCAGAAGACACGCAGCACGTCGTAGTCAGTCACTCCGGAATTGAAGCATCCGCGATCCTGCCGGTGATTTTCCTGTGTCGGGTGAATCACACCCCGCATGGGTATGAGTGAGGTAAGGCTCAGGTAAGTTAGGGCAGCCTCACCACACCGTCTCGCCGGGAGCCTGCATGCGTGCCGTCCGACTCACCGTCACCGCCGCCGCCACCGCGGCGGCTCTGACCGCCCTCGCGGCCTGCACGGCGAAGAGCGACGCCAAGGGCAGTGACGCGATCCGGGTGACCGCCGCCGACTCCACCTGCGAGACCTCGGCGACGTCGGTCCCCGCCGGCCACGTCACCCTCGCCATCGAGAACAAGGGCTCCAGGGCCACCGAGGTCGAGATCCTCTTCCCCGACGACCGGATCGTCTCCGAGAAGGAGAACATCGGACCGGGGACCAAGTACACGCTGACCGCCGAGGTGAAGGCCGGGTCGTACGAGATAGCCTGCCGGCCCGGGATGAAGGGGCACGGCATCCGGCAGAAGCTCACCGTCACCGGCTCCGGCACGGTCGCCAAGCGCGACCCGGCGCTCGACAAGGCCGTCGCCGACTACCGCGCGTACGCCCAGGAGCAGGCCGACGCCACCGTGCCGCTCGCACGGACCTTCGCCGACGCCGTCAAGGCCGGGGACCTGGACGCCGCCCGGAAGGCGTACTCCCCCTCGCGGCTCGGCTGGGAGCGCACCGAGCCGATCGCCGAGTCCTTCGGTGACATCGACCCGAAGACCGACACCCGTGCCGACGGCCTGGAAGAGGGCCAGAAGTGGACCGGCTGGCACCGGCTCGAGAAGTCCCTGTGGGCCGACAAGAAGACCGGCGCCACGGAGGCGGCGCTCGCCGACCAGCTCGTCGCCGACCTGACCGACTGGCAGAAGCGGGTCGGCAAGGCCGAGATCACCCCGACCTCCATGGCCAACGGCGCCAAGGAGCTGCTCGACGAGGTCGCCACCGGCAAGGTCACCGGCGAGGAGGACCGCTACTCCCACACCGACCTGGTCGACTTCAAGGCCAACGTCGAGGGCGCCCAGAAGGCCTACGAGCTGCTCAAGCCGGTCGCCACGAAGAACGACCGGGCCCTGACCGCCGAACTCGACCGGCAGTTCGCCGCCCTGGACACGCTGCTCGACACGTACCGGTCCGACAAGACGTCCTACGACTTCGTCTCCTACGACAAGGTCACCAAGGATCAGCGCAAGGAGCTGTCCGACGCGGTCAACGCCCTCGCCGAGCCGCTGTCCAAGCTCGCCGCGGCCGTCGTCAAGTAAGGGGCCGGAGATGACGACCGAGAAGACGAACCCCTCACGACGGGCGCTCATCGGCTGGGGCGGTGCCGGGCTCGCGCTCGGCGCGGCGGTGGCCGGGGGCGCGGTGGCGGTGGCCGAGGCCGGCCAGGACACGGCCCCGGCGAGCACCGCCGGGAGCGGGGGCGCGGTGGAGTTCCACGGCGCCCACCAGGCCGGTATCGCCACGCCCGTCCAGGACCGGCTGCACTTCGCCGCGTTCGACGTGAAGACCGACGACCGGGACGCGTTCGTCCAGTTGCTGAAGGACTGGACCGCGGCGGCCCGCCGGATGACCGCCGGGAAGGCGGTCGGCGAGGGGGCGTACGGCGGACTCGCCGAGGCGCCGCCGGACGACACCGGTGAGGCGCTCGGGCTCCAGCCGTCCCGGCTGACGCTGACGATCGGCTTCGGCCCCTCCCTGTTCGAGAAGTTCGGGCTCGCCGGGCAGCGGCCGGCCGCCCTCGTGGACCTGCCGAAGTTCCCCGGGGACAACCTCGACAGGGCCCGGACCGGCGGCGACCTGTGCGTCCAGGCCTGCGCCGACGATCCGCAGGTCGCCGTGCACGCCATCCGCAACCTCGCCCGGATCGGCTTCGGCAAGGTCGCCGTCCGCTGGTCCCAACTCGGCTTCGGGAAGACCTCGTCGACCACCCCGGACGCCCAGACCCCGCGCAACCTCATGGGATTCAAGGACGGCACCCGCAACATCGCGGGCACCGAGACCGACCGGCTGGACAAGTTCGTCTGGGCGGCGGAGGGGGACGGCCCGGCCTGGATGACCGGGGGGTCGTACCTGGTCGCCCGGCGCATCCGCATGAACATCGAGACCTGGGACCGCGCTTCGCTCCAGGAGCAGGAGGACGTGTTCGGGCGGGACAAGGGCGAAGGCGCACCGGTCGGCAAGGCCAAGGAGCACGACGAGCCGTTCCTGAAGGCGATGAAGCCCGACGCCCACGTGCGCCTCGCGCACCCCGACTCCAACGGCGGGATCACCATCCTGCGCCGGGGCTACTCGTTCACCGACGGCACCGACGGGCTCGGGCGGCTGGACGCCGGGCTGTTCTTCCTCGCCTACATGCGTGACGTGCGCAAGGGGTTCATCCCGTTGCAGCGCAAGCTGTCCGCCTCCGACGCGCTCAACGACTACATCCAGCACGTGGGTTCGGCGGTCTTCGCGGTCCCGCCCGGCGTCCGGGACGAGGACGACTGGTGGGGCCGGACGCTGTTCTCCGGGTCCGCGGGGTCCTCCGGGGCTTCCGGGTCCGCCGGGGCTTCCGGGTCCGCCGGGGCTTCCGCTTCCGGGTCTTCCGATTCCGCCAAGGGGGCGTGATCCGTGTTCTCCAACTACCTGATCGGTCTGCGGGAGGGCCTGGAGGCCTCGCTCGTCGTCTGCATCCTCATCGCCTACCTGGTCAAGACCGGGCGGACGGACGCCCTGAAGCCGATCTGGACCGGTATCGGCGTGGCCGTGCTCATCGCCATGGGCTTCGGGTGTGCGCTCGAATTCGGCTCCCAGGAGCTCACGTTCGAGGCGCAGGAGGCGCTCGGCGGGTCGCTGTCCGTCATCGCGGTCGGCCTGGTGACGTGGATGGTGTTCTGGATGCGGCGCACCGCCCGGCACCTGAAGTCGGAGCTGCACGGCAAGCTCGACGCGGCCCTCGCGATGGGCACCGGCGCGCTGGTCGCCACCGCGTTCCTCGCCGTGGGCCGGGAGGGCCTGGAGACCGCGCTGTTCGTGTGGGCGTCCGTGCACGCGGCCAGCGACGGCACCCCGCGCCCGCTGATCGGCGTGGCGCTCGGCCTGGCCACCGCCGTGTTCCTCGGCTGGCTCTTCTACCGGGGCGCCCTGAAGATCAACCTGGCGAGGTTCTTCACCTGGACCGGCGGCATGCTGGTCGTGGTGGCGGCGGGCGTGCTGGCGTACGGCTTCCACGACCTCCAGGAGGCCGACTGGATCCCGGGGCTGACGAACCAGGCCTTCGACATCAGCGGCACCATCCCGCCGGACAGCTGGTACGGGACGCTGCTCAAGGGCGTGTTCAACTTCCAGCCCGACCCGACCGTGCTCCAGGTCACGGTGTGGCTGCTGTACCTGGTCCCCACGCTCGTCCTCTTCTTCGCCCCGGTAGGGTTCGCCTCCGGGAAGGGGAAGGTGAAGGCACCTCATGACGCACCTGACGACCAGGGGTCGCGGCCCTCGACGGCTCCGCGGGCGTGACCGGAAGGCGCTCCTGGCGGTCTCGCTGACCGTCCTGTCACTGACGGCGAGCGGGTGCGTGGTGGTGCACGGGGAGCGCGAGGTGCTCCCCACCACCACCCGCGCCGAAGCGGCGAAGGCGCTGCGGCAGTTCACGGACGCGTACAACAAGGCCGACAAGGCGTACGACGGTTCCCTGGACGCGGACCGCACGACCGGCGCCCTCGCCGACATCGACTCCGCGCGTCTGAAGGCCGGGCACGTCAACAGCCCCGGCGGCAACTCCGGCCACTCCGCGCTGGAGTTCGACGACGTCACCTACACCATCCCCAAGAAGGCGGGCTGGCCCCGCTGGTTCCTCGCCGACGCGCACGGCAACAAGGGCGGCGACGACCGCTGGCTGCTGGTCTTCACCCGCGACAGCCTCTCCGAACCGTTCCAGGTGGCGTATCTGACGCTGGTCGCCCCGGGCGACGTGCCGAAGTTCCCGACCGACAAGGACGGCTGGGCCGAGGCCGTACCGGCGAACAGCACCCGGCTCGCCGTCCCGCCGGGCGACCTGGGCCAGGACTACGTCACGTACCTGAAGAGCGGCGGTGGGGTCTTCGCGGCCGGCGCGCACACCAGCGGCTGGCGGACGGACCGCAGGAAGTCGACCAAGCCGGGGCTCGCCACCCAGTACATCGACGAGCCGCTCACCGGCGGCGACTACGCCCCGCTCGCGCTGCGCACCGCCGACGGCGGGGCACTGGTGTTCTTCGCCACCCGCTACTACGCCAAGCAGACCGCCGCCGCGGGCACCGCGGTGCCGGTCCAGAACCAGGACGTCAAGGCGCTCACCAAGGGGGAGATCAAGCAGTCGCTGACGATGCAGTTCGTCTCCAACCAGGTGGCCCTGGACCCGGCGGGCACCGGGAAGGTGTCGGTCCTCGGGCGCATCCAGGGGCTGACGTCCGCACAGGGGTCCTGAACTCCGCCGAGGGGCCGCCTCGGGAGCCCGGGAGGCACGGTCAGCGCCGCAGCGGTCAGCGCCGCTGCGGCCAGGCGGCCGCCGCCTGACCGGGCTCCTCCCCCGCGTGCCGGGCACAGGCGTCGGTGAGGGTCTCCAGCAGGCTCAGCGGGTCGGGCAGCGCGTGCTCGGGGCCGCGTACCCAGTGCACGCGCCGGTCGTCGTCGCCGGGCAGGCGGGCGGGCGGCACCAGGACGTACGACCCCCGGCAGTGCCAGCGCAGCCCGGGGTGCTCGTCCATGGTCTCGGGGTGGCAGTCCAGCTCGCACGGCCACCACTCGTCCTCGTCCTCGGGGGTGCCGCGGGTGAGGGTGAAGAACAGCATGCGGCCGTCGTCGCTCTCGGCGACCGGGCCGACCTCCACACCGCTCGCGAGCAGCCGCTCCAGCGCCTGCCGGCCGGCTTCCAGCGGGACGTCCAGGACGTCGTGGGTCATGCCGGTCGCGGTGATGAAGTTGGCCTGCGGCTGGTGCCGGGCCCAGCGTTCGATCTGGGCGCGGTCGGTGGTGGACTGCGTCTGCCAGGCGAACGACACCGGGTGCCGGGCGGGGGTCGGACAGCCCACGCGGTCGCAGGAGCAGCCGTAGCCGGGGGCGGGGTGGGCGGCGGGGGCCAGCGGGAGGCCGGCCGCGGCGGCGGCGAGCAGCAGGTCCTCACGGGTGTCGTCGGCGGCGGCTGTCTCCTTCGGGCGGCGTCCGAGCAGCCACTGGGAGAGTTTGCCCTGCCGACCGCTCCGACCACTCCGACCGCCGAACGTCGCGCTCATCTATCGCCCTCGCCTCGCTGTGGTCCCGACAGCATGCCTTATGGTCCCATCTGGGCGTGAAGGGGGGTACGGGGGGCGGGAGCGCATTGCGGTGGTGAGGGGGGTTTGCGGGGGTTACAGGGGCTCACGCCCGCGGCGGATCTCGCGGAGGTTAGAGGGCTTCACGCCCGCGGCACCCTTCGCCGGAGTGAGAAGGCCCCACGGCCTGGGCGGGCCTCGCGGAGGTGAGAAGGCATCGCGAGCCGAATGTCGACTCACGGCCGTTAGAGGGCCTCACGCCCGTCACACCGTCACTCCTTCCGGTCTCCCGGCGGCCACGGGTCTCCCCAGTCCGCGTCCCGTGCCGCCCGGTACAGGTCGCCGTGGCGTTTGGTGACCGTCGTCCGGCGCAGCTGCTCGTCGGGCTCGCACAGGTCGAGCAGGACCTGGCCCTTGCGGATCTGGGGCCGGCGCACCACCCGGGCCGGGGCGGGGTCGGCCGGCAGGCGGGTGGCGGCGACGTAGCTGAACTTCTCGTCCTCGTAGGGCAGTGAGCCGCCCTTGACCTGGCGGTGCAGGGAGGAGCGGCTGACCCGGGCGGAGAAGTGGCACCAGTCCGTGCCGGGGACGATCGGGCAGGCGGCGCTGTGCGGGCAGGGCGCGGCGATCCGGAAACCGGCCGCGACCAGGCGGTCCCTGGCCTCGATGATCCGGGCGTAGCCGGCCGGGGTGCCGGCCTCGACGATCACCACGGACCGCGCGGCGGCCGCGGCGGCGGTGACGAGGGCGGCCCGGTCCGCCTCGTCGAGTTCGTTCAGGACGTACGACACCGTGACCAGATCGGTGCTCTCGATGGTGAGCGCCGCTCCGATCCGGGAGCGCCGCCACGACGCCTGGCGCAGCGCCGGGTTCGCCGCGGCGATCTCCCTGCCGAGGGCCAGCGCGGGCTCGGCCCAGTCGAGGACCGTCACCGGCCGTACCCCGGCCCAGGTGTCGGTCACCGCCCAGGTGGCCGCGCCCGTCCCGCCGCCGACGTCCACGTGGCTGTCCGGCGCCCAGCCCTCCGGCAGCGCGTCGGCGAACTCGGCCAGCGCCGACCGTACCGCCTCGAAGGTCGCCGGCATCCGGTACGCCGCGTAGGCCACCACGTCGGCCCGGTCCCGCAGGATCGGTGCGTCGGTCGGGGTGGCGCCGCGGTAGTTGGCGATCAGCCGGTCGACCGCGCCCGCGGCCTGCCGGGGCGGGAGGCCGTCGAGGAGGTGGCCGAGGGTGGCACGGAGCCGGTCGGCCGGGGCCGCGAGGTCGTTCGCTGCGGGGTGGTTCACCCGGCGATTGTATGGACAGCCCGGGCGAGGCGGGTCGCCGCGGCGGCCCGGGGTGCGCTGTCCGCGGGCCGCCGCACCGGGTGCACGGTGTTGGCCAGCAGGACCAGGAAGCTGTCCGTGGCCCGGTCGAGGACGAGGCTCGTCCCCGTGAACCCGGTGTGCCCGGCCGCGCCCCGCCCCGCCAGTTCGCCCATGAACCACGGCTGGTCGACGACGAACCCCAGTCCGGGCGGGCTCAGCAGCAGGTCCACGAAGTCCGGGCCGAGGATGCGGGCCGGTCCGTAGGCGCCGCCGGCGAGCAGGGCGCGGCAGAAGACCGCCAGGTCGCGCGCGGTGGCGAACAGACCCGCGTGCCCGGCCACCCCGCCCAGCGCCCAGGCGTTCTCGTCGTGCACGACACCGCGCAGCATCCCCCGGTCCGCCTTGGCCCACGGCCGCCGCTGGTCCTCGGTGGCCGCCGCGCCGGGGCAGGGCCCGAAGTCGGTGGCGGCCATCCCCAGCGGGCGGGTGATGCCGTCGCGCACGAGGACGTCGAGGGTGCGGCCGGTGATGCGCTCCAGGACGTGCTGGAGCAGCAGCATGTTCAGGTCGGAGTAGCGGTGGACGCCGGGCGGGGAGCTGGGTGCCTCGGCACGCAGCAGGTCGAGGCGGGCGGCGGCGTCCGGGCAGTCGTACAGCGGGAGTTCGGGGCGCAGGCCGGAGGTGTGGGTGAGGAGCTGGCGGACGGTGATGCCGTGGGCGGCGGCCGCGTGGAAGTCGGGGAGGTAGGCGCCGACGCGGGCGTCGATGCCGAGGGTGCCGCGTTCCAGCTGCTGCACGGCGGCGACCGCGGTGCAGAGTTTGGTGAGGGAGGCCACGTCGAAGGGGGTGTCGACGGTCATCGGGACCCGGTCGGCGGGCGGCAGTTCGACACCCGCGTCGGTCTCGGGGTCGTACCGGGACCAGCGCACGGCCCAGCCCGCGGCCTGCTGCACGGCGATCACGGGGCCGCGGCCGGCGACCACGACGGCCCCCGCCGCCCAGGGCCGCTCCCCGGTGGTCAGGTCGCGCACCTCGCGGACGAGGTGTCTGAGTTCCGCTGGGTCGAGACCGGCCCGTTCCGGTGTCTCGACGCGCAGTCTCGGCACGCTCAGCGCTCTTCCGCCTTTCTCGGCTCCGCCCGAACGGGGACACCCCCATTCTCCGTTCCCGCACGGGTGTTCGCCCGCGCGTCCCAGGGACGGCACATTCCCATGAAGCAGGCCAGTGCCACCAGTGCCCCCGCCAGTTGGACGACCGCCATGGGCACGGCGGTTCTCTCCCCGGCGATCCCGACCAGCGGCGAGGCGACCGCGCCGACCAGGAACGACGTGGTGCCGAGCAGCGCGGACGCGGAACCGGCGGCGTGCCGGGTGCGCAGCAGGGCGAGGGACTGGGCGTTGGGGAGGGTGACGCCCATCGCGGACATCAGGACGAAGAGGGCGGCGGCGACGGGGGCGAGCCCGACCGGGCCGAGGGCGCCGGTGGACATCAGCAGCAGGGCGGTGGCGGCGAGGACGGTGACCACCAGGCCCACGCCGAGCACCTTGTCCAGGCTGACCCGGCCGACCAGCAGCTTGCCGTTGACCTGTCCGGCGATCACCAGCCCGACGGAGTTGAGGCCGAAGAGCAGACTGAAGGTCTGCGGGGAGGCGCCGTAGATCTCCTGGATGACGAACGGGGAGGCACTTATGTATGCGAAGAGGGCGGCGAAGGCGAAGCCGCCCGCGAGCATGTAGCCGGTGAAGGGGAGGTCGGCGAGGAGGCCGCGCATCGCGCGCACGGCCCCGGCCGCTCCCCCGGCGTGCCGGTCGGCGGGCGGCAGGGTCTCGGGGAGCTTGACGAGGACCAGCGCGGCGAGCGCCGCTCCGACGACGGTGAGGACGACGAAGACACCCCGCCAGTCCGTCACCCGCAGGATCTGCCCGCCGATCAGCGGGGCCACGATCGGGGCCGCCCCGGAGACCAGCATCAGGGTGGAGAAGAAGCGGGCCATGGCGTCCCCGTCGTACAGGTCGCGTACGACGGCCCGGGCGATGACGATGCCCGCGGCGCCCGCGAGGCCCTGGGCGAGCCGGAGGGCGACGAGGGTCTCGACGTCGGGGGCGACGGCGCACAGGGCGGTGGCGACGAGGTAGACGGCGAGACCTGTCAGCAGCGGGCGGCGGCGTCCCCAGCGGTCGCTCATCGGGCCGACGGCGAGCTGCCCCAGGGCCATGCCGGCGAGGCAGGCGGTGAGGGTGAGCTGGACGGTGGCGGCGGGGGCGTGCAGGGAGCGGGTGACCTCGGGCAGCGAGGGGAGGTACATGTCCATCGCCAGCGGGGGCGTCGCGGTGAGCCCGCCGAGGACCAGGACGAGGAGGAGTCCGGCACGGCGGGCGACGGGTGGCGCGGCGGAGGGCGGCGCGGCGGCGGGCGGCGCGGCGGCGGGCGGCGCGGCGGCGGGCGGCGCGGCCGCGGTGTCTCGGGATACGGCGGTGTCCTGGGCGCCTGGTGTCGTCGGCGCCGGCTGCTCGGGCATGGTCCCCCCACTGCGTAGGTCTCGCGGTACGGGTCCGCTCTTGCTGGACCCGGTCGGCCCCCGCATATGCTCTCAGCTCGTACAGACTGCCTGGAAACACATGAGCGAGGGTGGGGCTGCCGGGATGGCTGAGCAGAGTGTGCGGTGGGGGATCCTGGCGACGGGCGGGATCGCGGCGGCCTTCGCGGCGGACCTGGTGGATCTGCCCGACGCGGAGATCACGGCGGTCGCCTCGCGGTCGCCGGAGTCGGCGCGGGCCTTCGCGGAGCGGTTCGGGATCGAGCGGGCCTACGGCGACTGGGAGTCGCTGGCCCGGGACGAGGACGTCGACGTCGTGTACGTCGCCACTCCGCACGCGGCGCACCGGGCGGCCGCCGGGCTCTGCCTGCGGGCGGGGCGCAACGTGCTGTGCGAGAAGGCGTTCACGGTCAACAGCCGGGAGGCCGAGGAACTCGTCGCGCTGGCGAAGGAGCACGACCGCTTCCTGATGGAGGCGATGTGGACGTACTGCAACCCGCTGGTGCGGCGGCTGACGGCGCTGGTCCGGGACGGGGCGATCGGCGAGGTGCGGACCGTGCAGGCGGACTTCGGCCTGGAGGGGCCGTTCCCGCCGGCCCACCGGCTGCGGGACCCGGCGCTGGGCGGGGGCGCGCTCCTCGACCTGGGCGTGTACCCGGTGTCGTTCGCGCACCTGCTGCTCGGGGAGCCGGACGGGATGTCGGCGCGAGCGGTGCTCTCGGAGGAGGGCGTCGATCTCCAGACGGGTGCGCTGCTCTCATGGGAGAGCGGCGCTCTCGCCCTGGTGCACTGTTCCATCGTCGGCGGTACCGGCAACGGCGCCTCGATCACCGGCTCGCACGGCCGGATCGACATTCCGGACGGCTTCTTCCACCCCGAGCGCTTCGTCCTGCACCGCGACGGCCGCGACCCGGAGGAGTTCGCCATGGACCCGGCCGACGGCCCCCGCAACACCCTGCGCCACGAGGCCCGTGAGGTCATGCGGGCCCTGCGGGCCGGCGAGAAGGAGTCCCCGCTCGTCCCGCTGACCGGCACCCTGGCGGTCATGCGCACCCTGGACACCCTCCGGGAGCAGATCGGGGTGCGCTACCCCGGGGAAGCGTGACCTGACCCGGCCGCCCTCCGTAGGGTGCGGCCCCATGGATGCCAAGCAATCGAAGATCGCGGTCGTCACCGGTGCGGGTTCGGGGATCGGGCGGGCCGTCGCCGTCGAGCTGTTGAGGGCCGGCTGGTCGGTGGCGCTGGCCGGCCGCCGCCCGGACACGCTGAAGGCGACCGCGGCGCTGGTGCCCGAGGGCGCCGCCCTGGCCGTCCGCACGGACGTGGCGGTGGAGCGGGACGTCGACGGGCTGTTCGCGGCGGCCGTGGACCGGTTCGGGCGGATCGACCTGCTGTTCAACAACGCCGGGACGTTCGGGCCCGGCGGAGTGGCCGTCGAGGACCTGTCGTACGACGCGTGGCGGCACGTCGTGGACACGAACCTCAACGGGGCGTTCCTGTGCGCGCAGGCCGCCTTCCGGCAGATGAAGGAGCAGGACCCGCAGGGCGGCCGGATCATCAACAACGGGTCGATCTCGGCGCACACGCCCCGCCCGCGCTCCGTCGCCTACACCGCGACCAAGCACGCGCTGACCGGGCTCACCAAGTCGCTCTCGCTGGACGGGCGGCCCTACGGGATCGCGGTCGGGCAGATCGACATCGGCAATGCGGCCACCGAGATGACGGCCCGGATGGAGACCGGCGCGCTCCAGGCGAACGGGGAGGTCGTCCCGGAACCGGTGATGGACGTGGCCGACGTGGCGCGCACCGTGCGGCACATGGCCGAACTGCCGCTGTCGGCGAACGTGCAGTTCGCGACGGTGCTGGCGACGGCGATGCCGTACGTGGGGCGGGGCTGAACGGCCGTTCAGCCAGGGCCTTCGCAATCCACACAAGCGGAATACTCGCCTCCGCGGTATTGCGGCCGGTAACAGGCCTATGCTCGACTCTTCTCCACCAGAACTTCACACTTGGGGCTCTGGGGTTCCGCCGACCATCCCGAGGGGGGAGGCGGCAGCCGTCCCACCGGACCGGGTGGGGGTGGACCCGCGTGGGACCGCGGGTACGCACCGGCGGGTGGGACGGCTGCCGCGAGACGTCAACTCCGCTGCGCGTCGTTCGAGTCGGGCCGGGTGTTCGCATCGGGCCCGGCGGCGGCCCTCGCGCGCCGGCGCCGACGGGGCTCGGCGCCGGCACCGGCACCGGCGGCGGCCGTCGCGCGGCGTCGGCGCAGCGCCCAGCCCCCGGCACCCAGCAGCCCCAGCGTCAGAGCCCCGCCCTCCGCGAGCCGCCACGGCGAAGGACCGGACGACGACGCGGCCGCCCCCGTACCGGCCGCCCCCGCGGCCCCCTTGCCGTCGGAGGCGGACGAGCCCGCCCTCGCCCCGCCCTCGCTCAGCGGATCGACCAGCACCCCCACCGACCGCGCCGTACTCCCGTTGCCGAAGCCCCAGTCGAGGAGCGCGGCGGTCTCCTCGTACACCGCGTTGGTGCCGGGGGCCGGATGCATGACGGTGACCAGCAGGGTGCGGCCGCCCCGGGTGGCACCGCCGGTGAAGGTGTTGCCGGCGTGACTGGTGTAGCCGTTCTTGACGCCGAACAGGCCCTTGTAGACGTCCAGTCCCCAGGCGCCGGTGAGCAGGCGGTCGGTGTTCTGGATCTGGAAGGTCTTCTTGCCGCCCGCCGGGAAGTTCGCGGTCCTCGTCCCGCAGTAGCCCCGGAACTCCGCGTCCTTCAGCCCGTGCCGGGCGAAGAGCGTCAGGTCGTAGGCGGACGACAGCTGGCCCGGGTGGTCGAAGCCGTCCGGGCTGACCACATGGGTGTCCAGGGCCTGCAGGTCGACCGCCTTGGCCTGCATCTCGGCGACGGTCTTCGCGATCCCGCCGTTCATGTGGGAAAGGACGTGCACGGCGTCGTTGCCGGAGCGCAGGAAGACGCCCTGCCACAGCTGCTCGACGGTGTAGGTGAGGCCGGGCTTGATCCCGACCAGGCTGGAGCCGGACGGGACGTCGGCGAGGTCGGAGTCCTTGACCTGGTAGCGCCCGCTGCGCTCGAACTTCTTCAGCACGGTGTCCGCGAACAGCATCTTCAGGGTGGAGGCGGGCGGCAGGCGCCGGTGCGCGGCGTACGAGGCGAGCACCTCTCCGCTCTCGCAGTCGGCCAGCAGCCAGGCCCGGGCGGTGATCTTCCTGGGGAAGCCGGTGGCGCCGCTCACCTGAATGCCGCCGCGTGCCAGCCGCTCGCCGCCTATCGCCGTGGTGGCGGAGGCCGGGGTCGCCGAGAGGACGGGCAGGGCAGCGGCCGTCAGCCCGAGGGCGGCACGCCGGGTCAGCCGAGAGGAATCGCGCATCCCGGGACCGTACACCGCGTCCAACAGCGGATTCCCCGGAGGACCCCCTCGCCCGGAAAGGAATTTGCTGTCTTATGAAAGTTCGATAAGAGTGCCGGTTTTCTCAGCCCTGACACATCTTTTACTCAGTACGACTCAAAGGTTCCTCCCTACCGTGAGCCAGCGCCCACAGCGGGCGCCAAGAACCTTCGAGGAACGGGATGTTTGGCATCTATCTCAAGCGCGAGCTGGGCCGCAGAAAGAAGGCGGCCCTGGTCATCGCACTGGGTCTGGCGCTCGGTATCGCGCTGGTCATCACGGTCAGCTCCGTGTCGGCCGGTATGTCCAAGGCTCAGGACAAGGTCCTCCAGTCGCTCTACGGCCTCGGCACCGACATGACGGTGACCAAGGCCCGGTCGGCGCCCGCCTCGGGCGGTTCCGGCGGTCCGAGCTTCAAGTTCGGCGCCAAGTCCAGCAGCAGCACCAAGCAGAGCTCGGACCGGGTGATGACGCAGGGCGGTCAGGCCCTGAAGTCCACCCTGGTCACCAAGGTCGCCGGGCAGAAGGGCGTGGCGAGCGCGGTCGGCGCGCTCTCCCTCGACGTCACCAAGGTCGACGGCTCCTTCACCCAGGGCAAGGCGAAGACCACCACCGGCAGCGGCAGCGGCAGCAACAGCGGTGGCCAGGGGCAGCCGGGCGGCGGCAGTGGCAGCTCGGGCGGGGGCCAGCCGCAGGTCCAGGGAGGCGGCGCCAACTTCAACGTCAACAGCTACTCGGTGGTCGGCGTCGACGTGGCCCACCAGGGCCTCGGCCCGCTGGCCTCGATGAAGATCACTTCGGGCAGGACCTTCACCTCCTCGGGGACCGCCGCGAAGGTCGCGGTGGTCAGCAAGTCGTACGCCAAGGAGAAGAAGTACAAGGTCGGCTCGACCTTCACGATCTCCGGCACCAAGTTCACGGTCATCGGCATCGCCACCCCGGACAGCAGCGAGTCCACCACCGACCTGTTCATCCCGCTGAAGCTCGCCCAGACGCTCGGCGACGCGAAGAACGAGGTCACCACGATCTACGTCAAGGCGACCGACTCCCAGCAGATCTCCACCGTGAAGAAGGAGATCCAGGCGAACATCTCCGGTACGACGGTCACCACCTCCGCCGACCTGGCGTCCACCGTCTCCGGATCCCTCTCCACCGCCTCCAGCCTCGCGACCAGCGTCGGCAAGTGGCTCTCCCTCGCGGTCCTCGCGGCGGCCTTCCTGGTCGCGGCCCTGCTGACCTCCTCCGCGGTCTCCCGCCGGGTGCGTGAGTTCGGCACCCTGAAGGCCCTCGGCTGGCCGAGCCGCAAGGTGACCCGCCAGGTGGTCGGCGAGTCCATGGTGAACGGCCTGATCGGCGGCGCCCTCGGCATCGTGATCGGCGTCGGCGCGGCCTACGCGGTCACCGCGGTCAGCCCGAAGCTCACCGCCCAGCTGGGCGCCACCGGCGGCGGGGGCGGCATGGGCGGCGGCCCGGGCGGCGGCGGCCCCGGTCAGCAGTCCACCCAGAACACCCTGGAGATCGCGCTGACCGCGCCGGTCTCCCTCACCACCATCGCCCTCGCGGTCGGCCTCGCGGTCACCGGCGGTCTGATCGCCGGCGCCATGGGCGGCTGGCGCGCCTCCCGGATGCGCCCGGCGGACGCCCTGCGCAGCGTCTCGTAGCACCGGGACTCCCCGAGCCGGGGCGCCGCCTCCGTTCCCCCCGGGACGCGGCGCCCCACCCCCTTCCTCCCTGCGGCTTACCACCTGCGGCCTTACCACTCTGTGGAGAACCCATGTACAGACTCACCGGTGTCACCAAGCGCTATACACGAGGGAAGGAGACGGTCGAGGCGCTGCGCGGCATCGACCTGACCATCGAGGACGGCGACCAGCTCGTCATCCAGGGCCCCACCGGCGGCGGCAAGTCCACCCTGCTCCAGATGATCGGCGGCCTCGACCGCCCCACCGAGGGCAGTGTCGAACTGGACGGTGAGGACCTCGCCCGGATCAGCGAGACCAAGCTGACCCGGCTGCGCGCCGAGAAGATCGGCATCATCTTCCAGTCGTTCAACCTCATCCCGACGCTGACCGCGCAGGAGAACGTGGAGACGGCCCTCGTACCGCTCGGCGTCAGGCCCGCCGAGCGCCGGGAGCGGGCCGCCGAGGCGCTGCGCTCGGTGGGCCTCGGCGAGCGGCTCGGGCACGCGCCCTCCGAGCTGTCCGGCGGCCAGCAGCAGCGTGTCGCGATCGCCCGCGCGCTGGTGAAGAAGCCGAAGGTGCTGCTCGCGGACGAGCCCACCGGCAACCTCGACGAGGGCACCCGCGACGACATCATGGCCCTGCTGGAGGGCCTGTGGCACGAGTACGGGCTGACCTTCGTCATGGTCACCCACGACTCCTCCATCGCCCGCCGCGCCCCGCGCCTGGCCACCATCGAGGCCGGCCGGATCACCCTCACCGAGCAGGGCGGCGACCAACGCCTCGCGCGGCAGGGGACGGGGTACGGCGAGCCGCGGCAGACGGCGCGGTACGGCGAGCCGCAGCAGACGGCGGGGGACGGCGAGCCCCAGCAGACGGCGCGGTACGGCGAGCCGCAGCAGGCCGCGTACGGGCAGCAGCCCTGAGTGCGCGTGCGGCAGCACGGCGGCGGTCAGGGCCGCTGACGGGCGGTCAGGTCTGCTGACGCCCGCACCGACGCCTTCCCCCCGGGGCCGCTCACCGTCCGAGCAGCCGGTCGATCTCGGCCAGCTGGGCCTCGGTGAGCGGCCCCTTCGCGAGCGCGCCGGCGTTCTCCTCGGCCTGGGCGACGGACCGGAAGCCGGGGATGGGGACCGTGCGCGGGCTGCGCGCCCAGATCCAGGCGAGGGCGCCCTGGGCCAGGGTCCGGCCCTCACTGGTGAGCACGGACCGCACGGCCTCGACCCGCTCCACCCAGGCGGCGTCGGCACCGGTCCCGTCCCCGAACCCGGGCAGCCAGGTCGGCGGCCTGCTGCGGATGTCCCCGGCGCCGGCCGCGGCCCGCCGGCCGCCGAGCAGCCCCATGGCCAGCGGGCTGCGGTTGATCGCGGCGAGCCGCAGCTCCTCGGCCAGGGCCACCAGTCGCGGTGCGTCCTGGAGCACGTTGAGGGTGTGCTGCACGGCCGTGCAGTGCGGCCCCTCGGCGAAGACGGCGGCACGGTCGGGGTCGTCGGTGCTCCAGCCGTAGCCGCGGATGAGCCCCTCCCCCACCAACTCCTCGCACACGTCGCGGAGTTCGGCGGCGCGTGCCGGGTCGGCGTCGGACAGGTGCAGCTGGTAGAGGTCGACGTGGTCGGTGCCGAGGCGGCGCAGCGAGGCGGTGAGGGCGCGGCGGACGTACGCCGGGGAGTCGTCGGCGCCGGTGAGGGTGCGGGTCTCCTCGTCGAAGACGTTGCCCCACTTGGTGGCGACGACCACCTCGTCCCGGTGCTTGCCGAGTGCGCGGCCGAGGACGCGCTCGCTGTGCCCGGCGCCGTAGGTGTCGGCGGTGTCGAAGAAGGTGACGCCGAGGTCGAGGGCGCGGCGCACGGCCCGTACGGACTCGTCGTCGTCGACCTTGCCCCAGCCGAGCGGCTGCCCGTCGGCGTCCTGCCACTCGCCGCCGATGGCCCAGCAGCCGAAGCCGAGCGCACTGACGCGGATGCCGGAACGTCCCAGGGTCCTGGTGGTGCTGTCGGTTTCCATGGGGTGGACGCTAGGAGTTGAAGTGCACGCCAAGGCAAGGGCGTTGCCCGCCGGGTGGGCCGTCGGGTGGGCCGCCGGGGGCCCACCGGCCGGGCCTGCCCGGGTCTGTCCGCGCCGTCGTCCGCCACGGCCGCGCCCGGGGTGAGCAGATCCCGGAAGCCCTCGCAGCGGCCTCGCGGTCGTCGGCCTCGCGATCGTGGGCCATGCAGTCGTCGGCCTCGCGGTCGTCGTCCTCGTGGTCGTCGGCCGTGCAGTCGTCGCCCCCGTAGTCCTTGCGGTCGTCGCCCTCGTAGTCCTTGCGGTCGTCGCCCTCACGGTCAGGGGCCTCGCGGCCGGGGCCCTCGCGGCCGGGGCCCTCGCGGCCGGGGCCCTCGCGGCCGGGGCCGCCACCCGAACGGCCTCGCGGACGGGTCGTTCGGGTGTGGCGGGTGCGACGGTGGAAACCCGTGATCCGTTGCCGCCGATGGGAGTCACCGTGACCTGCTACGACCGACGTGATGTGGGGCTGCTGCTGCTCCGGCTGGGCACCGGCGGGGTGCTGGCCGCGCACGGCGCGCAGAAACTGCTCGGTTGGTTCGGCGGAGGCGGGATCTCGGGCACCGGCCAGTTCATGGAGTCGGTCGGGTACGCGCCCGGCAAGCAGAGCGCGGTGGCGGCAGGGCTCGCGGAGGCGGGCGGCGGGACGCTGCTGGCGCTGGGCCTGGCGACCCCGGCGGCGGGTGCCGCGGCGGCCGGCGCGATGGCGGGCGCCGCCGCGCTGCACATGCCGAACGGCTTCTTCGCCCAGGAGGGCGGCTACGAGTACGCGGCCTCCCTGGGCCTGACCGCGGCGGGCCTCGCCGTCACGGGCCCCGGCCGGCTCTCCCTGGACCACGCCCTCGGCCATGTCCTCGACCGGGGCTGGATGGTCCCGGCGGCGCTGGGCGTGACCGCGGCGGCGACGGCCCTGGTGATCGGCGCCCGGAACAAGCGGGTGCAGCGGGCGAAGGAGGGCGAACAGGAGGCGCTGTTCGAGGAGTGAGCGCCGGGCGGGGCGGACGGGGTGGGGAGACGGGATGGGCAGACGGGGCAGACTCTCCGGCATGACGGAACAGCGAACCGCGCCCCCTGACCCGACGCCGGACCTGTGGACCTCGGTCGAGGACCTCTGGACCTGGCTGGACGCCCACCGCGAGCACGACGGCGAGACCGGCCTCGTCCTGCGCATGCTCAAGCTCACCGAGGAGGTCGGCGAGGTCGCCCAGGCGGTGATCGGCGCGACCGGCCAGAACCCCCGCAAGGGCGTCACCCACTCCTGGGAGGACGTGCAGGGCGAACTGTGCGACGTGGTGATCACGGCACTGGTGGCCCTGCGCACCCTGACCCCGGAGGCGAGGGAGGTCTTCGAGGGGCACCTGGCCCGGGTACGGGAACGCTCGCTCACGCCCTGACGCGCGTGCGGCCCGGGGTCAGGGTCAGGCTCTCAGGCGGTGTCCTGCGCCGCTGCCGTCGGCGTGTAGAACACCGACCTGCCCTGCTTGCTGCGCTGGGCGAGGTTCCTGGCGACGAGGCTCTCCAACGTCGTACGGATCACCGTCGTCTTGATGGTCCGGCCGGGCTGGCCGGACCTGATCGCCTCGGCGACCTCGACCGCGGAGCGCGGCTCCCGCTGCTGTTCGAGATACGCGCGCACGGCGCCGACAAGAGACGGCTTCGCCTCGGACGAGGACGCCTCGGCAGGGGTCGCCTTGTCGGTCCCGGCCTTGCGGGGGCTCGCCTTGCGGGGGCTCGCCTTGCGGGAGCGGGCCCTGCCTCGACCTGCCGTGTCGGCGCTCGCCTTGGCGCTGCCGGAGTCCGCCGCGCCGCTCGACGCGGGCCCGGTCTTCTGACGCGGTACGACGGCCACGGTGACCTCCGCGCCCTTCGCGTCACCGGGGGAGGCGGGGGCGGGGTCGGCTTCCCTGGCCTCGGACGACTCGGCTCCCTCCGCGGCGTCGGGGGCGGCAGCCCCTGCCTGCGGGCCCAGCGCCTGCCGCAGCCGCTCCAGCACCACCCTGTTCTCCCGCAACGCGCGCAACTGAGCTTCGAGGGCGGCGATCTCGGCAGCGTTCAGGTCGAGGTCCTGCTGGATGCGCTCAGCGTACTGAGAGGCCAGTTCGGTGCTCGGTGACTCAGACATACGGCCGGCCTCTCTTCGATGTGCTCGATGCGGGCTACAGAGTACGCACCTACGGGACATCTCACCGCCCGTCGGTCACAACCCGTTGACGCAGGCGCTGATTCACCGGGACCGTTCGCCGCTCCAGTACGGCAGTGCCTCGAAAACACCGACCGCCTCGCTCCACCACCGCTCACGCCGGCCGCCCGCGACCAGAACGACGACGCCCGGGTCAGCACCTCGGCCACGGCCTGCCGCGCCGGCGCGTCACCCTCCGCTCCCGTGTCACGAACCCGGCGTCAGGCCCCACGTCTGCAGGGCGAAGGGCCGTCCCTTCTCCTCCCCCTCGATCAGCGGTACGTCGAGCAGGCGGAACCCCGCCTTGGTGGCCACGGCGACACTCGCGGCGTTCTCGGCTTCCAGTTCCAGGAAGACTCGCCGCACGCCCAGTTGCCCGATCGCGTACGCGGCCATGACCCGCACCGCCCGCACCGCCAGCCCCTGACCTCGGTGCGCCGGGCCGATCGCGTAGCCGATCTCCCCGCCCTCGGGGCCCAGCCGCAGCATCACCTCGCCGAGCGGCGCGCCGCCGTCGACGGTGACGGCCAGCAGGATGGTCGTACCCTCGGCCCGCAGTTGCCGGGCCCGCTCCAGCCGCGCGACGGCGGCCGCTTCGTCGAAGGGTGAGACGATCGGCGTCCAGTAGGCGATGTCGGGATGGTCGAACAGCTCCGGCATCGCGGCCAGATCCGCCTCCGTCCAGTCACGCAGCACGAGCCCTTCGTCCGCGAGCTCGATCCGCTCGGGCAGCGGTATCGGGGTGCCGCTCATGATGCCGTTCCTCCCTGACCTGACGAGACGGGGCAGCATAACCGGCGCAGCCGCCTCGCCTGGCCCGTGGCCCCGAAGGTGGTGCGCGGTAGCCGATATCACCCCATCGAAATACCCCTGCATGGCAAAAGGAATGCAAATCACCAGGCCGCTTGATCCTCGCTTGAGTGTGGCTTGATGCATCTGCGTAACACTCAATCCAGCGACAAATCGAGTGACTGTTCGCCCAGCGTCCTGGAGTGGGAATAATGCTTGATGTCGGGGTGATCGGCGGAGGGCCCGGTGGACTTTTCCTGGCCCGCCTCCTGCTGATGCGGGGAATAGCGGCGCGGGTCCACGTACGTGAGCGGAACCCCGTGGGGGCGACATTCGGGTTCGGAATCGTCTTCTCCGACCGAACAATGTCGGCGCTGCATGCGGCGGACCCTGAGACGCATGAGCGAATCGTTGCGGCAAGCCGTTCCTGGCACGACATGGAGGTGCGCGTCGGCGGGCGGGAGCTCAGGTACGGCGGGTACGGCTTCACGGCCGTCGCCCGACGTGTTCTCCTGGACATCCTGCAGGAGCAGGCCCTGGCCAGCGGTGCACAGCTGGACCACCGCAGCGAGGCGGACGCGGCGGAACTGGTCGCCGAACACCAGCTCGTCGTGGCGGCCGACGGGGTTGGTTCTGCCACGAGGGACGCTCGCAGGGAAGCATTCGGAACGAGGATCGAGCAGGGCTCCGCGAAGTTCATCTGGTACGGCACCACAGCACCGATGGAGCGCGTCACATTCCCGTTCGTGAAAACCGCATTCGGAGTCTTCGCCGCACATACCTATCCATACGCCGACGGCCTCAGCACCTTCATCGTGGAAACCGACGAGCAGGCCTGGCGCGCCGCCGGAATGGATGTCTCGACGGAACGGGCGAGCGGCCCGGGCGAGAGCGACGAGTATTCTCAGCAGTTGATGGAGCAGGTCTTCGCCGACCATCTCAATGGACATCCACTGCTGGTGAACAACAGTCGCTGGGCGAATTTCCGATTGGTCCGCAATCGGGTCTGGTGGCACGACAACCTGGTGCTCCTCGGCGATGCCGCGCACACCGCTCACTTCTCCGTCGGCTCGGGAACGAAGCTCGCGATGGAGGACGCGATCGGTCTGGCCGATGCACTCGGAGAGTGGGGCGGCAACGGCCCGCGAACCGTCACACCCGCCGACCTGGCCCCGGCTCTGAAGTCGTACGAGCAGGCCCGTCGACCGGAGGTGGCCCGCACCCAAGGCTGGGCGGCGCCCAGCATGCGCTGGTGGGAGACCTTCGCACAGCGGGTCGACCGGGACCCGGAGAGGTTCGGGTTCCACTTCCTGACCCGTACGCCTGCGATCAGCCTGGCGGGCCTGCGACGCCGCCATCCCGAACGTGTCGCCGCGGCGGAGTCGGCCTTCGCCCTGGAGGCCCGCGAACTCGGCGCCGCAGCGGCCGGGTCCGACACGTCGACGGCCAAGGGCCGCGCACCGCACGCGCTTGCCTTCCCCCTGCGGCTCGGCGAAACGTTAATCCGCAATCGGATGCTCAGTGTGGTTCCTCCGTCGGCCGCCCAGCCGGCCGCCTGCGTGGCTCGGGCGCTGGCAGGAAACGGCCTGGTTCTCGCCGACTGGAGCAGCGCCGCCCGGCGGCCCGGCCTCCGGACCGGTCCGGAGGCCGGGCCGGTCTCCGGGGGAAGCGAGGAGTGGCGCACGGCCGTACGCGAGGCCGGGCTCGCCGGTGCGCTGCTCGGCGCGGTCGTGGACTGCGAAGAGGTCCGGGCACAGCCACAGGACCGGCTCCTGGAACTGCCGGTACTGGTCCTGCTGCTCCACGAACCAACGCCGGACACCTTCACCCGCGTCGTGGCCGCGCTGCCCACGCGGGAAGCCGGCCGGCAGCTTCTCATCGGCCTCCGGTGCCCCGAAGGCCGTCCGACCCGACAGCAGGCCGACCGGTTGTCCGCCTGCGCGTCGGCAGCCGCAGCGGCAGGCGCGGCCGGCATCCATCTGCGGCTGCCCGAGCCCGGCACCGCGACGAAGCCGGCCGCCTCAGCGGGAGAAGACCAGTGGACGGTGGTCCTGGAACTGGCCGACCGCCTTCGGACCGAGTCCGGACTCCCCCTGATCATCGACGCCGTCGACGGCTGGGCCCTCGACGCGCCGGGGCACGCGGCCGACAACTGGCCCGCCCGTCTGCACACAGCGCTCGTCGCAGGGCGCGTGGACGCCGTGGCGTCGTGGCCTCTGGCGCTCTCGCCCTGCTGACGCAGCAGGTCCTTTCTCACCCCACCGCTCACCACCACGGCCAAGCCCTACCGAGAGTGGAGATTGCCCAGATGACTGTTTCCCACGAGCCCGACGAGGCGCAGCGCCCGTCGAAAGAGGCCGAGTCGACGCACGCCGTCCGAAGAACGCCGGAACCGATCGCTGTCGTCGGCATGGGCTGCCGGTTCGCCGGCGGCGTCGGCTCTCCCGAGGACTACTGGCGGCTCCTGATGGAGCGCCGTGACGGTATCGGGGAAGTGCCGCAGGAGCGCTGGGAGTCCTACGAGGAGGCCGGCCCCCAGAACGCCGCGGCTCTGCGCAAGGTGACGCGCAGCGGCGGCTTCCTGGACGACATCGCGGGCTTCGACGCCGACTTCTTCGGCATCCTGCCCCGTGAGGCGGAGCTGATGGATCCCCAGCAGCGCATCGTGCTCGAGGTCGCCTGGGAGGCGCTCGAGCACGCCGGGATACGGCCACGCTCGCTGGCCGGCGGGGACGCGGGCGTCTTCATAGGCGTGGGTTCCGACGACTACGGGCGTCGGATGCTGGAGGACCTGCCGCGGATCGAGGCGTGGACGGGGATCGGCGCGGCCTTCTGCGCGGTGGCCAACCGCGTCTCCTACACGCTCGACCTGCGCGGATCGAGCCTGGCGGTGGACACCGCCTGCTCCGCGTCGCTGGTCGCACTCCACCTGGCGTGCCAGGCGCTGCGCTCCGGCGAGTGCCCGGTGGCACTGGCGGGCGGTGTGAACATCATGGCCGGCCCTGGGCTGACCATGGTCCTGGACGCAGCCGGCGCGGTCTCGCCGGACGGGCGCAGCAAGTCCTTCGACGCCTCTGCCGACGGCTACGGCCGCGGTGAGGGCGCCGGCGTCGTCGTGCTCAAGCGGCTTTCCGACGCGCAGCGCGACGACGACCGGATCCTCGCGGTCATCCGCGGCAGCGCGGTCAACCAGGACGGCCGCACGAACGGCATCATGGCGCCCAGCGAGGAGGCGCAGGCGCACCTGCTGCGCCAGGCCTACCGGTCCTGCGGCATCGACCCCGCCACCGTCGACTACGTCGAGGCGCACGGAACCGGCACCCGGGCCGGTGACCCCATCGAGGTCGGAGCGATGGCCCAGGTCTTCGGCCCGCGGCCGGCCGACCGGCCCTGCCTGGTGGGTTCCGTCAAGCCCAACATCGGGCATCTGGAGGCGGGCGCGGGCGTGGCCGGGCTGATCAAGGCCGTGCTCGCACTGCACCACGGCGAGATCCCGCCGCAGGCCGACTACTTCACCACCCCCAACCCGGCCATCCCGTGGGACGAGGCGGGGCTGAAGGTCGTCACCGAACCCACCCCCTGGCCGGCCGGCGACCGCCCGCGCCGAGCCGGTGTCTCCGGCTACGGTTACGGCGGCACGATCAGCCACCTCATCCTTGAGGAGGCCCCCGCCCCGACAGCCCCTGAGCAGGCCGGGAGCGACACCTCGGGCACGCTGCTCCTGCCGCTGTCCGCGGCCACCGAGGCGGGCGTACGCGCCCAGGCCGGGCGCCTGGCCGGGTGGCTGACCGCAACCGGCGCCGGGACGCCGTTGGCCGACGTCGCGTCCACGCTGTCGGTGCACCGCGACCACGTCCAGTCCCGCGCCGCCGTCGTGGCGGCCGACCGGGAACAGGCCGTGGCGCGGCTCACCGCTCTGGCCGAACAGCGCCCCGAGGACGGGGTGGAGACCGGTGCCGTACTTCCCGCGGCCGGCGACGCGGTCTGGGTGTTCTCCGGCCACGGCGCCCAGTGGATCGGCATGGGCCGTGAACTCCTGGAGCGCGAACCGGTGTTCGCCGCCGTGCTCGATGAGATCGGGCCGGTCTTCCTGGAGGAGATCGGTTTCTCTCCCCGCCAGGTGCTGATCGACGGAGATCTCGTCGAAGTGGACCGGATCCAGCCGATGATCTTCGCGATGCAGGTGGCGCTCTCCGCCGTGTGGCGTTCCCGCGGCCTGCGGCCGTCCGCTGTGATCGGCCACTCCGTCGGCGAACTCGCCGCCGCGGTCGAGGCCGGCATCCTGAGCCTGCTCGACGGCTCCCGGCTGATCTGCCGGCGCTCCGCGCTGCTGCGCCGGGTCGCGGGCAAGGGCGCGATGGTCATGGTGAACCTGCCCTTCGACGAGGTCGAGGAGCGCCTGGCCGACCGGGCGGGCATCGGCGCCGCCATCGCCGCCTCCCCTGGCTCCACCGTGGCAGCCGGCGGTGTCGACACCGTCGCGGCGGTCGCCACCGGCTGGGAGGCACAGGGCCTGACCGTCCGCAGGGTCGCCTCCGACGTCGCCTTCCACAGTGACCACATGGACCCGCTGCTCGACGAACTACGACGGGCGGCCGACGACCTGCGGCTGAACGAGCCGGTGATCCCCGTCTACAGCACCGCCCTGGCCGACCCGCGCAGCACCGCCCCGCGCGACGGTGACTACTGGGCCGCCAACCTGCGCAACCCGGTCCGTTTCGCCGGTGCCGTGCAGGCGGCCGCCGAGGACGGGCACCGCGCCTTCCTGGAGGTCTCCGCCCATCCCGTGGTCGCACACTCGATCGTGGAGACCCTGGAGGAGGCCGGCATCGACGACATCGTCGTCGCCCACACATTGCGCCGGAACAAGCCGGAACTCGACACCCTGCTGGCCAACGCCGCCGCCCTGTTCAGCCACGGCGTCCCGGTCGACTGGTCCGCGACCGTCCGCGGCACGCTGGTCGACCTGCCGGTCCGCGCCTGGCAGCACCGGCCGTTCTGGTACGGCTCCGCGCCGACGGCCCAGCTCGGCGGCGGACAGCACGATCCGCTGAGCCACACCCTGCTCGGCCGCAGGGTCACCGTCAACGGCACCACCCCGTCGCGGCTCTGGCAGACCTACCTCGACGAGAGCTGCCGTCCCTATCCGGGCGACCACCCGGTCCAGGGCGTCGAGATCATCCCCGCGACGGTGCTGCTGAACACGTTCCTCACCGCCGCCGCGGACGGGGCCGCGTTCCCCGGTCTCACCGAGGTCAACCTGCGTGTGCCGGTGGCCGTCAGCACCCCGCGCGAGGTGCAGGTGGTGCTCCAGGAGGGCGCGCTGCGCATCGCCTCGCGCATCGTCGGCGCCGAGGAGGCCGACTCGGACGGCGCCTGGCTCACCCACACGACCGCGGTGGTCTCCCCGGCCACCCGGGTGGGCGCGCGCCGGCTGGACCCGGCCGAGATCCGCTCGCGCTGCCCGGAGGTGCTGCCCGAGGAGTACGTGATCGACCGACTCGCCGGCATCGGCGTGGCCGCCATGGGCTTCCCCTGGCAGGTGCGTGAAATGCGGCGGGGCGAGGGCGAGTTGGCCGCTGTCGTCCGTGCAACGCCGGACGGCTCCACGCCGCCCTCCTGGGCCAGTGTCCTCGACGCCGCGCTCTCCATCGCCTCGGTGACCTTCCCGGGCAGCCCCGTCCTGCGGATGCCGGCCCACATGCACGAGGTGGCTCTGCTCGGGGACTGCCCTGCGGAGGTCGTCCTGCACGCGCGCTGCGTCGACGGTATGGCCGCGGTGGACACCGTGGACGTGCTGATCGCCGACTCCGACGGCGAGGTCGTCGCCCGCTTCGGCGGGTTGCGTTACGGCGTCCTCGACGGCGATCCGGGCGCGACCGCGAGCCCGCGCCGCCTGGTGAGCGAACTGTCCTGGCAGGCGGGGGACGCGACGGCCAACCACGGGCCGCTGACCGAAGTGGTGCTGCTGGGCGACCCCGAGGCCGCGCCGCTGATCGGTGAGGGCTTCTCGCGGGCAGGCGTCGCCTGGCGGGCGGCCGCCGGCCCGGAGGAGCTCGGAACGGTCGGCCGCGAGACCGCGGTCCTGGTCGTTCCGGACCGCGAGCACGGGCCGGCCGCGGCCGGGGTCGCTGCCTCCTGGCTGCTGACCCGTACGGTTCAGTGGCTGGCCCGACAGCAGGCCGGCGAGCGTCCGGTCGTGCGTGCGGTGACGCGGGGCGTCCGGGAGAGCCTGCAGCAGGAAGTGCTGGGCGACTCGGTGCTGTGGGGTCTCGGCCGGGTGCTGGCCGGTGAGCACCCGGACCTGTTCGCGGGGGTGGTCGACCTCTCCTCACGTCCGACCGACGAGGAGCTGGCGGGCCTGGTCGACCTGGTCCGCGAAGACGCCGGACGACACCCCGGTGAGGAGGTCGTCGCCCTGCGCGGGGCGCTGCGCGAGGTGCCGAGGCTGGTGGCGGTCGAACGGGAGCCGGAACGAGCCGCCCTGGAGTGCCGTGCCGACGGCACCTACCTGGTCACCGGTGGTCTCGGGGTGCTGGGTCTCGAGGTGGCCGCGTGGCTGGCGGGCCGAGGGGCCCGCCGCCTCGTCCTGGCGGGCCGGACGGCCCTGCCGCCGCGCTCGCAGTGGAGCACGGTCACGGACCCCGCGACACGCCGGCGGGTCGACGCGGTGCAGATGCTGGAGGGATTGGGCGTCACGGTGCGCACCGTCGCCGTCGACGTCGCCGACCACGAGGCCCTCGCGGCGGCGCTCGCCCCGGAGGCGCTGGGGCTGCCCCCGATCCGCGGCGTCGTGCACGCGGCCGGTGTGCTCGACAACCGGATGGCCGTCGACGTCGACGAGGCGTCGTTGACCGCCGTGCTGCGGCCCAAGGCCGCGGGCGCCCTCGCCCTGCACGAGCTCTTCCCCGCAGGCGTCCTCGACTTCATGGTCCTCTTCTCCTCCTGCGGCCAGCTTCTCGGCCTGCCCGGCCAGGCCAGCTACGGCTCGGCCAACGCCTTCCTGGACGCGCTGGCCTGGCACCGCGCGGCACTCGGCGACCGCACGCTGAGCGTCGCCTGGACCTCCTGGCGCGGGTTGGGGATGTCGACCTCCTCCGAACTGATCGACATCGAGCTGGCCGCCCGCGGCACCGGAGACATCTCGGCCGCCGAGGCCTTCCGGAGCTGGGAGTTCGTCTCCCGGTACGACCTGCCCTATGCGGCGGCGATGCGGATCCTGCCGCCGGAGCCCGGAGCGGCACGGCCTCGGCTCCTGGCCGAGCTGGCGGTCCCCGAGGCCGACACGCTGGGCCAGGCGGAGACCGAGTGGGCGGCGCTCGCTCCCGAGGAGCTGCGCGGCTACCTGGTGGACGAGGTCCGCGCCCAGGTCGCCGGGGAGCTGAAGTTCGATCCGGACACCTTCGACGTCCGCCGCCCGCTCATGGAGATGGGCCTGGACTCGGTGATGACCGTGGTGATCCGGCGCCGGCTGGAGAAGATCTTCCGGCTCTCGCTGCCGAGCACCCTGCTCTGGGACCGCCCCACGGTGGCCGCCATCGGTGAGTTCCTGTTCGAGCTGCTGCAGGCCGCGGGCACCGAGGAGACGCAGGGACAGGAGCCGGAGTTGATCGAGCCGCTCGTCGGCTGACCGGCTCCGACCACCGTCTCACGGCCCCGGCGGGCTGAACGACCGGGCCTGCCGGACGACTGGACCCACGATTGCCGCCCGGCCTGCACGAGCTGCCGGCCGGGCGGCACCCACAAGGGAGGGGGAGAAGATGATGCGCACCGGCGTGGTCGGCTGGCCTCGGGAGGCCGCCGACCGGTACGTCGCCTCGGGACTGTGGCGACGGCGACCGCTGGGCAGTTGGGTGTGGGACTGGGCAGACCGCTTCGGGCACCGCACCGCGGTGGTGGACGGCGCGATCAGGCTCAGCTATCTCGAACTCGCCGAGCGTACCGACTCGTTGGCGGAGCGTCTGCTCGAGCTAGGTCTCGAGAACGGCGACAACCTGTTGGTGCAATTGCCCAACTGCTGGGAGTTCCTGGGCTTGTTCCTGGCCTGCCAGCGGATCGGGGTGGCGCCGCTGCTGGCGCTGCCGGCGCACCGGGAACACGAGCTGGCCTATCTGGCGGACCTCGCGGACGTCGCGGCGATCGTGGTACCGGACACTCTGCGTGGCTTCGACCACCAGTCGCTGGCCGCGCGGATAGCCGCGGAACGCCGGCGGAGCTGCCCGGTGCTGGTACTCGGCGGCGAGCCGGATCCCGGACATCTGGATCTGTCGGCGATGCTCAGCCCGGTGCCCGGCGCCGTGGAACGGCGCTGCCGGCTCGACGCGTTGGCCCCGGAGCCCGAGGAGGTCGCGTTCTTCCTGCTCTCGGGCGGGACGACCGGCCTGCCGAAGATCATCGCGCGGACCCACAACGACTACGAGTACAACGTGCGTCGCTCCGGCGAGATCTGCGCCTTCTGCGCGGAGACCGTCTACCTCGCGGTGCTGCCGGTGGCCCACAACTTCGCACTGGGCTGTCCGGGGGTGCTCGGCGCCCTGTCCGTCGGCGGCCGGGTCGTGATGTGCCCGTCGCCGCGCGCTGCGATCGCCTTCCCGGAACTGGCCCGGGAGCGGGTCACGGTCACCTCCGTGGTCCCGGCCGTCGCCCGTACCTGGCTCGAGGCCGCCGATGCCGCCGGCCGGGATCTGGAGAGCCTGCGGGTGCTGCAGGTCGGGGGGTCGGTGCTGCCCACCGACCTGGCGCAGCGCCTCGGCCCGACGTTGGGCTGCACCCTTCAGCAGGTGTTCGGGATGGCCGAGGGGCTGCTCAACTACACCCGGCTGACCGACCCGCCGTTCGTGGCCGGTACCACGCAGGGCCGGCCGATCTCCGAAGCGGACGAGCTCCTGATCGTCCGCCCCGACGGCCGGCCCGTCGAGGAGGGAGAGACCGGTGAACTGCTGACGCGGGGCCCCTACACGCCGCGGGGCTACTTCCGCGCGCCGGAGCACAATGCCCGCGCCTACACGCCGGACGGCTGGTACCGCTCCGGTGACCTGGTGCGCCGTCACCCGAGTGGCAACCTCGTGGTGGAGGGGCGGATCAAGGACCAGGTCAACCGGGGCGGCGAGAAGATCGCGATCGACGAGGTGGAAGACCTTGTCCGCCGGGTGCCCGGGGTCGCCGACGCGGCCGCCGTCGCCCTGCCCCACCCCGTCCTCGGGGAGTGCGTGGGGGTGTGCATCGTTCCCCTACCCGGCTCGGAACCGACGCTGGCGCGTATCCGGGCGCACTTCGAGGAAGGCGGGGTCGCGGCCTTCAAACACCCGGACGAACTGCGGCTCGCGCCGGCGCTGCCGCTGACGGCGGTGGGCAAGGTCGACCGCAAACAGCTGCTGGAGCTGTTCGCCGCCCCACGGCCCACCGCAGAACCCACCCTCGGCCGAACCGCCTGATGGACCGAGCCCACCTTCGATCGTCAAGGAGTCGATCCATGACCGACCAAGTACCCGAGGTCGTGCTGCCGCCGGAGCCGGCAGCCCTCCGCCTGAAGGGCGTGGACCACCTCGCCTGGGTGACCTGGAAGCCTGAGGAGACCGTGCGATTCTACCGTGACGTGCTGGGTCTCCCCCTGGTTCACGCCATCACCGCCACCGGCTGGGTGAGCGAGAGCTTCCCCGACTTCGTCCACTTCTTCTTCGCCCTCGGCAATGGCGACCACCTTGCCTTCTTCTACTACTTCGGTCTTCCCGAGGAGGAGCAGCCCGGTGACCTGATGCACCGGTCCCGGCATCTGGCCCTGCACGTCGACACCGAGCAGGAACTGCTCGCATGGCGGGCCCGGCTCAAGGCGCACGGTGTGCGGGTCACGCCGCCCCTGGCGCACGAGCTGCTGGAGTCCCTCTACTTCGACGACCCCAACGGGATCCAGCTGGAGATCACCCGCCCACTGCGCCCGTTCGCGCCGATCGACGCCCGGGACGCCGAACTCACCCTGCGCGCCCTGTCCGACGTCACCCGGAACGGGAAGCCGACCGTGGAGGAGATGTGGCGCCGCAAGGGAGAGCTGTCCCGAGCCCACACCGAGGAGCAGAACCGATGACCACCTTGTACGTGCTCGACATTCCCGAGTTCAGTGCCTTCGTGGAGGCCGCCGAGAACCAGGACATGACCGTCCGCCGGGCCGGTGACTACGTCGAGGTGAGCACGGACGGACCACTGGAGATCAAGCGGGCGCAGGTGGGTGCCAGGCCCGCCATCTGGTTCGCGGCCCTGACCGCGGGCTACCGAGGGCGCCTGGTCACCCTGGACGAGGACCGCCTGCTTCTGGCCGAGCAGTGAGCGCAGGCGCGCGGTCCCTGCCTCACCCCTGGTCCCGGCGCGTGGTGGCGTCCCGGCCCAGCAGCGTCCTGATGGCGTCGAGGAAGGGCAGCAGTCCTGGTGCTTGCTCTCCGTTGCGCCTCCAGGTCGCGTGGATCGGGGCCTCGTACTGCAGTCCTTGCCACGGGACCAGGCCGACGGCCCCCCGGGCCAGGTCCGCGGCCACCGCGATCTGCGGCAGCAACGCACAGCCCATGCCGGCCGCGACGCACGTCCGCAGGGCGCCGATGCTGGTGAGCTCCGCCGCAACCCGAGGGCGGGGTCCCGGCGCGGACCCAAGGGCCTCCTCGAACATGAGCCGGTAGCTGCAACCCGACTCCGTCACCAGGAAGTCGACACCGGCGAGGTCGGAGTTGGTCACCGACTCCCGCCGCGTCAGCGGGTGGTCCTTGGGTGCCACGACGACGACCGGTTCCGGCACCAGCGGCATGCTCTCCAGGTCCGGATGGTCCGGGGGCGCACCGAAAGTGAAACAGAGGTCCAGGGCTCCGTCACGCACGCCGCCGCGGCACTCCTCCCGGTTGCCCGGGCGAAGCACCACGTGCACCTTCGGGCAGTCCTCACGGAAGCGGGTGAGCAGGGAGGGGAGCCGATAGACGCACAGCGTCTCCGGTGCCCCGATCAGCAACTCCCCTCCGGGGCTGCCGACCTCGGTGACGGCCGCCCTGGCCTCCTCGGCGAGGGAGAGCATCTTCTCGGCGTAGTCGACCAGGCGACGGCCGGCCGGGGTGAGCCGCAGACCGCGGTTGGATCGCTCGAACAGGTGCACACCCAGATCCTGTTCCAGCGCCTTGATCTGTTCGGTCACGCTCGACTGCGCGTAGTTCAACCGCTCAGCGGCGCGCGTGACGTTCAAGGCGTCGGCCACTGTTCGGAACGTACTGAGCTGCCGCAGTTGCATGATGCTGTCCCCCCGGCGTCGGCATCGGTTCTCCCGATGATGCCATCGGAAGCTCCCGTTTCCGATCGGCTTCCGCTGTTGTCAAGCTGTTGTTCCAACCTCTTCGACGGCCACCACTCTCCAACCCGGCCATTACCGCTCCATGAAAGGTGTGTCATGTCTGCGCCAACTACGCAGGCCTCCGGCGTCTCCAGCGAGGCGCTCGCCGAGAACCCCGGACGCCGGCGACTGCTGCTCGTCGGGCTCTCGCTCGGCTACTTCATGGTTCTCCTCGACACCAGTGTGGTGAACGTCGCGCTGCCCGCCATCCGCAGCGACATCGGCGGCGGACTGTCCGGGCTGCAGTGGGTGGTCAACGGCTACACCCTGACGTTCGCCGCACTGCTGCTCACGATGGGGGCGCTGTCCGACCGGTTCGGCGGCCGCCGGGTCTTCGTCGTCGGCACCTGGGCCTTCCTGCTCGCGTCGCTGATCACGGTCTTCTCGCCGAACCTCGGCGTGCTGATCACCATGCGCGCCCTGCTGGGGATCGCGGGCGCGGCACTGCTGCCCTCCTCCATGGCCGTCATCGCCACCACCTTCACCGACCCGGCTCAGCGCGCCCGCGCGCTCGGCTCGTGGGCGGCCATCACCGGCGCCGCGCTGGCCGCCGGACCAGTCCTCGGCGGCGTGCTCACCGACGCGCTGGGCTGGCGCAGCATCTTCGCCATCAACGTGCCCGTGGCGCTGGTCAGCGTGCTCGTCGCGCGCGCCCACGCGCCCGAGACCAAGCGGAACACCAGTCGCGGGGTGGATCTGCCCGGCCAGATCAGCGCGGTGCTGGCGCTCGCCGGACTCACCTTCGGCGTGATCCAGAGCGAGAACCTCGGCTGGAGCTCGAAGCCGGTGCTGGCGGCGCTCGCGGTCGCCGTCGTGGCCGGGGCCGCCTTCCTGGTCGTGGAACGCCGACCGGCCGGGCCGCGCGGCCCCATGCTCCCGCTGATGCTCTTCCGCAACGCGACCTTCTCGGCCAGTGTCCTCAACGGCCTGCTCGTCAACTTCGGCCTGTCCGGGCTGCTGTTCGTCATGTCCCTCTACTTCCAGCAGGCACGTGGCCTCTCTGCCCTGCTGGCCGGCTGCGCCTTCCTGCCGCTCACCCTGCCGACGGCCTTCAACCCCGTCTACACGGGCCGGCTGGTCGCGCGATCCGGGCCGCGGAAGCCGTCCGTTCTGGGCTTCGGACTCCTGACGGTCGGCGCGGCCGTTCTCGCGGCCGGCATCACGGGCACGGGAACGGCGAACACCCTGCTGATCGGGCTCGCCCTGCTGGCTTTCGGCTTCGGGGTGTCCTTCGCGATTCCCTCCCTGGTGACGGCGACGGTTTCGGCCACGCCGAAGGAGCAGGTCGGCATCGCGTCAGGCGTGCTGAACTCCGCACGCCAGACCGGTGCCGTCATCGGAGTCTCGGTACTCGGCTCGGTGCTGCACGCCGCCTCCGGACCCACGGAGGGGAGCCGCACCGCGCTGATCATCGCCTCCGCGGCACTCCTGCTCGGCCTGCTGCTGTCCATCGGCTTCATCGGACGGAACAAGCAGTCGGCCTAGCCGACCCATCGCGCCACGCACAGCGAAATGGGAGGGCGCCGCCAACGTGATCTTCCGTCGTGACATCGCCGCCGCCGACGACCCCCGAAGCCAAGCGCGCCGAGATGGTGCAGCGCTACAAGGACGAGCTGATGCCCCCCTACAACGCCGCCGAACGCGGCCTTCGGGCGTGACGAGGTCGACAGCCTGGCGCCGCACCGGCGAGTTCGTCGTCAACCCGGCCTGCGAGAAGGGCTTCGAGACGATCAATGCCACGGGCACGGACTTCCCGCGTGGCATCAGCGAGTTCGAGGCCCTCGGCGTCCGGCGAGAGCCCAGCCTGTCGGTCGGACCACCCCGGGTCGCACAGGCGCCGGCCGCGCTGGAGTGCCGGCTGCACAGCACCCTGCGGATCGGTGACGCCACGCTCGTCTTCGGCCGGGTGCTGCACGTTGCCGTCCGCCGCGAGATGCTCGTCGACGGACATCCCGCCATCGAGCTGCTGCGGCCGCTGGCGCGGCTCGGCAGGGACGAGTGGGCGACGCTGGGCGCGGTGCGCGAGATCAAGCGGGTCCGTTACGTCGACAGGCCCCGTCCGGCTTGCTGAGGACCCGCGTTCGATACGGCCTCACACCCAGCCCGGCAGACGAGCGCGGGTCACCAGGTGTGGGCCACGTCCACCACGAGATGGTCGGCCGTCTGGAAGACCCGGAACGGCAGCCGGGCCCGGACGCCCAGCCCCGCCTGGGTGTAGCCCTCGGACCCGCCCGTGACCTTGAACTCCCGGAAGGTCCGGTACCCGGTGACGTCGACGGCGGGCAGCGCCGGGTAGGGCTGTCCGGTCGCCGGGTCGTAGCGCGAGGAGAACAGCGAGATCTCCAGAATGGCGCCGCCCTTGACGGGGACCACGGCGTCGGACGGGTCCTGGTGCAGGACGTCGACGTAACGGACGTCGTACTTGATCGGGTCGGCGCCCGCCCCCTGGGCGTCGAAGACCAGCCGGTCGTAGCACTCGTGCTGCCCGGCCCGCACGTCGACCAGCCGCCTGTTGACGACGGAGTCCCCGCTCTTGTCCAGGCTCCCCCACGTCACGGCACAGTCCACGGCCGCCGGCACGGCCACCGCCGGAACCGTAGCGGCCACCGTCCCACCGCCCGCCAACATCATCGCGGCCAGTGCAGTACCTATGCCTATCCGTCGCCGTCGCATGACTACCCCCGGTAGCTCACGTAGGTGTGTGTCTGGTCAGACAGACGGCATCTCGGAAGGTTGTACGCCACGAAGCGACACATTGCGACACAACGCCCCGTCCAGCACCGGTCGCCCCATCAGCAGACGATTGCCAGCAAAGCGGCCGACGACTCACCCTCCGCTACTCGTACCGGAATCTCGTACCAGTGTGGTACCGTTTTTCAGTACCGTCAGGAGAGGGGTGCCAGCAGATGACCATAAGCGCCAGCGAGGCCCGCAAGGAGCTCTTCCCCCTCATCAAGCGCGTCAACGACGACCACACCCCCGTGCGCATCAGCTCCAAGAGCGGCGACGCGGTTCTGATGTCCGCCGAGGACTACGACTCCTGGCAGGAGACCGTCTACCTGCTGCGCTCTCCCGCCAACGCGCGCAGCCTCATGGAAGCCGTCGCACGGGACAGGGCCGGCGAGGCCGTGGTCACCAGGACGGTGGCAGAGCTGGAAGAACTGGCGGGTGACGGGTGAGGAGCGTCCACTTCGACCCGGCCGCATGGGAGGACTTCCTGTTCTGGCTCGGCTCGGACCGCGCCATGGCCCGCAGGATCACCCGGCTGATCGGCGAGATCCAGCGCACCCCCTTCACCGGCATCGGCAAGCCGGAACCCCTGAAGGGTGACCTGTCGGGCTACTGGTCACGCCGGATCGACGACGAGCACCGGCTCGTGTACCGGGTGGACGAGAAGGAAGTCAAGATCCTCAAGGCCCGCTACCACTACTGAGGCCACCGCTCCCTGTCCGAGTCCGGGAACGTACCGACCGAAGGTCACCCGCTCACTGTCCCGGCGGCCCCGTACAGGCACAACGCCGAGTCGCTTACGGCTACTTCTTCACAGCGGCGCGACGGCCTCGGGTTACAGCCTGAGGACGCCAGCCACGGAGGTCGTCGTCCCTTGACCCACGAGGGTATCTTCCGCCAGGAAGCCGAGGTTCTGTTACTCGTTCCGCGAAGGGGTCAGTGGTGAGACCCTTCATCCCGACACAGGTGGCAGATCAGGGGGCACGACGGATGCCGAGCGAAGCAGAGAACCGGTTCCACGGCGACATGCGCAGGGGCGCCGAACGTCTCAAGCGGGAAATCGGCTACAACCCCACGCGGTTCGTACAGATGCTGGGTGAGCTGGGCGGTGTCGGGGCCGCCAAGCAGCTCCTGCGCGGCGGCAATGCCTCGGACGGCTTCACCACGCTGTGGGAAGCCGGTCGCCTCGAACTGAGCGTCGAGGCGTTCGTCCTCCTGCCGTGGTATCGGCACCTCTTCGAAGACCATCACTTGGACACGGCTCGGTACCGGCTGAGCGAGCACGGATTCGACGTCGACCGCTTTCTGCGCGAAACCCAACGGAATCCACCCGTCTGGGTTCCTGACGCCGTCTGAACGCACGCGACCGTCCCGTCAGGCCGGCACGGCTTCCCGCGCCGGCCCACCCGTGAGCTGCCGCAGTTTCTGCCGTGTCTCCGAGTCCGTGGAGTACACGATCGTGCCGACCATGCCGCGGATCAGCAACACCTTGTACGTGTTACGGATCAGGCGGTCCACATCAGTGTCAGGAGTGGACTTCTTGAAGACCGGATCCTTCGATGCCGTCCGATCCGCGATCCAGCGGTCGCCGCGCCAGACCAGGTCCGGGCCGATGATCACGCCGGACCAGTCGTACTCGAAGCCCTGGGCGGTGTAGACGCAGCCGACCTGGCCGAAGCCCGCCGGGTCGGTGGCCCACAGGGCGGCCGGGGGTGCGCCCGAGACGGAGCGGTCGCCGCGCAGGTTCCAGGGGCGGGCCCAGTCGCCGATGACGACGTCGGGTGGAAGCGGGTCGCCGGGCCTGGGTTCCGGGGACCAGCGCCAGCAGTAGCCCGCGGACATACGGGCGCCGTAACCCTGGCTCCGACGAGCTTCGAGGAACGCTTCCATCTCCTGCGGGCTGTCGGCGACGAGCAACTGCATGCGGTCGTCGGGTTCCCATACGACCGGTCCGCCCGGCTCCAGGCCAAGGAGGCGGACCACCCAGCGCACGTAGGCGTCACTGCCGCCGCAGCGGAACTGGCTGTCCAGCGGAACGACGCTGCAGTTGAAGAGCGATCACGCTCTTGCCAGTGCCGGGGCCGCCCGTGACGATGACGACCTCCTTGCGATCGGCGTGCTTCGCCTTCTCCACCGCGTTGAGCACCATGCGGTAGGCGACCTGTTGCTCGTCGAGGAGCACGAACTGGGTGCGGTCCCGCACCTCCTCAGCGGCCACGGACATAAGCTGCTTGGACGGCACGGTGGCACCTGCCGTGAGTTCGTCCGCCGCGCGAGCCCCCGGATACTTGTCGCTCAACCTCGTACGAAGGTGGTCGAGGAAGGCGCCACGGCGTTCCGCGGTGAAGAGCAGGCCGTTGTCATCGCGCTCGATCTCCCGCAGACCGGTCACACCGAACTCGGTGGGGTTGTGCAGATAGGCCACTCCGGCCACCCGGTGGCTGTGTTCGGCTACCGCCCCGCTGAAGTTGACCAGGTGTTCGCAGTAGCGGCGCACCTGCTCCATGGGATTGAGGACCGGATGCGCATAGGCGTCGACATGGCAGAGGGTGGGGTCGTCCTCATGGAGAAGCGCCTGACTCCACTGCTTCAGCTCCACCACGACGTACGACGGCTCTGCCGTGACCGGGTGCACTCCGGCCAGCACGACGTCCGCACGCTTGCTGTTCAGCGGGAGCGCGTACTCGAGCATGACCTCGACGTCGCCCAAGCCTGCGTCGTTCAGCGCGGCGGCCAGGACAGGGATGCTGCGCTCCCATGACCTCACCTCCGAGGCACCGGGCCGGTAGCCGTGCATGTGGACGAAATTGTCGGTCAGGTGCAGGAACAGCGAACCGTCGAGTGCCATGACGGCGACCGTTTTCGCGGACGCACGGAACAGCAAGGACTTCCCCCAGGCAGCACGAAGAGACTCGTGCGGGTGGGGGCATGTCCTTCGAGACTCCACCGGGGCGGAGCGGAAGCCCGTCGGGCCTCGTTGACGATGCGTTGAGGCTACCTGGAGGTTCTGACCGTCGTACCGGTGATCGCAAGGATGGCGGCGCTGCGCCGGTCCTCACCTGCCCGTGCTCGTGGCGACCGCGTGGTGGTCGCGGTCAGTCCCCGCCTGCTGTGAGCCGAGCGGCAGGATGCGCTTCAGCCCGGCTGGCTGACGCCGCCACCTCTGGCATACGCGGCGAACCGCAGCGCCACCTCTCGCCATACCCGGGCAGCGGCCGCATCCTCCCGCACCGCCGCCCGCCGCAGTTCCTCCCGGTCCACCCCATGTCGCTCGGCCCGGCCCTCCGGCCACTGCGCGATACGCTCCGGTCCGGCCTCCGGGTGGAACTGCACACCCCAGGCCCCGTCACCGACCCGGAACGCCTGGTAGGGGCACAGTTCGCTGCTGGCCAGCCAGTGTGCCCCCGGAGGCAGCCGTACGATGGCGTCCACGTGGTTCTCGATCGCGGTAGGTCGCTCCGACAGCCCTTGGAACAAGGGGTCCCCGGCCGCCTCCGCGCGCAGCGTCAGCACGGTGCTGCCGAACTCCGGTTCGCCGTACCCGCCCGCCACCTCTCCCCCCGCCACCTGCGCGAGCATCTGCGCCCCGAGGCAGATCCCGAACACCGGGACCCGCCTGTCCAACGCCTGCCTCAGCAAAGCCCGTGCATCCGCGAGCCACGGGGCCGTCTCGTCGTCGTCAGGAAGGTAGGGCCCACCCAGCACGATCAGCGCCTGCTGCTCCAGCCGCCCGGGCATCACCTCCCCCGCATACCCCCGCACCACCTCCACCCCGACCCCGCCTTCGGGAAGCCATTCGGCCCACCGCCCGGGCCCTCCCTCCTCGGCGTTCTGCACCACCAGCGCCGTCGCCATGTCTGCCCCAACTCCCGGTCGCGTCCCACCTGTTGTCACCCACGATGCACCGATGCAGTCTGGACGGATGGACAGCGAGACGCTGCTCGTCAACGTGGTGACCCTGCTCCTGTCGATGACCGCGATCGGCGTGACCCTCCTGCTCACCCTGCGCCAGATCCGCCTGATGAACAACTCCAACCAACTCCCCCTTGTCCTAGACTTGTTCAGGGAGTGGCGGTCAGCCGAGTTCGTCCACAGCGAAGAGCGATTATGGGCGAACCTCACCTCGGGAGAAGGTGCCGACCAGGGCATCAGCGGTCTCGAACAGCCCATCCGCGACGACGTCTACCACGTGTGCGCCTTCTACCAGATGCTCGCCTACCTGGTGGCGTTCCGCGTCGTCGACGAGGACCTGGTCTTCCTCGCCACCCATTACCGGATCCTGCGCACCTGGGAGACCGTGCGCCCGTACGCCCTGGCGGAACGCCACATACGCGGCGACCCTTACGCCTACCTCAACTTCTTCGAGGACCTGGCCGCGCTGACCCGCGCCAAGTCCAGCCAGGAGGTCTACCACACGGCCCGCAGACGCGCCTACGGGCGTGGCAGGGCCCCGGCGCGGCCGTTTCGGACGAGTCGCGGGCCGGTCACAGGTCGCGCCGGCTCCGTCGGCGAACAGCCTTGATCTCTGAGCCGTGGCAACAGAGAGCGGCAGACGAGTCGGGCTGTACGCCGGGTTCTGTTCCCCGGTTCCCTCGCGGGAGCCGGGGCGACGGCCATCCATCTAGGGCCGGCGTTGCCGCCGGCCTCGTGCGGTCTACCCGGGGGCTCGGGCGGGCAGCCCTCGAACGTCCCCGCAGAGCGCCTTTCACCGCGCTCCTCTTGACCTTGCTCCGGGTGGGGTTTACCTAGCTGCCCAGGTCGCCCTGGGCACTGGTGGTCTCTTACACCACCGTTTCACCCTTACCGAGGGTCGAGACCCCCGGCGGTTTGCTTTCTGTGGCACTGTCCCGCGAGTCGCCTCGGGTGGCCGTTAGCCACCACCCTGCCCTGTGGAGCCCGGACGTTCCTCGGGAAGCCCCCTGAGGGACTTCACGCGGCCGTCCGCCCGGCTCGTCTGCCGTGTCGGCCATGTTACCGGGCTCGGGCCTCCCCTCGTTCCGGGCGAGGGTCCGGACCGCCTCGGCGGAACAGCCGGCGGGTGGCGGCCCCGCCCTCGGGCCCGGTCGGCAACGGCCCCGCGGCTCCCCGAGGTGCCGAGGCCAGCGTGGCGAGCACGGAGCCCGTCAGGATCAGCGCGAAGGACGCGGCGATCGTCAGGGTGAAGCTCTCGCCGAGGAACAGCGCTCCCGCCGCCACCGCCACCGCCGGGTTGACGTACGTGATCACCGTGGAGCGGGTCGGGCCGATCTCCTTGATGAGTTCCAGGAAGGCGACGAAGGCCACCGCCGTGCACAGGACGCCCAGGGCCAGCAGGGACAGGAGCGCGTTCGTGGAGGGCATCGAGGTGGGCCAGGTGGCCGCCGCCGCGGGAGCGTAGACCAGGGCCGCCAGGGTCAGGCAGGGGGCTATCAGTTGCAGGGTCGGGACGTCCTTCAGGCGGCGGGCCGCGATCAGGGGCGCGGTCGCGTAGCCGATCACCGTGAGCAGCACCTCGCCGAGCGAGCGGGCGTCGCCGCCGGTCAGGTGGGGGACGGTCAGGACTCCCACGCCCGCCAGGCCGATCAGGAGGCCCGCGATCCGGCGGGCGCCCAGGTGCTCGTGCTCGCCGCCGAAGTACCGCGCCGCCACCACGCCCACGATCGGCACGCCCGCGATCAGCAGGCCCGCCGTCGAACTGGAGAGGTGGCGTTCCGCGTCGGTGAGGGTGAACCACGGGCCCATGATCTCTATGCAGGCGAAGGCCAGCATCGGGCCCCAGTGGGTGCGCAGGGTGGCCGCCAGCCCGCCCTGGCGGATCGCCAGCGGCAGGAGCAGCAGCGCTCCCACCGCGCACCGCGCGAACACCACCGTCGACGGGGACACCTCGTCCACCGCCACCTTGATCATCAGATAGGGGATGCCCCAGACCACTCCCATCAGGGAGAACAACATCCAGCCGCGTGCAGTCATGCGGCAAGCATCGGCCTCAGGCCCGGGCCGCGTCTTGAACGCTGTTGCGGTACGCCGCCGGGGTCACCCCCAGCACCCTGCGGAACCAGCGGGTCAGGTGGGCCTGGTCGGCGAAGCCCACCAGGGTCGCCACCTCCGCGGGGCGCAGTCCCGCCTCCAGCAGTCCACGCGCCCGGTCCACGCGGTGCTGGGCCAGCCAGGCGTACGGCGGGACGCCCATCGTCGTACGGAAGGCCCTCAGGAGCTGGTAGCGGGAGAGGCCGAGGTCGGCGGCCAGGTCGGCGAGGGAGGGCGGGGCCGTGAGTTCGTCGGCCAGCCGGTCGCGGACCAGGAGGGCGATCCCGGCGGCGCCGGGCACGTGGTCCGGTGCCGGGCGGGCCGTCGAGTGGCGGTGGGACAGGGCCGTCAGCAGCCAGGGGAGGCGGGACTCGGCCTCCAGGGGGTCGGGGCAGGCGGAGAGAGCCGTGTGGGCGTGCCGGAAGGCCGCGGCCAGTTCCGGGTCGTTCACCACGGCGTCGCGGAAGTGCGGGGTGCCGAGGGTCAGGGTGCCGTCCGACAGCAGCGACGGGGCCGCGTACAGGGCGCGGTAGGCGTAGCCGTCGGTCTGCGTGGCCGGCCCGCCGGTGTGCATCTCGCCGGGGGCCAGTACGACGATCGAGCCGGGGCCGGTGCTGATGCGGCCACCCCGGTAGGCGATCACCTCGGAGCCGCCGACGCAGACTCCTATCGAGAACTCGGCGTGCGTGTGCGGGGCGTACACGTGTTTGTCGAACCGCGCCGTCAGCATGTCGAGCGCCGGTCCGCAGCGGCCCAGTCTCGCCCTCGTCCACCGTGCCTGTTCGGCCACCTGGCCACCCCCCTCGCGTCAACAGTGCAACGTCCCCGGCCCCCGTTTCCATGCCGCTCGCCGGGGCCGCGGGGAGAAGTCACGCGCCGGGGAACATCCGCTCCAGGCCGTCGAACGCCGCCGCCATCCGCGCCCGGTGGTCCGCCGCGACCTCCTCGTACGGCACCCCCGCGAGCTCGTCCCGTACGGAGACCACGCACACCGTGCGGTAGGCGGCGACGAACACGGCCGCCGTCAGGTCCGGATCGGCCACGCCGGCCTCGGCGAGGGCTCCGGCCAGCGCCCGCTCCACCTCCTCCGCGCCCTCCCGGGCCCGGGACAGCAGCGCGGAGGAGTCGGCGACGACGAACCAGAAGCCCGCGAAACCCTCCCCCACGCCGCCCAGCGGGTGCCCCGCGTCGATGAACCGGAAGGCCAGGCGGCGCAGGGCGGCGAGCGGGGACTCGCCGGGGGCGCGGTCCCGGACCGCCCCGGCGAAGGCCGCGACCGCCTCCGGGATGCGGTCCAGGAACAGGTCCTCCTTGCGGGGGAAGTAGTTGAAGACCGTCATCGCCGAGACGCCCGCCGCCCGTGCGACCTCGGCGACGGTCACCCGGTCGAAGCCGTGCTCCCGGAACATCACCGTCGCGACGTTCGAGATCCGCTGCCGCGTCTCCCGCTTCTTGCGCTCCCGCAGGGACTCGCCTGGCCTGTTCTCATCCATCACAAGAAAACTATAGCCGCTCGAAACTTTTAGTGACTACAGTGAAGCCATGACGATGACGACAGAACCCAAAAGCGACCACGACTACGACCTCGTGGTGGTCGGCGGCGGACCCGTCGGCCTCTTCCTCGCCGGCGAGCTGCGCCTCGGCGGTGCGAGCGTGCTGGTCGTGGAGCGGCTGGCCGAGGTGGACGAGACCATCAAGGCGGGCGGGATCAACACGGCGGGCGCGGTGGCGCTCTACCGGCGGGGGATGCTGCCCGACCTCGCCGCCGCCTGGGAGAGGAACCGGTGGCGGGTGCGGGCCTTCCTCGGGGACCAGAAGCGGGAGCAGGGCGCCGACGCGCCCCGAACTCCCCCGAAGTTCGCCGGGCACTTCGCCGGGATCATGATGCGCGGCGACCTGTTCGACCCCACCGACCCGGCGTTCGCCGACATCGGCCCCGCCGACGGCGTCGGGCTCGGCGTGCCGCAGGTGGAGCTGGAGCGGATCCTGGGCGCCCGCGCCGAACGGCTCGGGGTCGAGGTGCGCCGGGGCGCGGAGCTGACCGGCTTCGATGCCGACGAGGGCGGCGTCGTCGTCCACCTCGCCGACGGGGCACGGATCACGGCCGGGTGGCTGGTGGGGTGCGACGGCGGGCGCAGTACCGTCCGCAAGCTCGCCGGGTTCGGCTTCCCGGGCACGGAACCGGAGATCACCGGCTATCAGGCGGTCGTGGAGATGACCGGGGGCGAGCGGCTCGGGACGGGGTGGAACACGACGGACGTGGGGACGTACGTCAACGGGCCCTTCCCCGGCCGGATCCTCACCGTCGAGTTCGACGGGCCGCCCGCCGACCGGTCGGCGCCCGTCACCGCCGAGGAGCTCCAGGCCGCCCTGCGCCGGGTGTCGGGGGTGGAGGAGGTGACCGTCCACAAGGTGCTCACCTCGACCCGGTTCACGGACAACGCCCGGCAGGCGAGCACCTACCGCGAGGGCCGGGTGCTGCTCGCCGGGGACGCGGCGCACGTGCACTCGCCGTTCGGCGGGCAGGGGCTCAACCTCGGGCTCGGCGACGCCATGAACCTGGGCTGGAAGCTCGCCGCCGTGGTGCGCGGGTCGGCCCCCGACTCGCTCCTCGACAGCTACACCGCCGAACGGCACCCCGTCGGCGCCTGGGTGCTGGACTGGACCCGCGCCCAGATCGCCGCGATGCGTCCCGACCGGCACGCCCGCGCCCTGCGCCGGGTGGTCACCGACCTGGCGCTGACGACGACCGGGACGACGTACCTCGTCAAGCAGATCTCCGGCGTCTGGCAGCACTACGACCTGCCCGGCGACCACCCGCTCACCGGCCAGAGCGCCCCGGACCTGGAGCTCTCCGACGGCACCCGGCTCGGCGACCACCTGCACCACGGCCGCGCCCTGCTCCTCGACCTCGCCGACGACCCCACGCTGCGCACCCTCGCGCAGGGGTACGCCGACCGGGTCGACGTGCTGACCGTCGCCTGCCCCGCGCGTCCGGGGCTGACCGGTCTGCTGGTACGGCCCGACGGTTTCGTCGCCTGGGCCGCGGACGAGGACCACCAAGGGGACGGCGGCGCCGGCCTCAAGGACGCCCTCACCCGCTGGTTCGTCGCCGCCTGACCCTCGTACGGCAGCTCACGCGGGGGCGAACCGTACCTTCGTCGTCCCCGGGTCGGCCTCCGTCAGCCGCACCGGCAGCCGCTCGCCCAGCGGGAGAGGAGCGGGGGCCTCGATCCGGCCTATGACGGCGGGCTGCTGCAACAGCACCTTGCCCACGGTCGGCCGGTGCGGCTCGACCTCCACCACGCAGCCGTCGAAGACCTCCCCGACCCGGTCCTTGAGCAGGGCGGCCTCGACGATGTCGACGCACTCCCGCTCGACCGTGCCGGCGCGCCGCGCCCCTTCGGCCATCTGCTTGGGGAGCGTGTCCAGCGCCATCAGGACCCAGTCGGGCGGCTCCTCGCCGGCGGCCGCCGCCAGGCACAGTTCCGAGGCGTAGCGGTCGGCCAGCCGGCGCAGAGGTGCGGTGCAGTGGGCGTAGGGGGCGGCGACGGCCGCGTGGGTGGTGTTCGAGGGGAGGACACCGCCTTGGAAGACGGTGTAACCGGCGCCGCGCAGCAGCGTGGTGCACTCCTGGAGGAAGGCCGCGTGGCGGGGGCGGCGCGGGTTCAGGGAGCGGATCAGCGCGGCGTACGAGACGTGGTGCGGCCACTCGATGCGCAGCGCGTGCGCGGTACGGCGCAGGCGGGCCACCGCGCCGTCGGGGGCGGTCGGGAGGGTGCGCAGCACGCCGGTGCCGTAGGCCAGCATCAGGTCGGCCGCGGCCATGCCGGTGAGCAGGGAGACCTGGGCGTTCCAGGCGTCGGCGGGCAGCGGGGCGCGGTAGGTCAGCTCGTAGGTGTGGTCGTACTCGACGATCTCCTGCTCCGGCACGTTGAGTGAGATGCCGCCGCGCGCCACCTCCAGGCGTTCGCGGGCCTCGCCGATCTCCCTGAGCAGGGCGACGGGCTCCTCCGCGGTCCCCTCGTCGATCCGCTGCTGCACGCCCGCGTAGTCGAGCTTGGCCCGGCTGCGGACCAGGGCCCGGCGGACGTCGGCGGTCACCGTCCGGCCCTCCCCGTCCAGGTCGATGGTCCAGAGCACGGCCGGGGTGGGCCGCCCGGGTAGCAGGCTGGCCGCGCCCTCGCTCAGCACGGGCGGGTGCAGGGGGACCTTCTCGTCCGGGAAGTAGAGGGTGTTGACGCGGTGGTGCGCCTCGGAGTCCAGGGCGCCGCCGGGTACGACGAAGGCGGCGACGTCGGCGATGGCGTACCGGACGCGGTAGCCGCCGTCGTGCCGGGAGAGGTGCATCGCCTGGTCCAGATCGTTCGCGGTGGGCGGGTCGACCGTGAAGAAGGGGATGTCCGTCGCGTCGTGGCCGGGCACGGCCGGGAACCTCGCGGTGCTCTCGGCCTCCGCGAGGACCTCGGACCGGAAGGTCTCGGGGACGCCGAGGTCGGTCCTGAGCGCGGCGAGCGCGGCCCGGAGGGGAGCCTCGGGGGCACCCTTGACACGGATGTGGCGGCTGGGCATAGGACGAGCGTAGTCACATCGCACCGCTCCGGCGCCTTACGCTGGCGCGAAGCGTTGATGAGGAACATCGTTGGTGATGAGGAGTATTCGTGCTGGTCCTGCTGCCGCCCTCGGAAGGCAAGGCGTCCTCGGGTCGTGGCGCCCCGCTGAAGCCGGAGTCGCTGTCCCTGCCGGGGCTGGCGGCGGCGCGCGAGGCGGTGCTCGCGGAGCTGGTCGACCTGTGCGCCGGTGACGAGGAGAAGGCGCGCGAGGTGCTCGGGCTGAGCGAGGGGCTGCGTGGCGAGGTCGCGAAGAACGCGGCGCTGCGGACGGCGGGCGCGCGGCCGGCCGGGGAGATCTACACCGGGGTGCTGTACGACGCCCTCGACCTGGCGTCCCTGGACCCGGCCGCGAAGCGGCGGGCGGCGCGGTCGCTGCTGGTGTTCTCGGGGTTGTGGGGCGCGGTCCGGGTGACCGACCGGATCCCTTCCTACCGCTGCTCGATGGGGGTGCGGCTGCCGGGACTCGGGGCGCTGGGCACGTACTGGCGCGGGCCCATGGCAGAGGTGCTGCCGGAGGCGGCCGGGTCGGGGCTGGTGCTGGACCTGCGGTCGGCGGCGTACGCGGCCGCGTGGAAGCCGAAGGGCGAGGTGGCCGGGCGGACGGCGACCGTGCGGGTGCTGCACGCGCCGACCCGGAAGGTGGTCAGCCACTTCAACAAGGCGACGAAGGGGCGCATGGTGCGGAGCCTGCTGGCCGCGGGGATCGCGCCGGCCGGTCCGGCCGAGCTGGTGGAGGCGCTGCGGGAGCTGGGGTACGAGGTGGAGGCGGAGGCGCCCGCGAAGGCGGGGCAGCCGTGGGCGCTGGACGTGCTGGTGACCGAGGTTCACTGAGGCCCGTACGCCCCGTACGTCGCATTGCAACATACGCAATGCCCTTTGCGCACCCTGCATCGCGTCGGCAGGATGTTCGCCATGCCCACCTCCGTGCTGGACCTCGCGCCCGTCGTGCCCGTCGTCGTGATCGAGGACGCCGCCGACGCGGTGCCGCTGGCGCGGGCGCTGGTGGCCGGCGGGCTGCCCGCGATCGAGGTGACGCTGCGGACGCCTGCCGCGCTCGACGCCATCCGGGAGATCGCCGGCGCGGTGCCGGACGCGGTGGTCGGTGCGGGTACGGTCCTGACGCCCGCGCAGGTGACGGAGTGCGTCGGGGCCGGAGCTCGGTTCCTGGTCAGCCCGGGGTGGACGGACGGGTTGCTGACGGCGATGGCCGCGTCCGGGGTGCCGTACCTGCCGGGGGTGTCGACCGTCTCCGAGGTCGTGGCGCTCCTGGAGCGCGGGGTGCGGGAGATGAAGTTCTTCCCGGCGCAGGCCGCCGGCGGCACGGCGTACCTGAAGTCCCTCGCCGGTCCGCTGCCCCAGGCCCGGTTCTGCCCGACGGGAGGGATCGGGCCGGACAACGCGCCCGACTACCTCGCCCTCCCGAACGTCGGCTGCGTCGGCGGCACCTGGATGATCCCCGCGGATGCCGTGGCCGCCCGGGACTGGGCCCGCGTCGAGTCGCTGGCGCGGGCCGCCGCGAACCTCAGGGACGCAGGTGGGACGTGTCGTTGAAGAGCCGTACGCTCGCGTTGCCGTCCGCGTAGTACGCCACCGCCGACAGCGAGGCCGCCGACAGTTCCATGCGGAACAGGGACTGGAGCGGGGCGCCGAGGGCGAGTTGCACGAACGTCTTGATCGGGGTGACGTGGGTGACGAGCAGGACGGTGCGGCCCGCGTAGGCCGCGATGAGCCGGTCCCTGGTGGCCGCGATCCGGGTGGCCGTCTCGGCGAAGCTCTCACCGCCGCCGGTGGGGTGCGCCTCCGGGTCGGCGAGCCAGGCGGTGAGGTCGTCCGGGTGGCGTTCGCGGACCTCGCCGAAGGTGAGGCCCTCCCAGGCGCCGAAGTCGGTCTCCTTGAGCCCCTCGTCGATCGTGACGTCGAGACCGAGGCGGTCGGCGACGGCGGCGGCCGTCTGCCGGGTGCGGGTGAGGGGCGAGGCGAGGATCGCCTCGATCGTGCCGCGCCGGGCGAGGGCCTCGCCGACCCGGCGGGCCTGGTCCAGGCCGACCTCGGAGAGGGCGGGGTCGGTGCCGCCGCTGCCGGAGAAGCGTTTCTGGGGGGTGAGGGGGGTCTCGCCGTGGCGGAGCAGGACGAAGGTGGCGGGGGCGCCCATGTCGGCCGGGGCCCAGCCGGAGGCCGGCCGAGGCGCCGTCGCGACATTGCGCGCGGCGCGGGTGTCGGCCTGGGGTGCGTCGGCGGGGGGTGAGTCGGCGGTCGGTGCGTCGGCGGTCGCCACCGTGCCGGTGAGCGGGGGCTGGTCGAGCCCGCGCGGCGGAGCCGCGGACGTCCCGGCCGCGCGCCCCCGTCGGGGCGCTGCCAGGGCCGCGCGTACCTGCGCGGCACCCGCCACCGCGTCCCCGGTCACCCGCGGCCGCTCGGGTGCGCCCGCCGCAGGGGGCGTTGGGGTTCTGGTGTCCAGGTCGGCGGTCGACGTCGAGGCCGACCACTGTTCCCCGCGCTTGCCCGCGTCCATCGCCTCGTTCGCCAGGCGGTCGGCGTGCTTGTTCTCGGCCCTCGGGATCCACTCGTAGGTGACCCGGTCCGGCGGGAACACCCGGGACGCCTCCGTGGCCAGGGGCTTCATGTCGGGGTGCTTGATCTTCCAGCGGCCGGACATCTGCTCGACGACCAGCTTGGAGTCCATGCGGACGTGGACGGCGGCGTCCGGGTCCAGGGCGCGGGCCGCGCGCAGGCCCGCCAGCAGGCCGCGGTACTCGGCGACGTTGTTGGTGACGACGCCGAGGTATTCGGCCGCCTCCGCCAGCGTCTCGCCGGTCGCCGCGTCGATGACCACGGCGCCGTAGCCGGCGGGCCCCGGGTTGCCCCGGGAGCCGCCGTCCGCCTCGACGATGAACTCCCTCGCCACGTAAGCCCCTTCAGCCCCTCAAGTCCCCCAGGTGTTCTACAGGCCCGACTCGGCCGTGCGCACCAGGATGCGGCGGCAGTTCTCGCAGCGGACCACCGTGTCGGGGGCGGCCGCGCGGATCTCGTTCAGTTCGGTGATGGCGAGCTCCTGGCGGCAGCCCTGGCAGCTGCGCGCGTACAGCTTGGCCGCGCCGATGCCGCCCTGCTGCTCGCGCAGCTTGTCGTAGAGCTTGAGCAGGTCCGCGGGGACGGCCGCGGCGATGACCTCGCGCTCCTTGGTGACCGTCGCCGCCTCGGCGTCGATCTCCTCGGCCGCGGCGTCCCGCTTGGCGCTCGCCTCGTCGATGCGGCCCTGCACCGCGCCGACCCGCTCGGACAGCTCCGCGACCCGCTCCTGCACGGACTCGCGGCGCTCCATCACCTCCAGGACGACGTCCTCCAGATCGCCCTGGCGCTTGGCGAGGGAGACGATCTCCTTCTGGAGGTTCTCCAGGTCCTTGGGCGAGGTGACCGCGCCGGAGTCCAGGCGCTGCTGGTCGCGGGCGGCGCGCTGACGCACCTGGTCCACGTCCTGCTCGGCCTTGGTCTGCTCACGGGCGGTGTCGCTCTCCTCGGTCTGCGCGGCGACCAGCAGGTCGCGCAGCTGCGTGAGGTCCTTGGTCAGCGACTCGATCTCGGCGTGCTCGGGCAGCGACTTCCGCTTGTGCGCCAGCTGCTGGAGGCGTACGTCCAGGGCCTGGACGTCGAGGAGTCGGATCTGGTCGGCGGGCGCTGCGTTCAGTTGGGGGCTCCAAGGGACGGTGAGTGGCTGGTCCAGGGGTCGGTGACCGTCCTGGAGACGTGCACGCGCAGGTCCCAGCCGTGGCGGTCGGAGATCTCGTCGAGCTGGGCCGCGGCCAGCTCGCACCAGGGCCATTCGGTGGCCCAGTGCGCCGCGTCGAGCAGCGCGAGGGGGCTGTGGGCGACCGCTTCCGACGCCGGGTGGTGGCGCAGGTCCGCGGTGAGGAAGGCGTCGACCCCGGCGGCGCGTACGACGTCGAAGAGGCTGTCGCCGGAGCCGCCGCTGACGGCGACCGTGCGCACCGGGGCCTCGGGGTCGCCGGCGACGCGGATGCCCTGTGCGGTGGCGGGGAGCCGGGCCGCGGCGCGGTCCGCCAGCTCCCGGACGGTGACCGGGTGGTCCAGCTCGCAGACGCGGCCGAGGCCCCGGCGGCCCTCCGGGTCGGTGGGGTCCGGCACGAGGGGTCGTACGACCCGCAGGTCCAGGGCGCCCGCGAGCGCGTCGGAGACGCCCGGGTCGGCGGTGTCGGCGTTGGTGTGGGCGACGTGCAGCGCGATGTCGTTCTTGATGAGGGTGTGCACGACCCGGCCCTTGAAGTGGCTCGCCGCGACCGTCGTCGTACCGCGCAGGTAGAGCGGGTGGTGGGTGACCAGCAGGTCGGCGCCGAGCTTCACCGCCTCGTCGACGACGTCGCGCACCGGGTCGACGGCGAACAGGACCCGGGTGACCTCCTGGCCGGGGTCGCCCACGACCGTGCCGACGGCGTCCCAGGACTCGGCCCGCTCGGGGGGCCACAGGGTCTCCAGGGCGGTGATGACTTCAGACAGACGGGGCACGGGGAAAGGCTACCTGCCTGTTCCGCGGGGATGTACCTGCTCGCCCACGGGAGACGACCGGCAGCACATCCGTCCCCGTTTCCTCAGGCGAATCGTCCCGCGTGCACCCGTATGTGTGAAGCGGTGGGGCGCCGGTCCCCCGCCTGTGCGTGCGAAAACTAGCTTCGTGGCCGGAGGTGACCGAGCGATGACGGCCTGTGCGATCGAACCCTCGGCTGCGGGCGAGGACGACAGCGCGCCGGTGGCGGGCTGCACCATCACGGTGGACGGGGCGTACGCGGCCCGGCTGGCCCAGCAGGATGGTTCCTGCTTCCCGGAGCGCTGGACACTGGACGGCCCCGAGCCGTACGCCGTACCGCTGCCCGGCAACCAGCCGGAGGAGCCGGACACGGAGGTGCAGCCGCTGCGCGACGGGCGGGTGCTGATCCGCCGGCTGGTGGACGGCAGGCACCACTTCGCCCTGCTGTACCCGACCGGCCCGGGCACCGGCGAGCTGCCGCTGGGCGCGGTGGAGTGCCCGGACGAGGGGACGTCGCTGCGGCTGCTGCCGCCCGCGCCGGGCGGCACCCGGGCGTACGGTCTGGCCGCCGGGCCGCGGTCCGCCACCGTGTGGCTGGTGGCGGGCGGGGCCTTCGGGCCCGAGCCGCTCGCGGTGGTGCCGGGGCGCTGTTCGGGCGGGGTCTGGCTGGACCGGGGCGGGCGGATGCTGGCGCTCGACCGGGAGCTGGGCGGCCGGACCAAGGCGGTCGTGGTCGACCTGGAGCGGGGCGGCGAGGTGTCGCCGCTGTTGCAGATCGCGCCGGACAGCGACGACCGGCTGCTGCTCGCCGATCCGGACAGCGGGCTGATCCTGGTCGGCTCGGACGCGCCCTGTCCCGGGCAGGAGCGGTTGGGCTGGGGTGTCCTCGGCAGCACCCTGCCGGTGCGCTTCCCGGAGAGCCTGCGGGTGCCGGGGGTGCCGGACTGCACGGTGACGCCGTTCGCGATCCAGCCGGGGCAGGTGCTGACGCCGGAGAGCTGCGGGGTGGCGCTGTGGATCGAGGGTCCGCTGGGCGGCTGGGTGGGGGCCTGGCGGCCCGGGGACCGGCGGATGTGCCATCTCACGGCGCCGGAGGGGTGGCTGACCGGCGCGGGGCTGTGGACGCGGGACGGGGTCCTGCGGCTGCCGTACAGCACGGGGGAGGCCCCGTGCGGGGTGGCGGCGGTGGTGGTGCCCTGGGGGGAGACGGGGGGTTCCGGGGGTCTGGGGAGCTTGGGGGGCTTGAGGGGCCCGGGGGACGCGGAGAGGACGGGGGGCTTCGCGGGGGTCGGGGGGTCGGGGGAGCACGGGGGGCCGGGGGACGCGGGGGGCGCCGGAGACGTGGAGGAGGTCGGAGGGCCCAGGGGGTCGGGAGGCGCGGGCGGCGTGGAGGAGGTCGGAGGGCCCAGGGGGTCGGCGGACGCGGGGGGCGCGGGCCCGGGGTGCCCGATTCGGGTCGGCGGGGCTGCCGGGGCGCCGGACGCGCCCGGAGGGCCCGGTGCGTACGGGCTGCCGGGTGCGTTCGGAGAGTCCGGTGAGTCCGGAGCGCCCGGTGCCTCCGAAGGGCCCGGCGCGTACGGGCCGCCGGGCGCCTCCGGGCGGGTCGGTGCGTACGGGGGCACGGATACCTCCGGGGCGCCGGGTGCCGCCGGGCAGTTGGTGGAGTCGGCGGAGTCGGAGCCTCTGGTGCCTGTCGGGAGTCCCCCGGTGCCTGCCGTGGCCCGGCCGGTGCCGTTGCAACAGGCGCCGTTGGGTGGGCCGTTGCGGCCGGTGTCGGCGGGGCGTCCGGTGGAGCCGGTGTCGGGGGAACGGCCGGTGCGGTGGGTGCGGCTGGAGCGGCGGTTTCAACCGCCTTCGGCGGGGCAGACGTTGGAGCGGAGCTCCCTGGAGCTGCCGTTGCGGCAGGGGCCGCCGGAGCCGGTTGTAACAAACTAGCTGCGGTCGGCGTGCCCGCCTGGATCCGCCCCGGGCCGGTCCGGATAAAATCTCCGCGCTGTAAGAAAGATCATGTTGACGGGGTGAATTCTTCCGATGAGCGACGCCAGCACGTCCCAGCAGCTGTCCGCCGGCCTTGAGGAGACGGACGGTCACGGGAAGCACCGTGGTCACGTCTCGGCCCAGGACAGCGAGTCGGCTCCGAGCGGCCGGCACCGCAAGCAGGAGCCGGCCGAGTCGGCGGCCTGACGGTACCGACGGCAGCGGCCCCGCCCCCTCACCGGGGGCGGGGCCGCTGTCGTACCCGGTCCTACCGGCGCTTCAGTGCCAGCACCTCCGCCGCCGCGAAGGTCTCCCCCGGCGGCCGGTCCGCGTAGTGCGGGGTGAGCAGGGCGTCGAGTTCGGCGTAGTCGAAGGCGTCCTGCTTGCTGTCGAACTTCGCCTGGACGCGGGGCCGTTCGACGATCGCGACCATGCCGCCGTGGACCACCAGCAGTTGCCCGTTGATCCGTTCGGCGGCCGGTGCGGCCAGGTAGCCGACGAGCGGGGCGACGTGCTCCGGGGCGAGCGGGTCGAGGCCCTCGGCGGGCTGCCCGAACCCGGCGAAGACGTCCTCGGTCATCCGGGTGCGGGCGCGCGGGCAGATCACGTTGGCGGTCACGCCGTACTTGGCGAGGGCGAGGGCGGTGGAGGTGGTCAGGCCGACGATCCCGCCTTTTGCGGCCGCGTAGTTGGGCTGCCCGGCGGATCCCGCGAGGAAGGCCTCGGATGAGGTGTTGACGATCCGGCCGTACACCGTGCCGCCGGCCGCCGCCTTGGCCCGGTCCCGCCAGTGCGCGGCGGCGAAGCGGGTGGTGTTGAAGTGGCCCTTGAGGTGGACCCGGATCACCGAGTCCCACTCGTCCTCGCTCATCGAGAAGACCATGCGGTCGCGCAGGATGCCGGCGTTGTTGACGAGGATGTCCAGCTTTCCGTAGGTGGTTGTCGCGAGGGTGACAAGGTCTCGCGCCTGCGAGAAGTCCCCCACGTCCCCGGTGTGGGCGACCGCCTCGCCACCGGCCGCGCGGATCTCCTCCACGACCTGCTCGGCGGGCCCCGCGGAGGCCGCCCCCGAACCGTCCCGGCCCGGCTGCCCGAAGTCGTTGACGACGACGGCCGCGCCCAGCCGGGCTAGTTCGAGCGCCTCCGCGCGGCCGAGTCCGCGGCCCGCGCCGGTGACGATCGCGCTGAGCCCTTCCAGGGGCCTGTCCTGCGCCATGCCGCGGCCTCTCAGATCTCGATGCAGGTACGCAGGGCGGTGCCGGTGCGCATCTGGTCCAGCGCCTCGTTGATCTCCGCCAGCGGCACCCGGTGGGTGATCAGGCCCGCCAGGTCGATGCGGCCGGCCCGCCACAGGGCGATCGTGCGCTCGTAGGAGCGGACCACGTCACCGCCGCCGTACATCGACGGCAGGATGCGCTTCTCGTCGAAGAACAGCTCGAACATGTTGAGCTGGAGGAAGTCGTCCATGGCGCCCGCGCCGACGACGACCAGGGTGCCGCCGCGCCGGGTGTTCTCGTACGCCGTGCGCGCCGTCGCGGACCTGCCGACGACCTCGAAGACGTAGTCGAAACCCTCGCCCGCGGTGACCTCCTGCTTGGCGCCGGGCAGTTCGTCCGGGGAGACGGCCCTGGTCGCCCCGAACCCGAGCGCCGACTCGCGCCGCGACGCGACCGGGTCGACGGCGACGATCTCGGCCGCGCCCTTGAGCCGCGCGCCCTGGATCGCCGAGATGCCGACGCCCCCGCACCCGATCACGGCGACCGACGAACCGGCTTCCACGTCGGCGGTGTTGAGGGCCGCGCCGAGCCCGGTGGTCACCCCGCAGCCGATCAGCGCGGCGATGTCGAAGGGCACGTCGTCCGGGATCGGCACCGCGCACCCGGCGTCGACCACGACCTCCTCCGCGAAGGTGCCGGTGCCCGCGAAGCCGAAGACGTCACCGGTGGGGCGTTTGAAGTTCGGGGTGCCGGCGTTCATGAACCCGGCCAGGCACAGCTCGGTCTGCCCGCGCTTGCAGGCGGGACAGGCACCGCAGGCCGGCAGCCAGCAGATCACCACCCGGTCGCCGGGCTTCACCCGGGTGACGCCCTCCCCCACCTCCAGGACCTCGCCCGCGCCCTCGTGGCCCGGCACGAACGGCCCCGGCTGCGGCAGCACCCCGCTCATCGCCGACAGGTCCGAGTGGCACAGCCCCGTGGCGCGCACCCGGATGCGTACCCTGCCGGGCCCGAACCCGGCCGCCTCGACGTCGTCGAGGACCTCCAGTTTGTCCTGGCCGATCTCGTGCAGTACGGCTGCGCGCATGGTGCGGCTCCCCTCACCTGCCTGGTCGGATGCCTTCGCGGTGGTGCCTTCTGGATCAGGAGTGTTCGACGGTCGTGTCGGCCAGGACGGGCGCGTCCGCGCGCTCGGCGGCACCGACGGCGACCCGGACGGTCCCCGGGGTCCGCCACATGCGGATCCGGAGGGTCTCCCCCGGGTACACCACCCCGGCGAACCGTGTCGTGTACGTCCGCACCCGCGACACGTCCCCGTCGAGCAGGGTGTCCACGACGGCCTTGAGGGTCATGCCGTAGGTGCACAGTCCGTGCAGGATGGGCCGGTCGAAGCCGGCGAGCTTGGCGAACTCGGGGTCGGCGTGCAGCGGGTTGTAGTCCCCGGAGAGACGGTAGAGCAGGGCCTGGTCCTCGCGGATCGGCCGCTCCACGGTCCGGTCGGGTTCGCCGGAGGGCGGTTCGGACCGGGTGACGGGGCCGCGGTCGCCGCCCCAGCCGCCCTCCCCCCGTACGAAGATCTGCGCGTCGTTGGTCCACAGCGGGCCGTCGGCGTCCGCGACCTCGGTGCGCATGACGAGGACGGCCGCCTTGCCCTTGTCGTACACGGCGGCGATCCGGCCGGTGGCGGTGGCGGTGCCCGCGGCCGGGATGGGCCGGTGGAGTTCGAGACGCTGGCCGCCGTGCAGCACCCGGGCGAGGTCGACGTCGACGCCGGGCATGGACAGTCCGCTGATCACGCCGGGCGAGCCGGCGCCCGCGACGGTGGCGAAGCTGGGCAGGACGTGCAGCCGGGTCTCCAGGGTGTAGCGGAGTTCGTCGGGGTCGGTGGCGGGGCGGCCCGCGCCGATGCCGAGGTGGTAGAGCTGGACGTCCCGGCGCTCCCAGCGGATCTCCCCGGACCGGGGTTCGGCGGCGAGGGCCTTGGCGGCGTCGATGGGCATACGGCTCCTGAGGTGTCTCAAGACCTCGGCACGGCCGTCCGCACCGTCGGCCGCACCGAGGCCGTCCACGGGGCGTGTTTGTCTAGAACGCGTTCCAGTCCGGCGCCCCTTGTATAGCCCAGGGGCCGAGACTTGTGAAGACACCTGACGGCGTGTCAGCTCACGGCGCCGAGTCACCGGGAAGCCGGGACATTTGTCCTGCCGGAGTCCGTACATGCGCATCTGCCGGACGGGCGGCCCGGGTTCGTAGCTTCGTGTCCATGATGCAGACGCAGAGTGCCGCCGTGTCCTTCGCGGGCGCGGTCAAGACCTTCGGTGCCGTACGGGCCGTGGACGGCGTCGACCTGACCATGGCGCCGGGTGAGACGGTCGCCCTCCTCGGCCGCAACGGCGCGGGCAAGTCGACCACGATCTCGCTGCTGCTCGGCCTCACCGAACCGGACGAGGGCACGGTACGGCTCTTCGGCGCGGCGCCGGAGCGGTCGGTGCGGGCGGGCCGGGTCGGCGCGATGCTCCAGGAGGCGCGGGCCGTACCGCGGGTCACGGTCCGCGAGCTGGTCGGCTTCGTCGCCGGGCGTTATCCGGCGCCGTTGCCGGTGGCGCGGGCCCTGGCGCTGGCCGGGATCGCCGAACTGGCCGACCGGCGCGTGGACCGGCTGTCCGGCGGCCAGGTCCAGCGGGTCCGGTTCGCCGTCGCCCTCGCCGGGAACCCCGCGCTGCTGGTGCTGGACGAGCCGACGGCCGCGCTGGACGTCGAGGCGCGGCACGCGTTCTGGGCGTCGATGCGGGGGCTGGCGCGCCGCGGCCACACGGTGCTGTTCTCCACGCACCACCTGGAGGAGGCGGACCGGTACGCCGACCGCATCCTGGTCATCGACCGCGGCCGGATCGTCGCGGACGGCACCGGCGAGCAGCTCAGGCGTTCGGTGGGCGGCGGTCTGGTCGCCGTGGACCTGGCCGGCCGCCCGGCGGACGGCCTGGAGCGGCTGCCGGGAGTGCGCTCCCTGGAGATCCGCGGCGACCGGGCCCGGCTGCGCACCGACGACCCGGACGCGACGGTGCTCGCGCTGGCCGCGCTCGACGCGATACGGGGGCTGGAGGTCGCGCCGGCCTCGCTGGACGACGCGTTCCTGGCCCTGACGGCGTCCGAGCCCGGGTCCCTCGTCCCGGCCGTGACGGAGGTGCGGTGATGCTGGACTATCTGCGCCTCGAGGTGCGCCGTACCCTGCGGGACGCGGGATTCGTCGTCGGCGGGATCGCGATGCCCGTGCTGATGTATCTGCTGTTCACCAACCTGGGCGCGGACGACGGCAGTTGGAAGACCGGGGCGATGGTGGGGATGGCCGGGTACGGGGCGGTCGGCTCGGCGCTGAACACCGGGGGCGGGGTCGCCGAGGATCGGGCGATCGGATGGCTTCGGCAGCTCGGGGTGACGCCGATGACGCCCCGCCAGGTCGTCGTCGGCCGGGCCCTGACCGGCTCGGTGACGGTGCTGCCGGCGATCACGGCGGTGCTCGCGGCGGGCGGTCTGCTGAACGGTGTACGGCTGGCCGCCTGGCAGTGGGCGGCGGTCGCGGTGCTGCTGTGGCTGGGTTCGCTGCCGTTCACCCTGCTGGGCCTCGGCAACGGCTACCGGCTGACCGGGCAGACCACGGGCGTGGCGAACATGGCCTGCAACCTGGGGCTCGCGGTGCTCGGCGGACTGTGGTTCCCGGTCGCTCTGTTCCCCGCCTGGCTGCGTGCGGTGTCGGCGTACACGCCCACCTACCGCTTCGCCCAGCTGGGCACCTCGGTCGCGGCCGGCCGTGCCCCGGCCCTGTCGGCGGTCGTGGTGCTGGCCTTCTGGCTGCTGGTGTTCGGTTCGTACGCTGTGCTGTCGTACCGCCGGTCCGGCCGGACCGGCTGACCGGGGGAGCGAGAGATGTACTGGACGCGAGGAGTGCGCGGGCGGCTGCGCGAGTGGCGGGCGGCGCGCGGGCGGTGGCGGGCCGACCTGCGGTCCTTCCGGGCCGCGCAGAAGGAGGCGCGCCGGACCGGCGCCGAGCTGCCGGAGCGGCCGGGTCCGCCGCCGACCGCCTTCTCCCTGGTGCCCTGGCTGCTGATGGGGCTGGGCGCGTTCTCCAACCTGTTCCAGGGCAAGACCCCGAATCCGTGGATCGGCGGCCTGGGCCTGCTCGCCTTCAACTCCCTCTACATCTACGTCGCGGCCCGCGCCTTCGTGAAGGAGAAGCGGCAGGCGCCCTCGACGCGGGTGGCGCTGGTCCTGCTGGCCGCGCTCACCTGCGGCCTCGCCGGCGGCTACGGCGGCAACTGGCTGCTGTTCTTCCCCCTCCTCGGCCTGGCGACGGGCGCGGCGCTGCGCGGCGAGCACCTGCGCTGGGCGGGTGCGGCCGTCGCCGTGCTGGGGGGTGCGGTCGCCGCCGGTCACGAGGGCTGGAACGGCCTGAACATCGCCTACGCCACCTGGATCTCGACGATGGTGACGGCGGCGATCCTCAGCCTCTCCGAGGCGGTACGGGAACTGCGCGCCGCTCGCGAGCAGTTGGCGCACCAGGCGGTGGAGAAGGAGCGGCTGCGGTTCTCCCGGGACCTGCACGACCTGCTCGGCCACACCATGTCGGTGATCGTGGTGAAGTCGGAGGCGGCCCGGCGGCTGGCGCCCCGGGACATGGACGCGGCGCTCGCCCAGATCACCGACATCGAGTCGGTGGGCCGGCAGGCGCTCACCGAGATCCGGGAGGCCGTCACCGGCTACCGCCAGGGCAGTCTCGGCACCGAACTCGACCGGGCCCGCTCGGTGTTGGACGCGGCCGGGGTGGAGCCGGTGGCCGTCCGCTCCGGCGCCCCGCTGGCTCCGGCGACCGAGGCGCTGCTGGGCTGGGTGGTGCGCGAGGCGGTCACCAACGTCGTACGGCACTCCGGCGCGACCCGCTGCGAGATCACGGTCGACGGCGGTGCCGAACGGGTCACTCTCACGGTCGCCGACAACGGCACCGGGGCCGCGGGCGCGGGCCCGCGCGCGGAGGGCGTCGGCGGCACCGGCCTGAAGGGGCTGACCGAACGCCTCGCGGCGGCGGGCGGTTCCCTCCGGGCCGGCCCGTCGCCGCGCGGCGGCTTCACGGTCGTCGCGGAACTCCCCACCGAGGCGCAGGAGCCGCTGGTGCCGACGGCCCCTAGGGAGCCCAGGGGGTGCTGACGGCCCAGCTCACGTCGTCGGTCCAGGAGGTGGCGCTGTCCCAGGCGTTGGAGCCGCCGTCGCTCGCTATGTAGAGGTTGTAGTCGTAGTGGCGCAGGTATTTCGCCGGATAGTTGTACGAGGCGAAGGAGGTGCCGGTGCCGCTCCTGCCGGTCGTCGGACAGAACGTGGCGTCCTGTCTGAACTGGCTGGTGCCGTCCATGGGCTGTCGGTAGATCCTGAAGTTGTAGTGGCGCAGGTAGTCGCCGGGGTAGTTGCGGGACTCGAAGGAGACGCAGGCGCTGCCGGCGAGTCCGGGGCGGACGATCCAGGTGGCGTCGTTCCTGTCGAGGGCGGAGCTGGCGGAGGTGATGGCGGACAGCACGCCGGCGTCGTTCTGGTGGCGGACGTAGTCGGCGGTGCAGCAGGACGTGGTCGCCCTCAGCGAGATCTCGGAGGCGGCGCCGAGGGTGCCGGTGGAGCCGGTCGCGCCGCCGTAGCCGACGGAGACGATGTTCGACTGGACGGCGTCGTCGGCGGCGTCGGTCGGGATGCCGGAGGTCATCACGCCCTCGAAGAACGAGCCGATCGAGCCGTTGCTGTTGTCGCCGCCGGTGCCGAGGACGATCGCGCCTTCCTGGTGCATCGGCGAGTAACCGCTGCCGGTGCTGGGCTCACTGCCGGAATACGTGGTGGTGAGACCGCCCGATTGGGCGTTTCCCCATTTCAGTGCGAAATGGTCCTGACCGTTGTTCTTCAGCAACGCGGTGACGAAAGGTATCGCTCCTGTGCCCGTGTCCGACGCGTTCGTGCTGTGGCCGAGGTTCGACTCGAACAGGCCGTTCTCCAGGTCCGCCTGCACCCAGGGGCCGGAGCCGTGGCAGGGCGCGAACCAGCACTCGGTGCCGAAGTTGATGGCATCCATGTGGCCGTTGCCGGTGTCCTTGTTGTTGGTCTCGGCGTTGCCGTAGTCGAAGCAGCAGCTGCCGTTCACATGGGTGCCGGAAGTGACCATGTACATCCCTTCGGCGGCGCCGTTGGTGGCGACACCGGAGGTGGAGTTGTCCCGGTAGCCCATGCCGGCGGAGATCTCCAGGCCGTAGACCTGGTGGCCGCCGACGGTCACCGGCAGCGCGTCCGCCGGCGCCCCGACGTCGGCCGCGCCGGCCCCGCCCGCGCCCTCCACGGTGAGGTCGTTGTGCCTGCTGGACTGGTCGTAGATCCTGGTGACGACGCAGGTGGTACCGGCACAGAAGGAGTTCTGCGCGGCCGCGTCGGCGTAGCCGCCGGCGGTCAGCAGGCCGATGTCGGCCGTGGCGCCGTCCGAGGCGCGCTGCACCTGGTAGAGCGAGCCGCTGTACGACGCGTACAGCGCCCGGACCATGCTGTGCGCGGCCACGCACGGCGTGCCGGCGGCGGCGTAGACGTCGCAGGGCAGCGAACTCGCGGCGGCGGCCTCGGGGGTGCCCGCCCCGACGACGAGCGCGGCGACGGTCGCGAAGGCCGCCAGCACGGACAGGACGGCTCTCTTCAGTCGCCGCGGACCCCGCGCGGCTGGTGGGGACACTGAGAACACGATGCACCTCTTCTTCGGTTCCTCGTAGGGCGGTGCGGGTTCCTGTCCGGTATTCCGAACGACGTTCGATCGACATGCCGAACCTCTTCAGTTGCCGAAATGCCGACCGCTCGCCGACCGTTCAGGGAATTGCAGAGGTGATTGTTTGAGCACGGTCAAGCTCGGTCAAGACCTGCGGAGCGGAACAATGACCATTCTTTAATTGCCGGGTCCGAAGCTAGGCTTGGGCTGTGTACGAGCCTGCGAACGAGATGCCCCGGGACCACCGCCCCGGCACGTCCATCAGGGTGCTGCTCGCCGAGGACCAGGGGATGATGCGCGGGGCGCTCGCCTTACTGCTCGGCATGGAACCGGACATCGAGGTCGTCGCGCAGGTCGCCACGGGGGACGCGATCGTGGACGCGGCGCTGGTCCACCGGCCCGACGTGGCCCTCCTCGACATCGAACTGCCGGTGCGCAGCGGCCTGGACGCGGCGACGGAGCTGCGCGAGCAGGCGCCGGACTGCCGGGTGCTGATCCTGACCACCTTCGGCAGGCCCGGCTACCTGCGCCGGGCGATGGAGGCGGGGGCGGCCGGGTTCCTCGTGAAGGACGGGCCGGTCGAGGAACTGGCCCGGGCCATCCGGCGGGTGCTGACCGGGGAGACCGTGGTCGACCCCGCGCTCGCCGCGGCCGCGCTCAGCGCCGGGCCGAGCCCGCTGACCGCACGCGAGTGCGATGTGCTCAAGGCGTCGGCGGACGGCGCGACCGTCGCCGACGTCGCGGCGAAGCTGCACCTGTCGGAGTCGACGGTCCGCAACTACCTGTCCGCGGCGATCGGCAAGACCGGCACCCGCAACCGCACGGAGGCGGTCCGGGAGGCGAGGCAACAGGGGTGGCTGTGAGCGGGGCCACCTGCCTCGCGCCCCGGCCGCCGCGGGTCGCCGGAGCGAGGGCCGTCAGTGGTGGGTGCGGTGCGCGGTGGGGCCTTTCCCGGTCTCCCGCGAGGGCTGCTCCGTGGACGGATTCCGGCGTGGGAGCCACAGCAGCATCAGTGCCGCCGCGGCGAGCAGCACGCCGGTGCTGGTGCGGAAGGCCGCCGCGTACCCCTGTGTCAGGGCCGCCGCCCCGCCACCGCCCCCGGTGTGGGCCGCCGCGATCGTCGACATCACCGCGAGCCCCAGTGAGCCGCCCATCGTGCGCGAGGTGTTGATCAGCCCGGACAGCAACCCGGCCTCCGCGGGCGCCGCCCCGGACGTGCCGAGCGCGGCCAGCGGCGTCGCGGCCAGGCCCGCGCCGAGCATCATCAGGACGCCGGGGAACATGATGGCCGTCGCGTAGGCGCCGTGCGGTCCCATCGTCGACTGCCAGGCGAACCCGGCCGCGGCGACCAGCGAGCCCGAGACCGCCACCGTGCGCACCCCGAACCTTCGCATCAGCCGGGGTGCCGACTTCGAGCCGACGAGCACCGCGACCGAGCTGGGCACGAGGGCGAGACCGGCCTCCAGGGGGCTGTAGCCGAGGACGTTCTGGGCGTACAGGGTCATGAAGTACCACATGCAGAACATGGCCGAACCGGAGACCAGCATGGCCGCGTTGGCCGACGCCACCGACCGCCGGCCGAGCAGCCCGAGCGGCATCAGCGGGGCCGTCGTACGCGCCTCGACGGCGAGGAAGAGACCGATCAGCGCCACCCCCGTCACCAGCGGGACCAGGGTGGCCGCCGCCGTCCAGCCCTTGGCCTCGGTCTGCGAGATGCCGTAGGCCAGGGTTCCCAGGCCCGCCGTGACCAGCAGCGCGCCGGGCAGGTCGAGCCGCCGGCCGTCCCCGGTCCTGCTCTCCGTCAGCCACAGCACGGACCCGGCGAGGACCAGCGCGCCCACCGGCACGTTGATCAGCAGGACCCAGCGCCAGGACAGCAGGTCCACCAGCACCCCGCCGACCAGTCCGCCCGCCGCGCCGCCGCCGGCGCCGACCGCCGTCCAGGTGGCGATCGCCCGCGCCCGCGCGGGCCCCTCCGGCACGGCGGCCGTCAGCAGGGTCAGGGTCGACGGCGCCAGCACGGCCGCGCCGAGCCCCTGCACGGCGCGGGCGAGCAGCAACTGCCAGCCGTCCTGGGCGAGTCCGCCGCCGAGCGAGGCCAGCGTGAACAGGGCGAGCCCGACCAGGAACATCCGCTTGCGACCGTAGAGGTCGCCGGCGCGTCCGCCCAGCAGCATGAACCCGGCGAAGGCGATGGCGTACGCGTTCACCACCCACTGGAGACCCGTGGCGCTCAGGCCGAGTCCGGCCCGCATCGACGGGAGTGCCACGTTCACCACGGACACGTCGAGCACGACCAGGAACTGCCCGGCGCAGGCCAGCGCCACGACCAGCCAGGTGGGGGGTGCCGTACGGCGGGGTATGTGTGCGGTGTCCACGGCTTCCAGCATGAGAGTCATGCTCTCAAGCACATTGCGGCCCTTGCATCGGCTTTTCGGGCCGCCCCTGTCGGCACCGCACCACGACAGCCTCGCCTCATCGCCGCCGCCCGCCGTCGGCGAGGTGCTCGCCCCGGGGAACGGGCGCGTGGGCTCCGCAGGGTCGGAAGCGGGCAAGGTACGCCGGACTTGGGCCGCGGCGCTCGGACAGGTGCAGGCCGGCGGCGTCGGCGAGCCGGTGCAGCCGGCCGAAGGGGATCCAGTGCCCGTCGAAGAACTCGCCGATCACCAGTCGCCCGCCTGGTGCCAGCACCCGTGCCGCCTCGCCCAGCACCCGATCCGGCTCGGGGATCTCGCCGAGCGCGGTCACGGCGTACACGGCGTCGAACGTCCCGTCGGCGTAGGGCAGCTCACGTGCGTCCGAGCAGGTGGGCGTGATCGTCGCCAGGCCTGCGCGCTCTGCGCGGCACATCACGTGGTCGAGCATCTCCTGCTGGATGTCGAGCACGTCGAGCCGGCCCTCCGGGCCGAGCTGCGGAGCGACGTGCAGCGACTGCAGTCCGGTCCCCGGGCCGATCTCCAGGATCCGCTCCCCCGGCCGCGGCCGCAGGACGGCGTCCGTCCGGTCGGCGGTCAGGAAGGGCAACGGCACTTCGAGCAGGCCGCGTTGGGCGTAGGGATAGGGCGCCGTGTCGCCCAGCCACCAGGTGGCGGCCAAGGCGGCACCGACGCCGGCGGCGACCGCCCAGCGGGTCCGGGCGGGGATCGGGGCGACGGGGGCGGTGGTGCTGCGGTGCATGGTGTTCTCCGGTGGATCGATGTGGTCCGTGGCGTGTGGCTGGGCGGTCGGCGTCACGCGGGCCGGCTCAGCGCCCGCAGCGCCAGCCGGCCGCACAGCGCGGCGAGCGGCAGTTCGGCGCCGAGCGCCATGGCGACCGCGGTGGCGAAGTCGCCGCCCGCGGCGGCGGTCGCGGTGTCGAACCAGGCGTCCACCGCAAGCAGCGTCGCGGTCGCGGCGGCTGCCAGGGCATGCCGCCGGTCGCCGCGGGCGGCGAGGAGGCCGGTGGCGATCAGGCCGAGCGCCTCCAGCGCGTCGAGCCCGACCCAGGCGACCGGCCAGTGCGCCGCGGTCGCGGTGGCCGGCAGGCCGGTGGCCAGCACGTACAGCCACGGCAGCAGGCCGAGCCCGCAGGCGACCAGCAGCCCCCCGGCCCGCCGCATGCCCCGCGCCGGGCGCGGCTCCTGCGCCTCTTCGCGCAGCGGGACGACCTCGGCGCGGCCGAAGCCCTCGGCACCGGCCAATTCGTCATTGCGCAACACCAGTTGACGCATCCTCTGCCTCCGCTCTCCGTCGGCTGTCCCCTTCACGTGTTCCAGCCTCCGCCGTGCACTGGGGCGCCGTCAGTCACGCAGGGTTCCGACCCGGGGTGGAGAAAAGTGCACCCCCGAACCGGGCGAGAACGTCATGGCACCCGGATGGCCTGCGGCTTTACCGTTTGACGCATGCAACTCACGACGTGGCTGCGGCTGGTGCCGGGCCGGACCTTCCGCGGGGCGGGACACCGGACCGCGCTCGTCGCCGCCGGCCTGCCGCTCCACCTCGCCGTGGTGCCACTGTGGCTCTGGCTGGCCGCCGCGATCGCGGGGGCGCCGGCCGTGATTCCGCTGCCCGTGCTGCTCACGCTCTGGGTGACACCCCTGCTGACCGTCGGGCAGCGGCGGCGCTACCGGGCGCTCGCCGGCAAGGACCTCCCGCGCCCCGCCGCAGCCGGGCCCGGACGCGACTGGAAGTCGGCGGTACGCCGGCTGGGCAGGCGGGCCTTGTGGCGGCAGGTCTGCTACCACGCCGTGGCGGGTCCGCTGCTCGCCGTCCTGGACCTCGCCGTCCTCGCCGTCTGGGCCGCCGCTCTCGTGGCCGCCTCCTTCTACGTGTGGATCTGGGCGCTGCCTGCGCAGTGGCGGGTCACCGACCTGGGGTACACCACGCAGGCCGTGTACGTCACCGCCGGCGGCCTCGCCCTGCTGTTCCTCGGGCCCCGGCTGACCGGCGCTCTGGTGCGGCTGGACACCCGTACGGCCGAGGTCCTGCTCGGCCCCAGCCGCACGGAGAAGCTGGCCCGCCGGGTGGCCGACCTCGCCGAGAGCCGGGCCGGGGTGCTCGACGCCGCCGACGCCGAGCGGCGGCGGATCGAGCGCGACCTGCACGACGGCGCACAGCAGCGCCTCGTCTCACTCGCCGTCAACCTGGGCCTGGCCAGGTCCACCCTCGGCGACCTGCCGGAGGACGCCCGCAAGGTGATCGACGAGGCGCACCGCGAGGCGAAGGAGGCGATCGCCGAGCTGAACAACCTGGTGCGCGGCCTGCATCCGGCCGTCCTTGAGGACCGCGGCCTCGACGCGGCGCTGTCCGGGGTCGCCGCCCGCCTCCCGATCCCGGTGCGCGTGGCGGTGGACCTGCCACAGCGCCCCTCACCCACGGTGGAGGCCGTCGCGTACTTCGTGGTCTCCGAGGCGCTGACGAACGTGGTCAAACACGCCCGGGCGACCCGGGCGGACGTGACCGTGGAGCGGATCGGGGAGACACTGCTGGTGGTCGTCGCGGACGACGGCGCGGGCGGCGCGGATCTCGCGGCGGCCGTCGGTGGCACCGGGCTCGCCGGGCTCGCCAAGCGCGTCGCGTCCGTCGACGGCACGTTCTCCTGCCGCAGCCCCGCCGGGGGCCCGACCATCATCACCGTGGAGCTGCCGTGCGGGCCGTGATCGCCGAGGATTCCGTCTTGCTGCGCGTCGGCGTGGCCAAGGTGCTGGAGGCGGCCGGCTTCGACATGTGCGCGCAAGTCGCCGACGCGGAAGGGCTGCTGGCCGCCGTCGAGGAGCACCGGCCCGACATCGCCGTGGTCGACGTGCGCATGCCGCCCGGTTTCACCGACGAGGGAGTGCGCGCCGCGCTGGTGATCCGCCACCAGTACCCGCGTACCGCCGTGCTCCTGCTGTCGCAGTACGTGGAGGAGCGGTACGCCGCCGATCTGCTCGCCGCCAACACCTCGGGCGTCGGTTACCTGCTCAAGCAACGGGTCGCCGACGTCGAGGAGTTCGCCGAGGCGGTACGCCGGGTGGCGGGCGGTGGCACTGCGCTCGACCCGCAGGTGGTCGCGCAGTTGCTGGTGCGCCGGCACAGCGATCCGCTCGACCGGCTGACACCGCGTGAGCGGGAGGTGCTGGAGCTGATGGCGGGCGGCCGGTCCAACTCCGGCATCGCCGCCGAGCTGGTCGTGAGCGAGAGCGCGGTCGCCAAGCACATCAACAGCATCTTCACCAAGCTCGACCTGCCCAAGGCCGACGCCGACCACCGCCGCGTGCTGGCGGTGCTGCGCTTCCTGGGGGTCGCGACCGCATGATGCGCGATCACGCCCGCATGCCCGGTCGGCAACCGTGCTGAGTCCTCGCGGCCGACGGCAACCGCGGGTCCCTGCCATCCCAGCTCACCGCCTTCCCTCCCCGACGGCGTGGACGGCCCCGTACCCGGCCGGCGCCAGCCCTCGCAGACAAGGCGTGTGCGTCGCGGGCCGTCCGTGAACACCTCAGGTGGCGTGCGACGCCCGCGACGGGAAGACAGCGGCCAAGCGAAACGGGCTAGACCCGCGGCCCTACGGCCCGCGTCGTCGCCCGCAGCAGCGTGACCACCGCCGCCCCGCCCAGTCCGATGTTGTGCGCGAGTCCCACCCGGGCGCCCGCGACCTGCCGGTCCCCCGCCGTGCCGCGCAGCTGCCAGACCAGTTCGGCGGTCTGCGCGAGACCGGTCGCGCCCAGCGGATGCCCCTTGGAGATGAGCCCGCCGGAGGGGTTCACCACCCAACGCCCGCCGTACGTGGTCGCGCCGGACTCGACGAGCGCGCCCGACCGGCCGGGCGCGCACATGCCGAGCGCCTCGTAGGTCAGCAGCTCGTTGACGGAGAAGCAGTCGTGCAGTTCGACGACGTCGACGTCCTCGATGCCGAGGCCCGAGCTGTCGTACACCTGGCGGGCCGCCGCCCGGGACATCGGCTGTCCCACGACGTCGATGCACGAGCCCGACGCGAAGGACTCCCCGGTGTCGGTGGTCATCGCCTGCGCGACGATCTCGACCAGGCCGGTGAGCCCGCGCCGCCCGGCGAACCGTTCGGAGACGACCACGGCCGCCGCCGCGCCGTCGGACGTGGGCGAGCACTGGAGTTTGGTGAGGGGGTGGTGGACGGTGCGGGCGGCGAGGACGTCGGCGACGTCGTGGACGTCCTGGAACTGGGCGTAGGGGTTGTCGGCCGAGTGCCGGTGGTTCTTGGCGGCCACCGCGGCGAGCTGCGCCTCGGTGGTGCCGTAGCGCTCCATGTGCTCGCGGGCCGCGTCGCCGAAGATCTGCGCGGTGGGCGGGGTCGTCTCGAAGCCGTGCCGGGCGGCCATGATCCCGTAGTGCCGGGCGACGGGCGAGGTGGCGAAGTCTCCCGTGTCGGCGCCGCCGCCGAGCGCGCCCTTCTTCATCTTCTCGAAGCCGAGGGCGAGGACGCAGTCGGCGGCACCGCCCTCGACCAGCTGCCTGGCCAGCATCAGGGCGGTCGCGCCGGTGGCGCAGTTGTTGTTGACGTTGTAGACGGGGACGCCGGTGAGACCCAGTTCATAGACGGCGCGCTGGCCGGCGGTGGAAGGCTGGAAGCAGTAGCCGACGGGAACCTGTTCCACGTCGTCATAGGCGATCCCCGCGTCGGCGAGCGCGGAGCCGGCCGCCTCCCGGACCATGTCCCAGTACTGCCAGTCACGAGTCTCGGGCTTCTCGAACCTGGTCATCCCGACCCCGGCAACGTAGGCCTTCATGGCGCGCACACTAGAACGTGTTCCACAAAGGCACCATCCCTGACGAAGGGTCAGTAACCCATGAGCCGGTCAAGAATTCGTTAGCAGCTCGAAGCAACGGAATAGTTGCCTGTGCATACGAGGTTTACCCGGCACTTATCAATCGGGAGGCCTCACTCAATGACGCACACGACGACCGACCAGCCCACCCGGGGCGCGAGCGGAGCCGTGGTCCCGGTCCTCGCCTTCGCGGGCATCGTGGTCGCGGTGATGCAGACCCTGCTCGTCCCGGTCATCAAGGACCTGCCGCAGCTGCTGGGCACCGAGCCCAGCAACGCCACCTGGGTCCTCACCTCGACGCTGCTGTCGGGCGCCGTGGCCACTCCGATCATGGGCCGCCTCGGCGACCTCTACGGCAAGCGCCGGATGCTGATCCTCAGCCTCGCCGTCATGGTGGTCGGCGCGCTGATCAGCGCCCTCACCAGCGACCTGCTCACGATGATCGCCGGCCGTACCCTCCAGGGCTTCGCCATGGGCGCGATCCCGCTGGGCATCGGCCTGATGCGCGACATGCTGCCGCGCGAGAAGCTCGGCTCGGCGATGGCCCTGATGAGCTCCTCGATCGGCGTCGGCGGCGGCCTCGCGCTGCCGGCCGCGGCCCTGGTCGCGCAGCACATGGACTGGCACGCCCTGTTCTACGGCGCCGCCGCTCTCGGCGTGCTCTCCATAGCCCTGACCCTGCTCGTCGTACCGGAGTCCCCGATGCGCGCGCAGGGTTCGTTCGACGTGCTGGGCGCGCTGGGGCTGTCCACCGGCCTGGTGCTGCTCCTGCTGCCCATCACCAAGGGCAGCGACTGGGGCTGGTCCTCGGGCACCACGCTCGGCCTGTTCGGCGCGTCCGTCGCGGTGCTGCTCCTGTGGGGGCTCTTCGAGCTGCGCCACCGGGCCCCGCTGGTCGACCTGCGCACCACGGCCCGCCCCGCGGTGCTCTTCACCAACCTCGCGTCGATCATGGTCGGCGTCAGCTTCTACGTCGTCTCACTGGTCCTTCCGCAGCTGCTCCAGCTCCCGAAGGCCACCGGCTACGGCCTCGGCCAGTCGATGGTGGTCGCCGGCCTGCTGGTCGCCCCGCTGGGCCTGACGATGATGTTCACGGCCCCGGTGTACGCCCGGCTGTCCGCCAGGTACGGCCCCAAGCTCACCCTCATCCTCGGCATGCTGATCATCGGCATCGGCTACGGCGCGGGCCTCGGCCTGATGAGCGCGCCCTGGCAGAGCGCGGTCATCGCGGTCGTCCTCGGCGCCGGCATCGGCCTCGCCTACTCCTCCCTGCCCGCGCTCATCGTCGGCGCGGTCCCGGCGTCGGAGACCGGCGCGGCGAACGGCCTGAACACGCTGATGCGGTCCATCGGCACCTCCGTCTCCAGCGCCGTCATCGGCATGGTGCTGGCGAACACCGCGAACCACGTCGGCGGGGTCGCCATCCCGACCATGCACGGCTTCCGGGTGTCCTTCCTGATCGCGACCGCCGCGGTGGCGGTGGGTCTGCTGCTCGCGCTGCTGCTGCCGAAGCAGCCCCGGCCGCAGCTCCACACGCAGCTGCGGGCCAGCAGCGAGGAGGACGCGGTGCTCGCGGGCGCCGAGGAGGTGCTGCGGGGCTTCCGCGGCCGCGTCCTGGACGCCGCCGGGGAGCCGGTGGCGCGCGCGAAGGTGACGCTGATCGACCGGCGCGGACGGCAGGCGGGGGCGACGCTGTCCGCCGAGGACGGCTCGTACGCGCTCACGGTGCCGACCGAGGGGGCCTACGTGCTGGCCGCGAAGGCGGCCGGACACGGACCGCACGCCTCGTCGGCGACCCACACGGGCGACCACCGGGCCATCGACCTGGACCTGTCGCTGCCCGGCGAGACGGTCAGCGCGTAACTCCTCACGCCGGGGGGCGGCCTCCGGCCCCGACCGGTACGCGGGCGGCGTTCCCTGCACGGGAGCGCCGCCCGCGCCGTTGCGCAGGTGCCCTCGGCACCACGGGGAGACGACGGCCGGCACCGGCGACCCGGCACCCGGCACCCGGCACCCGGCACCCAGCCGACCGAACACCCCCGGGCGCCCGACTCCGGGCGGCCGACTCCCTTGACCGACAGCTCACTTGGGGCTCACCCGGGCATCCGGCCGGCACCGGGGGCGCACCCGCCCCGCCGACGCCCGCGCCGCTCCCCCGCACCCCCCGTCGGGTGCCCGGCGGCGGGTGCGGCAGCATGGGCGGCCGGACCGTACGACACTCACCCCGCGTGAGACGAGTGAGAGGACGCCGATGACCGAGGCAGCCCCCAAGCCCGAGATCCTGACCGCGTTCGAGGCGGCGAAGGGGTTCATGCCCGTCGGCGAGGGCCTCGCGCTGTACGCGGCCGCCGTCGAGGCGGCGGCGCTCGGCCTGCCGCTGCTGGAGGTCGGCACCTACTGCGGGCGCTCGACGATCCTGCTCGCCGACGCGGCCCGCGCGGCCGGCGTCACGGCGGTCACCGTCGACCACCACCGGGGCAGCGAGGAGCAGCAGCCCGGCTGGGAGTACCACGACCCGGGGACGGTCGACCCCGAGCTCGGGCTCATGGACACCCTGCCGACGTTCCGGCGCACCCTGCACCGGGCGGGCCTGGAGGACCACGTGGTCGCGGTCGTCGGCCGGTCCCCGCAGGTCGCCGCGGTCTGGAACTCCCCCCTCGGCCTCGTCTTCATCGACGGCGGCCACACCGACGAGCACGCCACCGCCGACTACGAGGGCTGGGCCCCCCATGTGGCCCCGGGCGGGCTCCTGCTGATCCACGACGTCTTCCCGGACCCCGAGGACGAGTTCACCGGCCAGGCCCCGTACCGCGTCTACCTCCGGGCCCTGCAGTCCGGCGCGTTCACCGAGACCACCGCCCACGACTCGCTGCGCGTCCTGCGGCGAACGGGGGCGGGGATCTGAGGGCGCGGTCTAAAGTCGCAGACGTGTCGTACTCAGGCCCGGAATTCGATCTCCCCGAGCAGCGCCGGCGCCGCCGGGCGCCCCTCGCCGTCGGTCTCGCCGCGCTGGTGCCCGGAGCACTGCTCGGCTGGGTGGTGTACGAGGGGGTGGGCAGGCCCGGCGGGAGTGACCCCGCGCGGACGGACGCCGCGACACCCTGGTCGGAGCACGCCTCCGTCGGCGACGACGCCAAGGTGCCGGCTCCGAGCGCGTCGGCGCTGCCACTGAAGGGCAAGGTCGTGGTCATCGACCCGGGGCACAACCCGGGGAACTTCCAGCACCCGTCCGAGATCAACCAGAAGGTGAACATCGGGACGAACTGGAAGGAATGCGACACGACGGGGACGTCGACCAACGCCGGTTACACCGAGGCCCGGTTCACGCTCGACGTCGCGCACCGGCTGCGGGCCCTGCTGGAGCGGCAGGGCGCCACCGTGAAGCTGACCCACGACGGGGACCGGCCGGCCTGGGGGCCGTGCGTGACGAAGCGCGCGGGGATCGGCAACGACGCGCACGCCGACGCGGCCATCTCCCTCCACGCCGACGGCGCCCCCGAGGGCGACCGCGGCTTCCACGTCATCCTGCCGGCCACCGTGCACTCCGGCGGCGCCGACACCCGCCCGATCGTCGCCTCCTCGCGCACCCTCGGCGAGCGGGTGGAGAAGGACTTCGCGAAGGTCACCGGCAGCGCCCCGTCCAACTACGTCGGCAACGGCACCGGTCTCGACGTGCGCAGGGATCTCGGCGGTCTCAATCTGTCAACGGTTCCCAAGGTGTTCATCGAGTGCGGCAACATGCGGGACAGCAAGGACGCGGCGCTGCTGACCAGCGGCGCCTGGCGGCAGAAGGCGGCACAGGGGATCTCTGAGGGAATCGTGAGTTTCTTGGGCGGACAGGCATCCGGCGGCTGATCCGGGCGGACACCCTGATCGTCCGAACGATAGTGTCGTTCCTGCGATTCCTACCCTGAGGGGCCACCTCCGCGACGCGCCTCCTCCGCCGACGAGACGACCTACGAAGGACCTGAAGTGAATATCCGCTCTCTCACTAGAGGCGACGGCGTGGTGATCGGAGCAGCGGTATTGCTGTTGATCGCGTCGTTCCTCGACAACTATTCGTACGACGGTGTGCCGGACAGCGTCGACCTGCCGAGCCTGTGGTCGAGCGGACCCATCCTGTTCAGCGTCGTCCTGGCGGGCATCGCCGGCGCCGCGCTCGTCGTCGTCACGCGGGCGCTGCCGCAGCCGTTGAAGGTGGCCGGCCTCGATCTCGGCCCGTTCGGCGTCGCGTTGACCGTCTTCGCCGCGTGGAGCGCGCTCGGCAACGTCATCGACCCGGCGGGCGGCTTCGACAACCTGCCGAACGTGACCAACGGCCCCAGCGCGGGCACCGGTCTCATCCTCGCCCTGATCGCCACCCTGGTCATGGCCGGCGGAGCCGTCGCCACCCCGCTCGTCCCCGCCCTCAAGGCGGGCCTGATCCCGGAGCCCAAGCCGCAGGCCCCGCAGCCCTACGGCGCCCAGCCCCCCGGCGGCTACGGCTACCCGGGCGCCACCGGCCCGCAGCCCGGCCAGCCGTACGGCGCGCAGCCGCAGCCCGGCCAGCCGTTCGGCCACCAGCAGCCCCAGCCGCCCGCCGCCCAGCAGCAGCCGCCGGCCGCCGAGTTCTCGCCGTTCTGGTTCGCCGTTCCGGTGGCGCGGCCGCTGTTCGCGGAGGACGGCTCGACCGCGCCGATCGCCGAACTGGCGCCCGGTACCTGGTACCTGGCGGTCGAGCAGCGTGGTGCCGCCCTGGTGGCCCAGACGCAGGACGGCCGCCGTGGCGTGCTCCAGGACACCTCCGGCATCCAGCGCGGCTGACCGTCGCCGCCCCGCATGCGGCCCCGCACCCTTCCGGGTGCGGGGCCGTTGTCGTACAGTCACCCGGCGGTTGTCTGACGTCACGTCAGGAGGCGGGCATGCGACTGGGTCTGGCACTCGGTTACTGGGGGCGCGGCCCCTCTGCCGACCATGTGCCGCTGGCGCGGGAGGCGGAGCGGCTCGGGTACGACTCGGTGTGGACGGCGGAGTCCTGGGGGTCGGACGCCTTCACCCCGCTCACCTGGATCGCCGCGCGGACGTCGACCATCAAGCTGGGTACGGCCGTCGCCCAGATGGCCGCCCGGTCGCCGACCACGACGGCGATGCACGCGCTGACCCTGGACCACCTGTCGGGGGGCCGGATGCTGCTCGGGCTCGGCCTGTCCGGACCGCAGGTCGTCGAGGGCTGGTACGGCCGCCCGTTCCCGAAGTCCCCGCTGACGGCGACGCGGGAGTACGTGGACGTCGTACGGCAGGTGCTGCGGCGTCAGGCGCCGGTCACCTCGGACGGGCGCTTCCACCCCCTCCCCTACCGCGGCCCGGACGCCACCGGACTCGGCAAGCCGCTGAAGCCGATCACCCACCCGCTCCGCGCCGGCCTGCCCGTCCTGCTGGGTGCCGAGGGGCCGAAGAACGTCGCGCAGACGCTGCGGATCGCCGACGGGTGGCTGCCGCTGTACTGGGCGCCGAGCCGGCCCGAGGTGTACGGGCCGGCGGTGGCCGACCTGCCGGAGGGCTTCCTGGTCGCCCCCATGGCACAGGTCAGGGTCTGCGACGACGTGGCCGCCGGGCTGCTGCCGGTGAAGGCCATGCTCGGCTTCTACATCGGCGGGATGGGGCACGCGGCCCGCAACTTCCACGCCGACCTCATGGCGCGCATGGGGTACGAGGAGGCGGCCCGGCGGATCCAGGAGCTGTTCCTGTCCGGGCGCCGGGAGGAGGCGGTGCTGGCGGTGCCGGACGCGTTCGCCGACGAGATCTCACTGGTCGGCCCGCGCGAACGCATCGCCGAGCGGCTGGAGTTGTGGCGCAAGGGCCCGGTGACGGACCTGCTGGCCCTGGCACCGGACCCCGCCACCCTGCGGGTGCTCGCGGAGCTGAACTCCTAGCCGTGGGCAAGCTGTCCGGCGGACGGCACCTTGTCGGTGACCGGGGCGCCGGCGCTCTTGCCCGCTTCCTTCACGTTGTTGATGACGTCGTTGAACGCGCTCGCCGCGTTCCCGTCGCCCTGGCGGAGCTTGGACGGCAGGTTCTTCAGCGCGTCGATGCTCGCGGACAGCGGCGCGAGGGCCTTGGACAGCAGCGGGTCGCCCTGCGCGTTGCGTTTGGCGGCCTTGAGCCGGTTGTAGGCGAAGCCGCCCGCGGCGGCGGCCTTGACCAGGGCGAAGGTGCGGCCGTGGGCGCCCTTCTTGAACTTGCCCGCCTTCCACGGTTTCACGATCCACTGGTAGGTCGCTCCGGCCGCGAGACCCGCGTTGGCGACGAACCGGGTCTTGGCGAACTTCTGCTTCTCCGCGGACGTACTCGGACTGGGCGTGTCGGCCACGGGGACCGCCACCATGCCGGTGTCGGTCGACCTGCTCCGAGTACTGTCGCCGGCGCAGGCGGTGACACCCGCGACCAGGGTGCAGCAGAGGGTCAGCGCGACGACGAGGCGCCGTATCGGTACGGGCACGGGGTCCTCCCGTGTGTCTGTCGGTGTCCTCCCCGAGCGGATGCTTCTTCCGGCAGCCTCACCCGGATGGCGGCATCGCGCCACTCGGGACGATGCCCTACAGGTTTCAAGGACCGTCCGGCGGCAAGCCGCAGGGTATGTCCTCTGAACGCGGTGCCAACCAGGCCGGTAGAGTCGTCGCGCTCGTCGCCGACGTCATGGCGCTCATCCTGGGCCTGTGGATCCTGATGTATCTGCTGGACGCGAACCGGGCGAACAGCCTGGTCCAGTTCGTCCATGACGCCGCCGCCTGGCTCGCAGGCTGGTCGCGCGACCTGTTCACCTTCGACGAGGCGTGGGCGAGGGTGGTGGCGGGCTACGGCCTGGCAGCCATCGTCTACCTGTTCATCGGCCACGCCATAGCGAACCGCATGCACCGCCACTGATCCACACCGGTCAGTGGAGCGCCCCCGAAGGGGCGCTGGGGGTGCCCCCGGCCGAAGGCTGGGGGAGGAACTGCGCGACAAGCCCCGACGGCGCCGCACCCGCCGTAGCACAGAGCCCCCCCGCCCCACTAGGCGCAGCAATCCACCTCAAGCCCCGAAGGAAGCTCGCCGCCCCCGAAAACGGCGCACGTGGCATCATGCCCACCCAACGCGGCGACGGCGAGCAGCAACGACCCCGCGGTCCACGTCGTCAGCTCCCGCGGCCACACCGCGTCGTCCTCGTACACGTATCCGGTCCAGTACAGCCCCGACTCGGCGTCCCGCAGGTGCTGGATGGACTGCAGGATCTCCAACGCCCGGTCGGACTCCCCGACCGCCCACAGCGCCAGCGCCAGCTCCGCCGACTCCCCGCCCGTGACCCACGGGTTGGGGACGACGCAGCGCACCCCGAACCCGGGCACCACGAACCGGTCCCAGTCCTTCTCGATGCGCGCGCCCGCCTCCGCACCGGTCAACGCCCCGCCGAGGACCGGGTAGTACCAGTCCATCGAGTACCGGTCCTTGTCCAGGAACCGCTCGGGGTGCCTGCGGATCGCGTGCCGCAGCGCGCCCACCGCCAACTCCCAGTCCGGCTGCGGCTCCTCACGCTGCTCGGCGATGGCGAGCGCACAGCGCAGCGCGTGGTGGACGGACGAACTCCCGGTCAGCAGCGCCTCGTCGGCGGGCGTGCCGTCGTCCTCGCGGCGCCAGCCGATCTCACCGCCCGGCTGCTGCAACCGCAGCACCCATTCGACGGCCGCGTAGACGGCGGGCCACATCCGGTCGAGGAACGTGTCGTCCCCGGTGGCGAGGTAGTGGTGCCAGACGCCGACGGCTATGTAGGCGACGAAGTTGGACTCGCGGGCCCGGTCGGTGACGTCGTCGTGGGCGCCGTCGGCGTAGGCCGCGTACCAGGAGCCGTCCTCGTTCTGGTGCCGGGCGAGCCAGGTGTACGCCCGCTCGGCGGCCTCGTGCTCACCGGCCGCGTCCAGGGCCATCGCGGCCTCGGTGTGGTCCCAGGGGTCGAGGTGGTGCCCCCGGAACCAGGGGATCGCGCCGTCCTCCCGCTGCACGGCGAGGATGCCGCGGACGGTCGCGGCGGCCTGCTCGGCGGTGAGGACCCCGGGCAGGACGAGGTGTTCTGTCCGGGGTGTGGTCACTTGGCGGCCGCCTCGGTCTCCGAGGGGGCGTTCGTGTCGTCGCCGGCCGCGGGCAGGTGCGGTTTGGTCGCGTAGACCACGACGCTCTTGCCGATGACCGGGTTCAGCGCCTGCTCGGCGACCCGGGTGACCAGCGGCTTCTTCATGATGTCCCAGACCAGCAGCTTGTGGTAGGCGCGCACCGGCAGCGCCTTGTCGTTGTCGACGCCGAACGCGCACTTCAGCCACCAGTACGGCGAGTGCAGCGCATGCGCGTGGTGGGTGCCGTAGGGCCGCAGCCCGGCCTCCTTGATCTTCCCGATCAGTTCGTCGGCCTTGTAGATGCGGATGTGGCCGCCCTCGACCTCGTGGTAGGCGTCGGACAGCGCCCAGCAGACCTTCTCGGGGCCGTAGCGGGGCACGGTGACCGCGATCCGCCCGCCCGGCCTGAGCACCCGCACCATCTCGGCGAGGACGCCCTTGTCGTCGGGGATGTGTTCCATCACCTCGGAGATGATGACGACGTCGAAGGACTCGTCGGGGAAGGGCAGGGCGAGGGCGTCGCCCTCCATGGCGGTGGCCGTGGCGCCCGCCGGGGCCTCACCGGCCTCCTTCATCGCCGCGAACCACTTGGCGACCTCGCGGATCTCCTCGGCGTTCTGGTCGAGGGCCACGACCCGGGCGCCGCGCCGGTAGCACTCGAAGGCGTGCCGGCCGGCCCCGCAGCCGAGGTCCAGGACTCGGTCGCCCGGGGCGAGCGGGAACCGGGAGAAGTCGACGGTCAGCACGTGGCCCTGCTTTCGGGAGTGGATGCAACGTCTGCGCGGGGGGCGGCCGCGGGGCGGCCGGGGGTCGTGGACGCGGGGTGCGCCGCGGGGCGGCGGGCGATGGCCTCGCGGTAGCGGGCCACGGTGCCCTCCGCGGCGCGCGCCCAGGTGTAGTGCCGCAGCACCCGCTCACGGCCCGCGTGGCCGAGCCGGGCCCGCAGCTCCGGGTCGCCCAGCAGCCGGCCGAGTCCGGCGGCCAGCGCGTCGGCGTCGCCCGGCGGGACCGCCAGGCAGGTCTCCCCGTCGCGCCCGGCGACCTCGGGGATCGCACCGCCGGTGGTCGCGAGCAGCGGGGTACCGGTCGCCATGGCCTCGGCTGCGGGCAGCGAGAAGCCCTCGTAGAGCGAGGGCACGCAGGCGACCTCGGCCGAGCGGACCAGGTCGACGAGTTCGGCGTCGGAGATGCCCTTCACGAACTCCACGGCGCCGTCGAGGCCGTAGCGCTCCATGGCCTGGGCGACGGGCCCCTCGGCGGGCCGCTTGCCGACGACGACGAGGTGGGCGGCGGGGTGCTCGGTCCGCACCTTGGCGAGGGCCTCGACGAGGTACACCAGGCCCTTCAGGGGGACGTCCGCACTGGATGTGGTGACGATCCGGCCGGGCACCTGGGGCACGGCCGGATCCGGCGCGAAGAGGTCGGTGTCGGCGCCGATGTGGACGACGTGCACGCGGTCCTCGCGGACGCCGAGGTGGTCGACGATCTCCTGGCGGGAGGTGCCGGAGACGGTGAGCACGGAGGGCAGCCGGCGAGCGACCCGCTTCTGCATCCGGGTGAAGGCGTACCAGCGCCGTACCGAGTAGCGCCGCTGCCAGCCCTGGGCGGCGTCCAGCTCCAACTGCCGGTCCACGGTGATGGGGTGGTGGATCGTGGTGACGAGCGGGGCTCCGATGTCCCCCAGCAGGCCGTAGCCGAGCGTCTGGTTGTCGTGGACGACGTCGAACTCCCCGGCGCGGGCGCGCAGATGGCGGCGGGCGCGCAGGGAGAACGTCAGGGGTTCGGGGAAACCGCCGGTCCACATGGTCGCGACTTCGAGGGCGTCGATCCAGTCCCGGTACTCGTCCCGCTTCGGCGTCCGGAAGGGGTCCGGGGAGCGGTAGAGGTCGAGGCTGGGCAGCTCGGTGAGGGTGAGGCCGGGGTACCCCTCGTCGAGGACGGGGTACGGCTGGGAGCCGATGACCTCGACCCGGTGGCCGAGCCGGGCCAGCTCGCGGGACAGGTGCCGTACGTAGACGCCCTGGCCTCCGCAGAACGGGTTCCCTTTATAGGTGAGGAGCGCGATGTCGAGCGGTCGCTCGCCGTCGGCGGCGGGTTCCTCTTTGGTACCCGCCCGCCTGGCCTCAGCGGTCACTCCGGGCCCCCTTCTCCCTGCACTTTCCCGCGAGGTTACGCCGGGACGCTAATCTAGAACAAGTTACAGACTTGATCGTTCAGGAGGCTCTGAATCTACCGGCAGGTAGGGGCGGAGTGAGCAGTGGATCAGGTGATTCGCGCCACGACGCGAACCCCTGCCATGCTGTCTGATCACTCGCCCTGAGCACTGCCCTCACCGACTGTCACGGACGGGACCCATGCCTGCGGAAGCCAAGGTGGACATCAGCGCCCGGCCGGCCACTCCCCCGCTCACCGAGCGGCAGGAGGCACGGCGCCGCCGGATCCTGCACGCGAGCGCGCAGCTCGCCAGCCGGGGTGGTTTCGACGCCGTGCAGATGCGCGAGGTGGCCGAGTCCTCCCAGGTCGCGCTGGGGACGCTGTACCGCTACTTCCCGTCCAAGGTCCACCTGCTGGTCGCGACCATGCAGGACCAGCTGGAGCACATGCACGGGACGCTGCGCAAGAAGCCGCCGGCCGGCGAGACGGCGTCCGAGCGGGTCGCCGAGACCCTGATGCGGGCGTTCCGGGCGCTGCAGCGGGAGCCGCACCTGGCCGACGCGATGGTGCGGGCGCTCACCTTCGCCGACCGCAGCGTGTCCCCCGAGGTCGACCAGGTCTCCCGGCAGACCACGGCGATCATCCTGGACGCGATGGGGCTGACCGACCCGACCCCCGCCCAGCTCTCCGCCGTCCGCGTGATCGAGCACACCTGGCACTCGGCGCTGATCACCTGGCTCTCCGGGCGGGCCTCCATCGCCCAGGTCAAGATCGACATCGAGACGGTGTGCCGGCTGATCGACCTGACGGAGCCGGGCGGGCGGGCGTAGGGCACGCGAAGACCTACGAGACGGGTTCCCTTCGCCGGTATGGTCCGGATCAGGTGATGGGGGTCGCCGTCCGGCTCAACCACTGCCTTCCGGCCTCTCAGCCCGACCGTCGACGTCGGCACCGGCGGATGCCTCTGCATCTGCGTCACGCCTGAGTCGGCTACTCCGCTCGGACTCCCTCACTCGCCTCGTAGGCTGATTTCAGGATAGAACGCGCGGAGCGAAAGAGAACCCCCCGAAGCGCATTTTTTTACGTTTATCGGACATCAAGGCATCCGGCGTCGAGGTGTCCGACATCGAGGCCTGATCGCGGGGAGAATCGCCCCATGGCTCTCATCCACCGCACCACCCTCAAGCCCACCAAGGTCGAACTCCTCTCCGCCTGGCTGCCCACCCGCCCCTGGTACCACGGCCCCGCCGTACCGGAGTTGGCGAAGGCCGGCGGGTTCCGGCTCGACGACCCCGAGGGCGAGGTCGGGATCGAGTTCATGGTCGTCACCGACGGGTCGGCGGCATACCTCGTGCCGCTCACCTACCGCGGCGCACCCCTGGAGGGCGCCGAACACGCGCTCGTGGGCACCACGGAGCACGGGGTGCTCGGTACCCGCTGGGCCTACGACGGCTGCCACGACCCCGTGCTGACGGCGGAGCTGCTCGCCCTGGTCGAGGGCCGGGCCGAGGCGCAGGCGCAGAGCCTCACCGACACGCCCGACCGGGAGGTGGCCCGCGGATACACCGGCGACGGCCCCCTGGCCGGGCTCGGAGCCCCCGTCGACACGGACGGGGCCACCGAGTTCGCCGTACCGGACACCGACCTGGTGCTGCGCCTGCACCGCGTCCTGACCCCCGGCTCGACGCCCCCCGCGGACGCACTCGGCCACGTCACCGGCGCCTGGGACCACCCCGAAGGCACCCGCACCCGCACCGTCTTCGCCACAGTGGAACCCCGCCGAACCCACCGCCCCACCTGACCTCCGCCCCCGCGCCCCCTCCGGCCAGTCCCGCCACCACCGGCCGGCCTCGCGGCCCTTGCCGGGGGACCCACCGATCGACGCCGGCCGGCCCGGCTGCCGGCGTGCAGTCAGTCCTGCGGCCGGGCACCGCACGTCATCAACCCGCCGACCAGCCCCACGCACCTCCGCCCACCCCCGCGCCCCGCCGACCAGCCCCACGCCCCGTCCGGCCCCGTCGTCAGCTCGCGGGTGCTGCCGGACGGCCCTCCTGTCGGTCGCGCGGCTCCCGCCGGTCGGCCCTTCGGTCAGTCCTCCGGCGGGAAGACCGGCTCTCCGGTGTCCAGGAGGGTGATCGTGATGGCCTCCACCGGGCAGTTCTCCGCCGCGTCGAGGATCCTGCCGTTGGCGTCCGTCTCCGGGTCCACGGGGTGGGACTGCATGGCGGAGTCGAGGCGGAAGGAGCCGGTGGCGCGGTGGACGCACTGGGCCGAGCCGATGCAGATCGACCGGTCGACCTCGACGTGCCAGCGGTCACCCATGGTCCGTCACGCCTCCCACCCGGCCGGCAGATGGATCATCTTGTGCTCCAGGAACTCGCCGTACCCCTCCGGACCGAACTCCCGCCCCAGACCGGAGTTCTTGTAGCCCCCGAACGGTCCGAGCATGTCGAGGCTGAAGGTGTTGACCGAGTACGTGCCGGTACGGACCTGGCGTGCGACCTCGATGCCGTGCGCCACGTCCGCCGTCCACACGCTGCCGCTCAGCCCGTAGTCCGAGTCGTTCGCGATCTTGAGGGCCTCCGCCTCGTCGCCGTAGGGGAGCAGGCAGATCACCGGCCCGAAGATCTCCTCCCGGGCGATCCGCATGGAGTTGTCGACGCCGCCGAAGAGCGTCGGCTCGACGTACCACCCCTTGTCCAGGCCCGCCGGGCGCCCGCCGCCGGTGAGTATCTTCGCGCCCTCCTCCAGCCCGATCCGGATGTAGTCCAGGTTCCGCTGCTGCTGGCGCCGGGCGACCAGCGGCCCCACCTGGGTGGCCGGGTCGAGCGGGTCGCCGACCTTCAGGGCGCTCGCGGCGGCGGCGAAGGCGTCGGCGAACTCGTCGTAGCGGGAGCGCGGCACGAGGATGCGGGTCTGGGCGACGCACGCCTGCCCGTTGTTCATCCAGGCGGCCGGGACGATCCCGGCGACGGCGGCGGACACGTCGGCGTCCGGCAGCACCACCGCCGCCGACTTGCCGCCCAGCTCCAGGGTCACCCGGGTGAGGTTCCGCGACGCGACCTCCATCACCCGCCGGCCCGCGGCCACCGACCCGGTGAACGAGACCTTGTCGACGCCGGGACGGGACACCAGGTACTCGCTCACCTCCCGGTCCGCCGGCAGGATGGACAGGACCCCGTCCGGCAGCCCGGCCTCCCTGGTGATCTCGCCCAGGATGTACGCGTCCAGCGGGGACTCCGGGGACGGCTTGAGCACCACCGTGCACCCGGTGAGCAGCGCGGGGGCGAGCTTGGCGGCGGCGACGAACTGCGGCACGTTCCACGGCACCACGGCGGCCACCACCCCGACCGGCTCCCGCCGCACCAGGATCCTCCCGAGCACGCCGTCGCGCGTCTCCTCGTACGTGAAGTCACGCGCCACCCTGATCGCCGCGTCCCACACCATCATCGCGCCGAGGGCCTGCGCGAGGACGCTCCAGGAGTACGGGGAGCCGTTCTCGGAGGAGATCACCCGGGCGATCTCCTCGTGCCGTACGGCGATCGCGTCCTTGATCCGGGTGACGACCTCGATCCGCTCGTCCAGCGTCATCCGCGGCCAGGGCCCCTCGTCGAAGGCCCGCCGGGCCACCGCCACCGCCCGGTCCACGTCCTCCCGCGAGGCGTGCGGCACCCGCCCGAAGACCTCCTCGGTGTGCGGCGAGACCACCTCGATGACGTCCTTGCCGAGGGGGTCGGTCAACTCCCCGCCGATGAACAGCTGTCCGTGCTCCAGGAACTCGGTCATGGCGCCCCGCACCCTTTCTGACGGTGTCTCAGAACTGATACCAGTTCTAGTTCGACTAAGCCAGGGGCGTGAGTGAGCAGGCTCCGAGCAGCCGTTTCCCCGCCACTCGTGGCCGTCGTCAGGCCATCCGTCCCGGCCGGGTGCCCGTGGAGGTAGCCGAGTCGCGCGACACTTGGCATATTGCGATCCACCCGTGTCCACACCGCGGGGGTTCTGCACGGCGTTCGACGCTCCCGGGGAGAGGCGTGCGTAAGAGGAAAGAGATGCACCGGCTGGCGGACGCGCTGATCGAGCCGCTGCGGGTTCCGGTTCCGGCGGATCCCGACGTGCTCTTCGACGCCCTCGTCGACTCCGTGAACCGGTGGCGGGGCCGCCCCGTGCTCGTGCACAGGCGGTCGTTCCCCGCGTTCCTGCGCACGACCGGGATGTGGATGGAACAGCACCACCCCGACGCGGGCGTCGTCGACCACATCGTCATCGAGAAGGACGCCGCGGACTGGCACAAGCTCGTCATCTTCGGCCACGAGGTGTGGCACATGCACAAGGCGCAGTCGATCGGCCCGGAGCAGCTGGCCGCCGCCGCCCGTACGGACTTCGTCGAGGCCGCCGAGAAGGAGGCCGAGCGCTTCGGGCTGCTCGTCGCCCGGCGGCTGCGCCCCTGGCTGCGGGCGGCTCCGGACTCCGTCTACGCGGCGCGCGGCGGGGCCAGTGATCTCGCCGGCCGGATCGGGGCCGCTCTCGACCACCGGGGGACGCAGCCGTGAGCGGCCTGATCAACTACGGCAGCTGCAGCGTCCTGTGGGTGGGGCTGGCGCCGAAGCTGCGCGATCTGCTCGTGCACCGGCGGGATCCGTACCTGCGCGCCATCACCGCGGTACTGGCCCTCGCCAGCCTGTGCTTCCTGCTCGGGGCCCCGCCGACCGTGGGCGTGATCAACGAGGTCAGCCACGTCCCGAATCTCGCGGCTCCGCTGACCTACGCCAACATCACCGCCTACAGCGCCTCCTCACTGGTCCTCGTCGTGTACTGGCGGGGCGGCCCGCACGTGCACCGGACGGCCCGCCGCTGGACGCTCAGCTACGCCGCCGTGATCGTCGCCATCGGCATCCTGTTCGCGCTCGGGGACGCCTCCACGGAGCGCCGGTCCGACTTCGACACCTACTACGCCACCACGCCCTTCATCAGGGAAATGATCGTCCTGTACCTGGTGGCGCACCTGACGGCCGTCACCGTCACCGGAGTCCGGTCGCTGCGCTGGGCGAGGGCCGTGACCGGCCGGCTGCGCGTCGGCCTGGTGACGCTCGGCGTCGGCACCATGACCGGCGCCGGGTACAGCGTCTGCAAGCTCGTCGCCGTCGCCGCCCGCTGGAGCGGCCGCGACTGGTCGCCGCTCAGTACGGACCTTGCACCGGGGTTCGCCGGGATCGGCGCCTTCCTCTCCGTCACCGGCGTCCTCCTGCCGCTGCTGGGGCGACGCCTGACCCACTGGTACGGCTCCTGGCGGACCTACCGCCGTCTGCGGCCGCTGGAGCGGGAACTCGCCGACATCAACGTCCGCAGGTCGCTGCGCATGCCGCGGCCGCTCTCCCCGGGGCTGTGGCTCACCTGGCGCGAGACGAACATCCACAACGGCCTGAAGGCCCTGGAACCGCATCTCGATCACGACCTGTTCGACCGGGTGTACGCCCGCGAGAGCCGCCAGGCGGACGGCTCCCGGCGGGCGGGTACCGCGGCGTTGGCGGTCACGGTCGCCACCGCCGTCCGCAGCGAGCGCGCCGGCCGGCCCGCCTTCGCGTCGCGCGTGGACGACCTGCCGCTCCAGCTCCAGGTCGTGAAGAACGTGACGGACCTGGTCCACGTCGCCGACGCCCTCGCCGACTCGCCCTCCGCGTCCCCCGCGTCCTCCGCGTCCCTCGCGTCCTCCGCGTCCCCTGCGTCCTCCGCCGCTTCCACCTCGGCCCCCGCCGCCTCCGCCTCCGCTTCCGCGTCCTCCGCCGCTTCCGCCTCGGCCCCCGCCGCGTCTGCCTGCGCTTCCGCCCCCGCCGCCTCCGCCTCCGCTTCCGCCTCGGCCCCCGCCGCCTCCGCCTCCCTCTCCGTCTCCGTCTCCGTGGAGCCGGCACGCGCCCGCTCCGGCACCCTGCCCCCGCCGCCCGGGGTCGAGGGGGGAGCAGAGGCATGAGCTTCGTCGTCTACTCGGCGGCCGCGTTGTTAGCCGTGTCCGCCCTGCTGCTGTCACCGAGGCCCAGAGCCGCCCTGCGCCACCCGCTCACGGCATCCACCAGCGCGAACCTCGCCCTCGCCGCCTGCTGTTTCACGTGTTCCGCGCCGGTCACCCTGTCCGCGGTGAACTCGGCCACCGGCATACCGAACTTCGGCGCGCCGCTGACCTATTCGCTGATCTCGGCGTACAGCTGCTCGCTGCTCGTCCTGCTGATCACCTGGCGCGGCGGCAGTCCCGCCCGGGTGCGGCGGCTGGTCTGCCGTGTCATCGCCGGGTGCGCGTTCCTCATCACCGCGATCATCGTGGCGTTCGCCCTGGCCGATGCCCCGGTCGAGCGGTTGCAGGACCTCGACACCTACTACTCGACCACGCCCGGCATGCGCGAGATGATCGCCCTCTACCTGCTCGGACACGGGGTGTGCGCCCTGATCATGTGCGCGGTCTGCCTGAAGTGGGCGCGGACGGTGACGGGTCTGCTCCGGCGGGGCCTGTGGCTGATCCTCATCGGGATCCTCGTGGACGTCGTCGGCTTCGAGTTCGGCAAGATCACCGCCGTCGTCGCCCGCTGGACGGGCCACGACCTCGACTTCCTGTCCACCGACGTCGCCCCGCCGATGGCGTCCCTGGGAGCTCTGATCTGCAGCGTGGGCTTCGTACTGCCCCGGTTGCTGCCCGCGGCCCGGGAACAGTGGCGGAGCCTGTGGGACTACCGGGAACTCGCCCCCCTGTGGGCCGCGGTGCGGGAGCTGACCACCGCCCCCAAGCCGGCGCCGTCCTGGTGGCAGTTCCCCAAGGCATGGCTCCAGTGGCGTGAGTTGTCCATCCACGACGCGCTCCTCCAGCTGACGCCCGCCTTCGACAGGAACGTCGGCCGCGCCGCGTACACCGCGGCTCGTGCGCAGGGCCACACGCCCGAACAGGCCCGCGTGGTCTGCGAGGCCGCGATGGTCGTGACGGCGGCGCGCGGCGCCCAGGGCCCGGGCCGGGCACCCGCCCTGGACGCTCCCGGCGGGGCCGACCGTTACCGGCTGCGGGCCACCGCGGGCCCCGGCACCGGGGATCTGGTGCAACTGGCCCGCGCGCTGGGGCGGTTGCCGCTCACCGGCGAGGCGAACAAGGTTACGGTGAGGGCCTCACAGGAGTGACTTGAGGAGTCTCATGCCGCGCAGAGCCGTGGTCATCGGTGCCGGAACGGCGGGCGTTCTGGCCGCAGCCGCCCTGGCGACCGTGGTCGACGAGGTGATCGTGCTCGACCGTGACGACCTGCCCGGCGGCCCGGACCACCGCAGGGGGGTGCCCCAGGGACGCCACGCGCATCTCCTGATGGCCGGCGGCCTGGAGGCCATCGACGCGCTCGTCCCCCCGTCGGTCGACATACGGGAGCATCTGCGCGACGCCGGCGCCAAGGAGATATCCCTCGCCAGGGGCATGCTCGCGCTCACCCCCGAGGGGTGGTTCCGTCGCTGGAGCCGCGACGGGCACCACATGGTCACGTGCACACGGGCGCTCCTCGACTGGGCCGTGCGCACCGCCGTCATGACGTACCGCGGGATCAGTGTGCACCGGGCCCACGCCCGCGCCCTCCTCGGCTCGGCCGCGCGGGTCACCGGGGTGCGGGTCGCCGCAGTCGGCGGTGCCGGGTTCGCGCCGCGGTTCACCGCCCTGGAGGGGCTGCGGGTCTCGGCCGACGGTTCGGAGGCCGACCTCGCCGCGGACTTCGTGGTCGACGCGAGCGGCCGTGGGTCCCGCATCGTCACCTGGCTCGCGGAGGTGGGGATCACCGGGGTCCAGGAGCGCACGCTGGACACCGGGCTCGTCAACTCCACCCGGATCTTCCGGACTCCGCGCGGTGCGGAGGGGTGGCCGCTGACGCTCGTGCAGCCCAACCCGTTCACCGGTGAGCCCGGCCGCAGCGGGATGGTCGTTCCGATCGAGGACGACGCGCAGGGCGCCCGCTGGATGGTCAGCTTCGGGGGCTCGCGCGGCGGGGAGCCGCCGAAGGACGAGGAGAAGTTCCTGCAGTACGCGTTCGACCTGCCGCACCCGATCGTGGGGCAGCTGGTCGCCGGAGCCGAACCGCTGACGCCCGTCTTCACCAGCCACAGCTCCAGCAACGCCCGCCGCTACCTGGAGAAGGCGCCCGTCTGGCCGGACGGGCTCGTGGTGCTGGGGGACGCCCTGGCCACCTTCAACCCGCTGTACGGACAGGGCATGTCGGTGGCGGCGCTGAGCGCTCTGGCGCTCGCCCGAACGGTGCGCGAACGGTGGGGGACGCCCGGTCTCGCCCGGCGGGCCCAGCGGGAGGTGGCCAGGCCGATCGAGGCCGCGTGGACGCTGGCCGTCAGCTCGGACGTCCTGTACCCGGGCATCGTCGGCAGCGGCCCCACGCTCGCCGACCGGATCTCGGCGAAGTACACCCGGCGGCTGGTCCGGGCGGCGACCGGCTCCTACCCGGCCGCGTCCGCCCTCTGGGACGTCACCAGCGTCAAGGCCGGCCCGCTGCGCCTGTTGCGGCCGGCGGTGCTCACGGCCGCGCTGGCCGGTCCCCCGCTCCCCCGCCTGTCGGGACCGCCGCTCACGTCGGCGGAGCACGAGATCCTGCGCCGACTGACCGACGTGCCACGACCGACGCCGTAGTCCGCTCGCCGAGTGGAGCGGCGGGCGGGCGGTGGAAACCGATTGCCCGCGGGGGCGAGTACGCGTTGGCTGGGGCGCATGACCGAACTGCGTACCGAACGCCTCGTCCTTCGCCCCTGGCGCGACTCCGACCTCGGACCGTGGGCGGCGATGAACGCCGACCCCGAGGTGCGGGAGCACCTGGGCGACGTCCTCACCCGCGAGCAGAGCGACGCCTCCGTGGCACGGTTCCGGGCCGACCTCGACCGGCGGGGCTACGGGTGGTGGGCGGTCGAGGTGCGGGCCACGGGTGCGTTCATCGGCTTCGCGGGGCTGGACGACGTCGAGGACGGCCTGCCGTTCGGCGGCGTGGAGATCGGCTGGCGGCTGGCCCGTCCGGCCTGGGGCCACGGCTACGCCACCGAGGCCGCGCTGACGGTGCTGGCCCACGGCTTCGCGGCGCTCGCGCTGCCCGAGATCCTCGCCGTGACCACGGCCGGCAACCTCCGTTCGCAGGCCGTCATGGGCCGGATCGGCATGACCCGGGACCCGGCCGGCGACTTCGACGACCCCGCCGCGCCCGAGGGACCGCTCCGCCCGAACGTGCTGTACCGGATCACGGCGGCGGACGCGGCCGCGCGGAGCGGGAACTTCGCCGAGCGCCGTCCGATCTGAAACCAGTTCTAGTTATAGTGAGCGGTGGCCGTGGGACGGGCGGGCGCGGAGGCGGGCTGATGACGGACAGTCGGGGCGGTTCGACGGCGGTACGGGACCTCGGCGGGGGCGTGCGGTCCCTCGCGGTGCCGATCCCGGACAACCCGCTGGGCCACACGCTCGTCTACGTGCTCGACACCGATCGCGGGCCGGTGCTGGTCGACACCGGGTGGGACGACCCCGGCTCGTGGGACGTGCTGGTGGCGGGGCTGGCGGCCTGCGGCACGGGGGTGGCCGAGGTGCACGGGGTGGTGATCACGCATCACCACCCGGACCACCACGGGCTGTCCGGGCGGGTACGCGAGGCCTCGGGGGCCTGGATCGCCCTGCACGCCGCCGACGCGGCGATCGTGCGGCGGACGCGGGAGACCCGGCCCGAGCGGTGGTTCACCTACATGGCGGCGAAGCTGACGGCCGCCGGGGCGCCCGACGAGCACATCGCGCCGTTGCGCGGCGGTGGCCGGCGGAGCCTGCCCGGCCTGTCACCGGCCCTGCCCGACCGCGAGATCGTGCCCGGTGAACTGCTCGACCTGCCCGGCCGGCGGGTACGGGCGGTGTGGACTCCGGGTCACACCCCCGGCCATGTCTGCCTGCACCTGGAGGAGGAGCACCCCGCCCGGCTCCCGGGCAACGGACGGCTGTTCTCCGGGGACCACCTGCTGCCCGAGATCACCCCGCACATCGGCCTGTACGAGGACCCCGACGACGCCACCGTCACCGACCCGCTCGGCGACTACCTGGACTCCCTGGAGCGCATCGGCCGCCTCGCCCCCGCCGAGGTGCTCCCCGCCCACCAGCACACCTTCGCCGACGCGCAGGGCCGGGTCCGTGAGCTGCTGGCCCATCACGAGGAGCGGCTCACGGGACTGCTCGCCCTCCTCCAGGAGCCGCTCACCCCCTGGGAACTGGCGGTCCGCATGGAGTGGAACCGGCCCTGGGAGCAGATCCCCTACGGCTCGCGGAACATCGCCGTCTCGGAGGCGGAGGCCCATCTGCGGCGGCTGGTGAAACTGGGCCGGGCGGAACCGGTGCCGGGGAGCGACCCGGTCACGTACGTCGCGGCGCGGTAGGAGACGCGTGGATCCCGGGGCCGGGTCGGCGGCTCCAGAGTGCGTGCGGTGTCCCGGACGAGCCGGGCCAGGAACCGCTTGGGGGATCGGGGCGGGCTCATGCGTCGGCGTCCTCGCGGGCGGTCGGCGAGTCGCCCTGTCGAAGGGTTAGTTGACGGCGCTCTCGGAGGTGACGATCAGTTCTGCCAGGTCGGCGAGGGTGGCCAGCTGCCGGGGGTTCATCTGCGGGGCGCGGGCGGCCAGCCGGACCAGGCCGCTCTCCCGCAGCCGGGACAGCGGGTCGGCCTGCGCCTCCAGGCCCTGCAGCACCGGCTGGAGCGCCTCGTAGAGCGCCTCGGGCTCGTCGGCGGTGAAGAAGCCGGCCGGGAGGCCGAAGAACCGGCGCAGTCGGTCGGTGTGTTCGAGGCTCGGCAGGCCGCTCTTGCGCCACTCGCTCAGCCACTGCCTGCTGGTGCCGGCGATGGCGGCGAGTTCGCCCAGCGAGTACCGCTTGCCGTCGGGCCTGCGCCGGTTCTCACGGATGAAGTCGAGGCGCTGGCGCACCCGTTCGGCGAGCCCGGTCTCGGGAGCGGTACCACCGGCGAGCAGTTCGGCGACCACCGCGACCGGGATGCCGGTGCGGTGCGAGAGGTCGGCCACGTCCAGCGCCTCGGACAGCCGGCCACGGCATCCCGTCAGCTCGCCGAGCCGTTCCAGTACGCCGGTCAGCGGGGCATGGGCGTCACTCACCAAGGTCCCCCTGGACGCGTCGAAGGCCGCCCGGCGGCCGCTCGGCCGGGCAGACGCGAGGCTACCCAATCACCCGTACCGTCCACCAGACATGACAAGGTCCACTGCTGAATTGGGCAGCAATCGTTGACATATGACGCTTCGACAGGAAAGGATCACGATCCACCAGGCCACGGTCGTACCGAACCGCTCCGGGTGCCGCCGACGGGGGAGCGGCGGCCGGGGCGGACCGCCGCCCCGCCTCCTCCCCGCGAAGGTGAGGCGAACCGATGCCGCAGCCCGTCCTGCTCCTCGGCACCGGCCGCCGCCGCGCCTACGACGAGTTCGCGCTGGCCCGCGTCGCCGCGGCCCGCCCGGTGCTGCTGGTGGACGCCGCACCGCCCGCCTGGGCGCGCCCCCATCTGACCGGTCACCTCGCCGCGGACCCCGGCAAGGGCGGGGCGACGGCGTCGGCGGTGGTGCGGTTCGCGGCCCGGCACCGGGTCCGCGGGGTGCTGACCCTCTCGGACGAGTACGCGGTCGCCGCCGCCACGATCGCCGCCCAGCTGGGGCTGCCCGGCCTGTCCCCCGCCGCGGCCGCGGCCTGCGCGGACCCGGCCGCCCTGCGCGCCTCGCCGGCCGGGCGCGGCGTGCCCGCGGACGATCCCGCCGACCACCCCGGCGCGCCCCGCGTGTGCGCGGAGACCGTCGTCCTGGACGGCGAGATCCGGATCGCCGCGATCACCCGCACGACCCTGGGCCCGGCGCCCGCCGGGCAGCCGCTGCGGCACACCGTGCACGCCCACGACGGCCTGCTGCACAACCGCTTCCTCCGGCTGGCCGTCGACCGCACCGTGCACGCTCTCGGCGTCGACCTGGGCGTCCTGCACATCGGATTACTGCTCACCGACCGCGGCCCCCGGGTCACCGACGTCACCCCGCACCTGCCCGGCGACCTGATCCCGCTCCTCGTCAGGCGGGCCACCGGCGTCGACCTCGCACAGGCCGCGGCCGCGCTGGCCACCGGCGAGCTGCCCGACACCACGCCGACACGGCAGCGGGCGGCCGCGGTCCAGTTCGCCTACCCCACCGCCGACGGCCGCCTCGACCGCCTGGAACTCTCCCCCGACGCCGCCCGGGAGCCCGGCGCCGACCGCATGATCCTCACCCAGGACCCCGGCGCCCACGTCACCGTCACCGACCGCCTCGCCCTCTGGGCGGCGGTCGGCGACACCCCGTCCGACTGCGCGGACGCCCTGCACCGCATGGGCCGCCACCTGACAGCGGTGGTCGCGCCCCTGGCGACGGCGGCGTGACCGTCCGGCCGACGGCGGCGTGGTGGAGCGTCCGACGGCGGCGTGGCACAGCCGGCCGGCCGTGCCGGGGCGTACCCGCACAGCCGCCTCCCAGGCGCTGAGGACCGGCCGGTAAAGTAGCCGGGTCGTCAGCGCCCGTACGGGAGGAAGCCGGTGCAAACCCGGCGCCGTCCCGTCCCGCGCTCCTGGTTCCCGGCTTCGCCCGCACCGGGTGCGGGACGGCGAGCGGGACCGCCCCGTGCGGGACGTTGATCGGCTCATGTGCGCCGGCACCGCCGTCGTACGGCACCGTCGAGGTTTCACGGAGCCGGGTCGCCGGGGTGTCCCGCGCTGCCCGGCTCCCCGCAGGGAGAGGCACCCGCCGACCATGAACGTCCTCCGCCGCAGCGCCGCGGTGCTGGCCGCGACCGCCGTCATCGGCGTGGCCGCACCCACGATCACCGCGACGGCCGCGGACGCCGCCTCGCCGTCCCCGACCGCCCCGGCGGCGCTCCCCTCGGGGCTGTTCGGCGACTCGGACCCCAAGTACGACGGCGTCTGGCGCCAGTCCCTCGCCCTGCTCGCCCAGCACACGGCCGGTGAGACCCCGGCCGCCGCGGCGGTGGACTGGCTGGCCGGGCAGCAGTGCGCGGACGGCTCGTTCGCCCCGTTCCGCGCCGACCCGGCGGCGGCCTGCGACGCCAAGACCCCGGTCGACACGAACAGCACGGCGGCCGCCGTACAGGCGCTGGCGGCGGCCGGCGGACACGGCGGTGCCGTGGACAAGGCCGTGGGCTGGCTGAAGGCCCGGCAGAACCAGGACGGCGGCTGGGGATACGCCCCGGGCTCGCCCAGCGACACCAACTCCACCGGCGTCGTCATCGGCGCGCTCGCCGCGGCCGGCGCGAGCGCGGACAGGTCACCGTACGACCTCCTCGCCACGTGGTCGGTCCCCTGCGCCCAGGACGGCGGCGGCGGACTCGCCTACCAGCCCGGCAAGAAGGGGAAGCTGACCGCCAACGCGGACGCCACCGCGGCGGGGGTGCTGGGCGCCCTCGGCAAGGGGTTCGTGACGACGGCCGGGAAGACCCCGGCCGGGGCCCCTGCCTGCTCCGACCCCGGCTCCGGCGCCAAGGCGCTGACGCGCACCGAGGTGGCCCGCAACGGCGCCGCGTACCTGGCGGACGCGATGTCCGCCAAGGGGTACCTGGTCACCGCACTCGCCGGTGCCGCGCCGCAGCCGGACTACGGCAACACCGCCGACGCGGTCGTCGCGCTGGCCGCGCAGGGCTGGACGAAGCAGGCGCGCAAGCCGTACGCCTGGCTCACGGCCCATGCCGCGCCGTGGGCGAAGCAGAGCGGGCCCGCGGCCTACGCCGAACTCGTCCTCGCCGCGCACGCGATGGGCGCGGACCCGCGCGACTTCGGCGGTACCGACCTGGTGGCGGCCCTCGACGCGACCGGACCGGCACCGCGGCAGGCCGCGCCGCAAACGGGGGCGAAGACGGAGGCGAAGAAGGACGGCGGGAAGTCGTCGGGTCCGAGCGTCTGGTGGATCGTCGGGACGTGTCTCGTCGCCGGCATCGGCATCGGCTTCCTGCTCAGCGGCCGCCGGAAGCAGCAGCTGTGACCGCGGCCCGCCGCGCTGCCCCGCTGCTCCTGGCCGTGCTGCTGCTGGCGGCCTGGGGTTCGGCGGGGCGGGCCGAGGCCGCCGGCTACCGGTACTGGTCCTTCTGGGAGCGGGACGGCGGGCGCTGGACGTACGCCACGCAGGGACCGTCCACGGCGCAGCCGGCCGACGGCGCGGTGGAGGGGTTCCGGTTCGCGGTGAGCGAGGACTCCGGCGACGCGTCGCAGCCGCGCGGGACGGCGGACTTCCGGACCATCTGCGCCGGTATAGAAGCGGTCCGGGGGAAGAAGCGGGTGGCGCTGGTCGTCGACTTCGGTACGACGGCGGACGCGCCGTCCGGCGAGCGGCCGCCGGCGCGGCGGACGGCGTGCGCGGTGGTGTCCGCCGCCGTGACGTCGGCGGATGCGCTGGCCGCGGTGGCGAAGCCGTTGCGGTACGACACGAACGCGCTGCTGTGCGCCATCGCCGGGTATCCCGCGAAGGGCTGCGGGGAACAGGTGACGGCGGGCTCGGGCGGTTCGGGGCGTTCGCCGGCCTCGGGGGGCTCGGGGGACGGCGGGCCGTCGGTGGGGCTGCTGGCCGGGGCGGGCGTGGTCGTCGTGCTGGCGGCGGGGGCGTTCTGGCAGGCGCGGCGGCGCAGGGATGCCTGACCGTCACCGAGCGGGCGCGGCGGCGCTCCGGGAACGCGGGCGGGTGGAACCCCCCGTCCCCGGGCGCCGTCGCCGTTCCTCCGTCCACCCCGGCGCCTGGTGGGTCTGGTCGCTCTCCCTCGGCGTGGCCGCCTCCCGTACCTCCAACCCGCTGCTCCTCGCCCTCCTCGTCGCGGTGACCGCGTACGTCGTGGCCGGCTGCCGCGTCCCGTCCCCCTGGTCGCGTTCCTACGGTGCCTTCGCCAGGCTCGCCCTCGCGGTCCTGCTCGTCCGGCTCGCGTTCACCGTGGTCCTCGGCTCGCCCGTCCCCGGTGCGCACACCCTCGTCACCCTCCCCGAAGTCCCCCTCCCGCACTGGGCCCAGGGCATCCGGCTCGGCGGCCGGGTCAGCGTCGAGGCGCTCGTCTTCTCCCTCTACGACGGCCTCAGGATCGCCACCCTGCTGATCTGCGTCGGCGCCGCGAACGCGCTCGCGCAGCCGGCCCGGCTGCTGAAGTCGCTGCCCGGGGCGCTGTACGAGATGGGCGTGGCCGTGGTCGTCGCGCTCACCTTCGCGCCGCATCTCATCGCCGACGCCCAGCGGTTGCGGGCCGCCAGGAGACTGCGGGGCCGTCCCGACGCCGGTGTCCGCGGTCTGCTCCAGGTGGGACTGCCGGTGCTGGAGGGGGCGTTGGAACGTTCGGTCGCCCTGGCCGCCGCTATGGACGCGCGCGGTTACGGCCGCGGCGCCGACGTGCCCGCCCGGGTCCGCCGTACCACGGCCGCGCTCACCCTCGGGGGTCTGCTCGGGGTGTGTGCGGGAACGTACGGGCTGCTCGGCGTGGAGGGTGGCGGCTACGGGATGCCGGTGCTGCTGGCCGGGGTGGGGGCCGCGCTGGCCGGGCTGCGGCTGGGGGGCCGGCGTTCGCTGCGGACCCGCTACCGGCCTGATCCGTGGGACGCGCGGGCCTGGCTGGTGTCCGGGGCGGGGGCGGCCGTGGCCGGGCTGCTCGCGCTGGCCGCGGCCCGCGACCCGGACGCCCTGCATCCCGGGGTCGTACCGCTGGTCGCCCCGACGCTGCCGCTGTGGCCGGCGGCGGCCGTGCTGCTGGGGCTGCTGCCCGTGCTGACCGTTTCGAAGGAGGGGCCGTCGTGATCCGCTTCGAGGATGTCTCCGTGACGTACGAGGGCGCTGCCGGGCCGGCCGTCCAGGGCGTCGACCTGGAGGTGCCGGAGGGGGAACTCGCGCTGCTCGTGGGGCCGTCGGGGACCGGCAAGTCGACGGTTCTCAACGCCGTGAGCGGACTGGTGCCGCACTTCACCGGGGGGAGCCTGCGCGGGCGGGTGACGGTCGCGGGCCGGGACACCCGCACGCATCGGCCGCGTGAACTGGCCGACGTGGTGGGCACGGTGGGCCAGGATCCGCTCGCGCACTTCGTGACCGACACGGTGGAGGACGAACTCGCCTACGGGATGGAGTCGTTGGGGGTGGCCCCGGCCGTGATGCGGCGGCGGGTGGAGGAGACCCTCGACCTGCTCGGGCTCGCCGAGCTGCGGGACCGGCCGATCGCGACCCTCTCCGGCGGGCAGCGGCAGCGGGTGGCGATCGGGTCGGTGCTCACCCCGCACCCCCGGGTCCTGGTCCTCGACGAGCCGACCTCGGCGCTGGACCCGGCCGCCGCGGAGGAGGTGCTGGCCGTGCTCCAGCGGCTGGTGCACGACCTGGGGACGACGGTCTTCATGGCGGAGCACCGGCTGGAGCGCGTGGTGCAGTACGCCGACCGGGTCGTGCTGCTGCCGGAGGCGGGGGCGGCGCCGGTGACCGGCACCCCCGCCGAGGTGATGGCCGTGTCGCCGGTGTGTCCGCCGGTGGTGGAGCTGGGACGGCTGGCCGAGTGGTCCCCGCTGCCGCTGACGGTACGGGACGCCCGCCGCCGAGCGACCCCCCTGCGCGCCCACCTCGCCGACCGAATCCCCCGGCAACCCGCCCACACGCCGAAGCAGCCCACCGAAGCCACCCCGGAACAACGCCCCGAGCAGGCGCTCGCGCGCCCCGGCCGGCGCCTCCGGAAGATGGCCGGTGCCGACCCGGCGGGGTTTGCGGGGCGGGTGTGGAAGCGGCTCGGGGGGTGGGGGCCGGAGACGTTCGGCGCGGGCGCGCCTGAGCAGAGGGCGGCCGAGGTTCGGGGGCTGGCCGTGCGGCGGGGGCGGGTGGACGCGCTCCGTCGGGTCGATCTCGACGTCGCGCCTGGTGAGACGGTCGCGCTCATGGGCCGTAACGGCGCCGGGAAGTCCACGCTGCTCAGCGCCCTGGTCGGGCTGGTCGCGCCGGATTCCGGGTCGGTCCTGGTCGGCGGCGCCGTCCCGCACCGCACCCGCCCGCGGGACCTCGTACGCCTGGTGGGGCTGGTCCCCCAGGAACCCCGTGACCTGCTGTACGCCGACACGGTCGGCGCCGAGTGCGCGGCCGCCGACCAGGACGCCGGGGCGGCGCCGGGGACCTGCCGGGAGCTGGTGTCCGTGCTGCTGCCCGGGGTCGCCGACGGCACCCACCCGCGTGACCTGTCCGAGGGACAGCGGCTGGCGCTCGCGCTGGCCGTCGTACTGACCGCCCGGCCGCCGCTGCTCCTCCTCGACGAGCCGACGCGGGGTCTGGACTACGCGGCGAAGGCCCGGCTCGTCGGCGTGCTGCGGGCACTCGCCGCGGACGGCCACGCGATCGTGCTGGCCACCCACGACGTGGAGCTGGCCGCCGAGCTCGCGCAGCGGGTGGTGCTGCTCGCGGAGGGCGGGGTGATCGCGGACGGCCCGACGGACGAGATCGTGGTCTCCTCGCCGTCCTTCGCACCGCAGGTGACGAAGATCCTCGCGCCCCAGCGGTGGCTCACCGTGGCCCAGGTGCGCGCGGTACTGGCGGAGGCCCCGGCATGAGCGGCCCGGTCCGGCTCGGCCCCCGCTCCCTCGCCGCGCTGCTGCTCGTCAGCGCCGTCGGCGTCGTCGCGATCGGCTGGCCCTTCCTCGCCCCGCCCTCCTCCCGGATCGCCTCGCACGCCCAGGACGCGCCGTGGCTCTTCGCGGGTCTGCTGGTGCTGCTGGTCGCGGTCCTTGCGGCGACGATCTCGGAGTCCGGGCTCGGCCCGAAGGCGGTGGCCATGCTGGGTGTGCTGGCCGCGACCGGGGCGGCACTGCGGCCGGTCGGCGCGGGCACCGCCGGGATCGAGCCGATGTTCTTCCTGATGGTGCTCAGCGGGCGGGTGCTCGGGCCGGGCTTCGGGTTCACCCTCGGCTCGCTCACGATGTTCGCGTCGGCGCTGCTCACCGGCGGGGTGGGGCCGTGGCTGCCGTTCCAGATGCTGGCGATGGGCTGGTTCACGATGGGGGCCGGGCTGCTGCCGTGGCCCGGCCGGCTCCGCGGGCGGGCGGAGCTCGCCCTGCTCGCGGCCTACGGCTTCGTGGCCGCGTTCGCCTACGGCACGGTCGTGGACCTGGCCGGCTGGCCGCTGCTCGCCGGCACCGCCTCCAACCTCGCCTTCGACCCGCACGCCGGGCCCGCCGCCAACCTGGCCCGATTCATCGCCTACAGCCTGGCCACCGCCATGGGCTGGAACCTGGGCCGGGCCCTGTGCACGGTCGTGCTCACCCTGGTCCTCGGCCCGGCCCTGCTGCGGGCGCTGCGCCGGGCGACCAGGAGGGCCGCCTTCGAGACCGCGGTCACATTCGACGGTCCCCACCGGTGAAGCACCCCACATGACGCAGGTCACCTACGATCCGGAACAGTAGTCATACTTTTCCGATATGTCCGTTTCGCGACCCCCGCTGACCTGGGGTTTGAGAGCCACGCCACACAGCGGACGAACACCTCCTATGCGACCACCACTAGTAAAAGGGGTGATTGCGGACGGTTTTCCGGCCTGCTTCTCTGGACGACGTCGCCAGGCACCACGGCTTCCGGATCGCAGGCCACCACGGGCTCCCGGACCACGGCGACCCCCTGTCCCCGACGAACGAGGTTCTCCGTGTCCGTGTCCATCATCCGCCGCATCGCCGCCCCGAAGAAGGTCCTGACCGCCGCCGCCGTGGCCGCCGCCACCGCCGGTATGGCGCTGAGCGCGGCGCCCGCCCAGGCCGCCACCACCTCGGCCTCCTCCGCCCAGGCGATCGCACACAAGATGATTCCGGACGCCGCGCAGTTCGACGCGTTCAGCAAGATCGTCTCTCACGAGAGCGGCTGGAACCCCTCCGCCACCAACTCCTCCTCCGGCGCCTACGGCCTGGTCCAGGCCCTGCCGGGCTCGAAGATGGCGTCCGCCGGTTCCGACTGGAAGACCAACCCGGCCACCCAGATCAAGTGGGGCCTGGACTACATGAACTCCCGTTACGGCAGCCCGACGGCCGCCTGGAGCTTCTGGCAGGCCAACGGCTGGTACTGAGCCACCCGGCCCGCTCCCCCGGCACCGGCACCCTCCCCCCTCCCGGGGCGAGGGTGCCGACGCATGTCCGGACGTGGTGGACTGATCCCCGGAGCCATCGGGAACCGCCCGCCACGCCCCGCCCCACACGCCCCGGAGGAACGATGTCCGCGGTGACACCGGACCGCGACGACCCCGAGACCCGCGGAGTGCGGCTGGTGGTCGTGCTGCTGGCGCTCATGACGGTGAGCGGCCTGATCGACGCGGTGAGCTATCTCGGCCTCGGCCACGTCTTCACCGCCAACATGACCGGCAACATCGTGATCCTCGGCTTCGCCGCCGCCGGGGCACCCGGCTTCTCCGTCCCGCACTCCGCGACGTCGCTCGCCTGCTTCGTGGTGGGCGCGACGGTGGGCGGCCGGGTCGCGGGCCGGTTCGGCGGCGGTTCCCGGCGGACGTGGACACGGGTGATCCTGGTGGCGGAGGCCGCCCTGCTGGCCGGGTCCGCCGTACTGGCCTTCGTCCGGCCGCCCTCCGCGGCGACCACGTACTCCCTGATCGCGCTGACCGCCTTCGCCATGGGCCTGCGCAACGCGAACGTCCGCAAGCTGGGCGTGCCCGACCTGACGGCGACCACGGTCGTGACGACGACCCTGACCGGGCTGGTCTCCGAGTCCAGGTTCGGTGACGCCACCAGCAGCCGCACCCGGCGCCGCGCCGCCGCGGTCCTCGCCCTGGTCGGCGGAGCCGTGCTGGGCGCCTGGCTGGTCCTCCACCACGGCCTGGGCATTCCGCTGCTGGCCGCGGCGGCGGTCTCCGCGGTGTTCGCGGTGGCCGCCTCCGGCAGGGAGTGAACGACCCCGCCCGGCCGGAAGCGAGCGGACCCGTCCAGGCGGAAGTAGGGCCGCATCCGGCCGGAAGCGAGCTGCTCTGTCCGGGCGGAACCGGGGCCGCACCCGTCAGGCAGTGAACGACCCCGCCCGGCCGGAAGCGAGCGGACCCGTCCGGGCGGAAGTGGGGGCCCGTCCGGGCGGGAGGGTTGGGGGTCTCGGGGGAGGCAGGAACGGGGCGTAGGGAATGCTCCTGCCTCCCTCGGGACGGGCCGGCGGCGCCGGGAGCCGTCGGCCCGGGTCTCAGGACGTGCTGACCCGGAGGTGCTTCACGCCGTTGATCCACGCCGAGCGGAGCCGGTCCGGGGCGCTCACCAGGCGCAGGTCCGGCATCGCGTCGGCGATCGCGTTGAAGATCAGGTCGATCTCCAGCACGGCCAGGGACTTGCCGAGGCAGTAGTGCGGGCCACCGCCGCCGAAGCCGAGGTGGGGATTGGGGTCGCGGGTGATGTCGAAGGTGTCGGGGTCGGTGAAGACCTCGGGGTCGTGGTTGGCCGAGGCGTAGAAGACGCCGACCCGGTCGCCCTTGCGGATCAGCTTGCCGCCCAGTTCGGTGTCCTGGGTGGCGGTGCGCTGGAAGGAGTTGACCGGGGTGGCCCAGCGGACGATCTCCTCGGCGGCGGTCGCCGGACGCTCGCGCTTGTAGAGGTCCCAGGCCTCGGGGTGGGTGAGGAAGGCGTGCATGCCGTGGGTGATGGCGTTCCGGGTGGTCTCGTTGCCGGCCACCGCCAGCATCAGCACGAAGAAGCCGAACTCGTCGGAGTTCAGGTTGCCCTCGTCCTCGGCCGCGACCAGCGTGGAGACGATGTCCTTGGCCGGGCACCGCTTGCGGTCCGCGGCCATGTTCATCGCGTAGGCGATCAGCTCGGTGGCCGATTCGGCGCCGATCTCCTCGGTGATCGCGTACTCCGGGTCGTCGTACGAGATCATCTTGTTGGACCAGTCGAAGATCTTGGACCGGTCGTCCTGGGGGATGCCGATCAGTTCCGCGATCGCCTGGAGGGGGAGCTCGCAGGCGACCTCGGTGACGAAGTCGAAGGGGCCCGAGTGGGCGCGGGCGGCCTCGGTGATCGCCCCGGCCCTGGCGCGCAGCCGTTCCTCCAGGGCGCGGATGGAGCGCGGGGTGAAGCCGCGCTGGATGATCTGGCGGACCCGGGTGTGCTCCGGCGGGTCCATGTTCAGCAGGATCAGCCGCTGGGCGTCGATCGCGTCCCGCTGCATGTGCTCGCCGAAGCGGATGATCGCCGTGTTGAGCCAGGAGGAGAAGATCTCCGGGTGCGTGGAGACGTACTTGACGTCCGCGTGCCGGGTGACGGCCCAGTAGCCGTCGTCCGCGAACCCGGCGAGGCCGTGCGGCTGTTCGATCCAGCGGACCGGTTCCGCCCGGCGCAGCTCGGCGAACTCCGGGAGCGGCACCCGGTGATGCAGCAGGTCGGGGTCGGTGAGGTCGAACCCGTCGGGCAGCGCGGGACAGGGCATTGGCGACTCACTCCCACCGTGTACGAGCCTGGACAACACTTCTGACGGGCCATCAGACAGGCCCGGTTGCCGTGACCGTAGTAACGGGTTCTACAAGTCGCAAGAGGCGCGGTCGCCCCAATTGCCTGCAACCCCCTTGCGGTTGCGGACGAGCTGTCAGCAGACTGCACACAGAACTAGTACGCGTTCTAGTTCTGCGTGGCGGGCCGGGCCGGGACGCCCCTGCGCCGCGCGGGTGACGGAGGAGAGGACCGAGCCCCCATGGCCGCGGAACCCGTGATCGTCGAAGCCGTACGCACCCCCATCGGCAAGCGCGCCGGCGCGCTGGCCAACCTCCATCCCGCCTACCTCCTGGGCGAGACCTACCGTGAGCTCCTCGGCCGTACCGGCATCCCCGCCGACGCGGTCGAGCAGATCGTCGGCGGCACGGTGACCCACGCCGGCGAGCAGTCCATGAACCCCGCGCGCACGGCCTGGCTGACCATGGGGCTGCCGTACGAGACCGCGGCCACCACCGTCGACTGCCAGTGCGGCTCCTCGCAGCAGGCCTCGCACATGACCGCCAACATGATCGCCGCCGGGGTCGTCGACGTCGGGATCAGCTGCGGGGTCGAGGCGATGTCGCGGGTGCCGCTGGGCTCGGGCTCCAAGCACGGGCCGGGCAAGCCGTTCCCCGACGAGTGGCACGTCGACCTGCCCAACCAGTTCGAGGCCGCCGAGCGGATCGCCCGCCACCGCGGCCTGACCCGGCAGGACGTCGACGCGCTCGGGCTGCTCTCGCAGGAGCGGGCGGCGCACGCCTGGGCCGAGGAGCGCTTCAAGCGGGAGACCTTCGCCGTGCAGGTGCCGACGACGGAGGAGGAGCAGCACGCCGGACAGGGCATGTGGCGGCTCGTGGACAAGGACGAGGGGCTGCGCGACACGTCCGCGGAGGCGCTGGCGGGCCTGAAGCCCGTCATGCCCACCGCGATCCACACCGCGGGCAACTCCTCGCAGATCTCCGACGGCGCCGCCGCGATCATGTGGGCGTCGAAGCGGATGGCCCGCGCCCTCAAGCTCCGCCCCCGGGCCCGGATCGTCGCCCAGGCCCTGGTCGGCGCCGATCCGCACTTCCACCTGGACGGCCCGATCGACGCCACCCGGGCGGTGCTCGGCAAGGCCGGGATGACCCTCGGGGACATCGACCTGGTGGAGATCAACGAGGCGTTCGCGTCGGTGGTGCTCAGCTGGGCGCAGGTCTTCGGGCAGAGCCTGGACAAGGTCAACGTCAACGGCGGCGCGATCGCCCTCGGCCACCCGGTGGGGGCCACCGGCGCCCGGCTGATCACCACCGCCCTGCACGAGCTGGAACGCACGGACAAGGAGTTCGCCCTCATCACGATGTGCGCGGGCGGCGGCCTGGCCACCGGCACGATCATCCAGCGGCTCTGAGCGGCGCCCCGAGGCGCCGTCGCGGCCGGTCGCGCCGCCCGTAGCGCCCGCACCGCCCGGAAGCCGGCGGTGCGGGCGCGCGCGGTTCCGTCCGAGGAGCGCGACAAAGATCACAGTGTCGGGTCCGCGTAAGACGGCGGAAGTGGGCAGACGCCCCTGCGTACAGCACATTTAGTTGCACAATGCAGCGATGTACGTACGCGACGTAACAGGACCAAGTTCTCCTATCGTCGCTTACCGACCCGTCCGGCGCCGTACGGGCCACGCCCCTGTCCCCGACGAAAGGTAGGCGAGCCCCGTTTTGGCGACCGTCACCACCGTCACCCCGTCCGTCAAGGTCCCCGGCTCCCGCCCGGCCGCGTCCGCCCCCACCGTCACCGACCCCGCGCTGGTGAAGCGCGCCGTGAAGGCGGCGGCCCTGGGCAACGCCATGGAGTGGTTCGACTTCGGCGTCTACAGCTACATCGCGGTGACCCTCGGGAAGGTCTTCTTCCCGTCCGGAAACCCGACCGCGCAGTTGCTGTCGACGTTCGGCGCCTTCGCCGCGGCCTTCCTGGTCCGCCCGCTGGGCGGCATGGTCTTCGGCCCGCTCGGCGACCGCGTGGGCCGCCAGAAGGTCCTCGCCCTCACCATGATCATGATGGCGGCGGGCACCTTCGCGATCGGCCTCATCCCCTCCTACGCGGCGATCGGCGTGGGCGCGCCGCTCCTGCTCCTCGCCGCCCGCCTGGTGCAGGGCTTCTCCACCGGCGGCGAGTACGCGGGCGCGTCCACGTTCATCGCCGAGTACGCGCCCGACAAGAGGCGCGGCTTCTTCGGCAGCTGGCTGGAGTTCGGCACGCTGGCCGGCTACATCGGCGGCGCGGGCCTGGTGACGCTGATGACGGCGCTGCTCTCCGCCCACGACCTGACGTCCTGGGGCTGGCGCGTCCCGTTCCTGATCGCGGGCCCGATGGGCATCATCGGCCTCTACCTGCGGATGCGTCTGGAGGAGACCCCGGCGTTCGCGGCCGAGGTGGCCAAGGCCGAGAAGTCCCGCCCCAAGGTCCCCCTCCGGGAGATGATCACCGGCCAGTGGAAGGCCCTGCTCCTGTGCATGGCCCTGGTCCTGGTCTTCAACGTCACGGACTACATGCTGCTGTCGTACATGCCGAGCTACCTGACCAGCGAGCTCAAGTACGACGAGACGCACGGCCTCCTCGTCGTCCTCGGCGTGATGGCGCTGATGATGATCGTCCAGCCGTTCGCCGGAGCGCTCACCGACCGGGTGGGGCGCCGCCCGGTCATCGCCGCGGGCTGTGCGGGCTTCCTCGCCCTGTCCGTCCCGGCCCTGCTGCTGATCCGCCAGGGCAGCCTGCTCGCCGTCGCCCTCGGCATGGGCGCCCTGGGCCTGCTCCTGGTCTGCTTCACCGCGGCGATGCCGGCGGCCCTGCCGGCCCTCTTCCCGACCCGGGTGCGCTACGGCTCCCTGTCGATCGGCTTCAACGTCTCGGTCTCCCTCTTCGGCGGCACGACCCCGCTGGTGGTGACGGCCCTGATCGGGGCGACGGGCAACATGATGATGCCCGCGTACTACATGATGGCGGCGGCCGTGATCGGCGGCTTCGCGGCCTGGCGCATGTCGGAGACGGCCGGAAAGCCGCTGCCGGGCTCGGCGCCCGCCGTGGAGGAGGCCGCCTGAGGCGGCCCCCTCAGGGGCGCGGGGAACCGCGCGCTCAGGCCCCCACCGGGAAGGGCGGTGAGCGCCCGAGGGTCGTCCACGCCGGCCGGGTCGGCCGGCTGACGACCTGCGTGGGCTCGGGCTGCCTCCGCCACCCCGTTCCAGCAGGTCGTGCGCACGGACCGGCTGGCCGACGTGGCGGGTGTGCCGGCCTGGCTCTGACGGTGGGCGGGACGCCGCCGCCGTACGACGCGCCCGCCGCCCGGCCGCGCCGCCCCCCCCTGGGCCGATCGGCTGAGTTCCGGCCGCCGTCGGGGCGGTGGATCACCGGCGCGGCCACCCCCTCAGTAGTGCTATCCAGGTAGCTGTCAGTGGACAGCTACCTGGATATGCGAAAGGCAGCGGACGCATGAGCGGCTCTCAGCTCTGGGACGACGTCGACTTCTACTTCACCAGCCATCTGTCACCGGACGACGAGGCGCTCCAGGCGGCCCTGCGCGAGAGCGAGGCGAACGAGCTGCCGCACGTCAACGTCACCGCCAACCAGGGCAAGCTGCTCCAGCTCCTCGCCCAGATCCAGGACGCCCGCACCATCCTGGAGATCGGCACCCTCGGCGGCTACAGCACCATCTGGCTGGCCCGCGCCCTGCCCGCCGACGGCAGGCTGATCTCGCTGGAGTACAGCGCCCGGCACGCCGAGGTGGCGGTCCGCAACATCGCCCGCGCCGGACTCGACCGGCTCGTCGAGGTGCGGGTCGGCCCGGCCCTGGAGTCGCTGCCCAAGCTCGCCGACGAGAACCCGGCCCCCTTCGACCTGGTCTTCATCGACGCCGACAAGGCCAACAACCCGCACTATGTCGAGTGGGCGCTGCGGCTCACCCGGGCCGGCAGCCTCATCGTCGTGGACAACGTGGTGCGCGGCGGCCGGGTGGTGGACGCCGGCAGCGCCGAGCCCGACGTGGTCGGCACCCGCGCCGCGATCGAACTGATCGCCGCCCACCCGCGCCTGAGCGGCACGGCGATCCAGACGGTCGGCAGCAAGGGCTACGACGGCTTCGCCCTGGCCCGGGTCCTGGCCTGAGCGCCCGTATCAACCCTCGTGGTAGAAGCCCACGTTGACGCTGCGCGGGGCGGTGCGGTCACGGACGACGATCTCGCCGGAGCCGCCCCGGGGCAGTGCGACCGTGCCGCCGTAGGCGATGGTCTGGGCGTACTCCCCGACCTTCAGCAGCACCTCGGAGGAGGGGTCGGCCTGGGAGCCGCGCAGCCAGGTGACCTGCCAGCCGCCCTCGGCACCGCACAGGAACTCCAGGTGCACCCGGGAGACGAACAGCCAGTCGTCGGGGGTGGCGAGCCGGCAGGCGGCGGCGTCGCGGCCCACCCGCAGCACGGCGCCCGGGTCGCTCGGCGCGTCGGCCATCAGCATCCCGGCCGTCTCGCCCGTCTCCCCGGATACGGAGGCCATGGTGAGTTCGAGCACGTGCGTTCCCCCTGCGCGGTTCCTGGTCTTCCCCGAGACCCCTGCTGGATCTCGGCCGCATGATAAAACGCCCGGCGGACCGGCGTCCGGCACAATGGAGTCATGACCGAGCGAAAGCCACCCGGGGTGCCGTTCGAGTCCTGGGTGGACAAGCAGATCCAAGACGCCCAGCGGCGCGGGGAGTTCGACCGACTGCCGGGCGCGGGCGAGCCGTTGCCTGCGGTCACGGACGCGCCGTACGACGAACTGTGGTGGGTCAAGCGGAAGATGGCCCGCGAGGGGCTCGCGCTGCTGCCGCCGACGCTCGCGCTGCGCAAGGAGGCCGAGGACGCGCTCGCGGCGGCCTACGCGGCGCCCTCGGAGCGGATCGTCCGGAAGATCATCACAGAGGTCAACGTCAAGATCCGCGACATGATGTTCAAGCCGCCGCCCGGGCCCCCGCTGGGCAGGAAGCCGTACGACGTCGAGGAGGTCGTACGCGCGTGGCGGGAGCGCCGGGCGGCGGCGGGTACGGCGGAACCGGACCCGAAGGGGTGACTCAGATGTGCAGCAGCCGGTCGGCGAGTTCGCGGTAGTCGCGCAGGGCCAGCCGGAGCTGCTCGGTGTCGGCCGTGCCGGGCTGGTCACCGTCGGCCGACTGCCAGCTGCCGCGCAGGGTACGGCGGCGCCGGTCGATGGCGTCGGTGAAGCGGGCGGTGAGTTCCTCGACGGCCCGGTCGGCCTCCTCGACGGCCGCACGGGGCTCGTCGACGAAACCGGCGACGGCGTGCTGGAGCCGCCGCTCCACCTGCCCGCACTCCTCGTCCGGCAACAACTGCCCACCGCTTGCGCCCACGCCCGGCTCCCGCCCGGCGCGGGACTCACGGCCCGCGACCGATCCACCGCCCGGGACCGATTCACTCCCGGCGCCGGTCCCGCTCCCCGCGGGGAACTCCCCGCCCAGGCCGGACTCACGCCCCGCGACCGTCCCACCACTCACCGCGGACCCCCGCCCCTCGGCGGTCCCACTCCCGGCGGGGAACTCGCCGCCCACAGCGGACTCCCGCCCCGCAGCGGACTCGCCGCTCATGGCCGCCCCGCGGCCCTCGGCTGCCCCGCGTCCCGTGGCCGTCCCACCGCTCGCGGCCGTCCCACCGCTCGTGGCCGGCCCGCGGCCGGTGTCGGTCTCGTGGCCCGGGCCGTCGCCGGCCACCAGGACCGCCTGTCCGGGTGCCTCGGTGTCGTCGGCGCCGCCCGCGCGCGGCGGTGCCGTCTCCTCCTGTCCGGGGGTGACGCCGCTGACGGAGGCGTCGCCCCAGTCGGTGGTCTTCCCCTCACGCCCCGGCAGCTGCTCCTCGCCGGGGTACACGTCGCCGCCCGTCGGACGACGGCCCGGTCCTGTCCTCGCGTCGGTCATGTCGGTCAGCTCTCCTTCGGACGGCTCCGGTCCGGGGACCAGGGCAGATGGGCGCCGGTGTCGGCCCCGACACCGGCACGGTGGCGGCCGTGCTCACCGGTCGACGAGGCGACCAGGTCCTCGAAGAGGGCACGCGCCTCGATCATGGCCTTGCGCATCTCCTCGGTACTCGCCTGCGTCTGCGGAGCCCCGCCCACGGGCGCCCCGGCGACACGGTGGACGCGGCGGTAGCCGTCGACGTGGTCGGCGTGGTGCACGGAGAGCGCGGCGACCTGCTCCTCGTACTCGGCACCGGCCGGGAAGCCCCGGGCGGCAGCCACCTCGGCGAGCAGCCGGTCGATCTCGGTCACGGACTCCCGGGGCGAGTCGACGAAATGCTCCTGCGCGGTCGTCCAGCGGGCGGCGTAGCGCTCGCACTCCGCCGGTTCCAGGGGCCGCTCGCGCAGGCTGCCGTGGCGCTGCACCCGCTCGGCGAGCTCCCGTTCGGCCGCCTTCGTGTCGCCGCCGTGCTGGGCCACGGTCCGCTCGTACTCGGGTCCGAAGCGCCGCTTCAGACCGCCCGCACCGCTGCTCCTGGACCGCAGCGTCAGCACGGCCGCGACGACGACCACGGCGGCCACGATCACGATCGCGATGATCAAGCCTGTGGACATGGTTGCCTTCCGGTGTCTCGGCCCGACGGGCCGTCTCGCCCATTCGGGTGACCCGGACCACGCCTCGCAAACAGCTGTCAAAGAATCCCGGTCGGGGCGCACCCATATCCGCTTGCGCCGCCACCCCGGAGGGGCCCGAGACTACGGTCCATGACCTCCTGGACGATCACCCCGGAACCCCCCGACTCCCCGGCCGCGACAGCCCTGTGGCGGGCGTACTACACCGAGGTCAGCGACCGCTGGTACCTGCTGCACGAGAACCGGCGCACCGACCCGGCCGAGCTGCGGCGGGAGATCGCCGCCCGGACCGGGGCCGAACTCGTCCCGCCCACCGGCCTGTTGCTGATAGCCCGGTACGACGGTGAGCCGGCCGGCAGCGCGGGTGTCCGGCTTCTCGACCCGGTCACCGCCGAACTCACCCGCGTGTTCGTGCCCGCAGGGCTGCGCGGCAGGGGCGGTGCCACGCTCCTCGTCGCGGCGGCCGAGGACGCGGCCCGCGCCCTGGGCGCCGAACGGATCGTCCTGGACACCCGCAGCGACCTGGTGGAGGCCCGTGCGCTGTACGCACGGCTCGGTTACGTCGAGGGCGAGGCGCACAACGACGACCCCTACGCCGAGCACTGGTTCCGCAAGGACATCGTCAACTGACCCGGCCGGGCGCCGGGTTCTGAGGCTGTTCGCGTTCGGTGCCGCAGAGTTCGTCGGTCAGGTCGCGTACCAGGCGGTCCAGGTCGGTGGGGCGGTCCGGGCCCCACCAGTCGCCGAGGAGTTCGGCCAGGGACTCCTCGCGGGCCCTGGCGAGCCGCTCCGCGGTCTCGCGGCCCCGCTCGGTCAGCGTCAGGTCGAGGCCGAGGCGGTCGACGAGGCGCCGCTCCTCCAGCTGGCGGGCGCCCGCCAGCACCACGGTCAGCGGGACGGCCCCGCGCTCGGCGAGCTGCCCCGGCTCCACCGAGCCGTACCTGCGGATCCGCAGCAGCAGCCAGCCGGCCGCGGGCAGCAGGTCCACCCCGGCCCGCTCGTTGATCTTCCGGTACACCTCCCGGCGCCCCTCGCGCGTCCCGAGCAGCGACAGGGCCCGGCAGCACTCCTCGTACGACGACCGCTGGACCGGGTTGGGCGGGAAGGTCTCCGAGGCGTCGGGTGCGGTGACCGAGCCGCGCAGCCGGTCCTCCTTCAGGAACCAGGCGAGGACGAAGCCGAGGGCAGCCACTGGCGCGGCGTACAGGAAGACGTCGGTGATCGCGGACGCGTACGCGTGCAGGGCCGCCGGGCGCAGCGCGGGCGGCAGGGCGGCGATGCCGCGCGGGTCCGCCTTGAGGGCGCCCGGGGAGACGCCGGGGGGCAGGTGCACGCCCCGGAAGGCGTCGGCCAGTTTCCCGGCGAGGCGGCTCGCGAACACGGAACCGAAGACGGCGACGCCGAAGGACGCGCCGATCGAACGGAAGAAGGTGGCGCCAGAGGTGGCGACGCCCAGATCCTCGTACGAGACGGAGTTCTGCACGATCAGCACCAGCACCTGCATGACCAGGCCGAGTCCCAGCCCGAAGACGAAGAAGCAGACGCTCATCCGGGCGGTCGAGCTGTGTTCGTCGAGCCGGTGGAGCAGCAGCAGTCCGATCGTGGTCACGGCGGTGCCGGCCACCGGGAACACCTTCCAGCGGCCGGTGCGGCTGACGATCTGGCCGGACAGCGTGGACGACAGCAGCAGACCGACCACCATCGGCAGCATGTGCACGCCCGACAGGGTCGGCGAGATGCCGTGCACGACCTGGAGGAACGTCGGCAGGTAGGTCAGCGCGCCGAACATCGCGAAGCCGACGATGAAGCTGATCAGCGCGGCGAGCGTGAAGGTGCGGATGCCGAAGAGCTGCATCGGGAGCACGGGTTCGGCGGCCCGCCGTTCCACGGCGACGAACGCGACGGCGAGGACCACCCCGAGCACCGCGAGCCCGATGATCCGCGCCGATCCCCACGCCCAGCTCGTGCCGCCCAGCGAGGCGACCAGCACCAGGCAGGTGGCGACGGCGGTGATCAGGACGGTGCCGAGGTAGTCGATGACGTGGTGGGCGGTGCGGCGCGGTATGTGCAGGGCGGCGGCGATCACGGCGAGCGCGACGACGCCGACGGGCAGGTTGACGTAGAACACCCAGCGCCAGCTGAGCTGCTCGGTGAGCACCCCGCCGAGCAGCGGCCCGAGCACGCTGGTCGCTCCGAAGACGGCGCCGAACAGGCCCTGGTAGCGGCCGCGTTCACGCGGCGGGACGAGGTCTCCCACGATCGCCATCGACAGCACCATGAGCCCGCCGCCGCCGAGCCCCTGCAACGCGCGGAAGCCGATCAGCTCGCCCATGTTCTGCGCCATCCCGCACAGCGCCGACCCGATCAGGAAGATCACGATCGCGAGCTGGTAGAGGCGCTTGCGCCCGTACTGGTCGCCGAGTTTGCCCCACAGCGGGGTGGCCGCGGTCGAGGCCAGCAGGTAGGCGGTGACCACCCAGGACAGGTGCTCCAGGCCGCCGAGGTCGCTGACGATCGTCGGCAGCGCGGTGGACACGATGGTCTGGTCGAGCGCGGCCAGCAGCAGACCGAGCAGCAGCGCACCGATCGGGACGAGCACCCCGCCGGGGACGCGCTCCACTTCCTTCGCCGTCGCGCCTGTGGTGTCCACGGCCATGGAGACCTCCCGGGGGTCCGTCAACCATTGTCCATCGTGGCCGGTGCAACCCGTTATGGCCTGTCGAGTCCTGTTCGAGACTCGTTGAGAAGGGGGGTTCCTGCGAACGTATGTGTGGGCGCTCCGCATAATTCGTGGAGTTTGCAAGGGGAGGGACTTACGCCGTGACGGATACACCCGAGGGCCGGCTGTGCCCGGAGTGCGGGACGCCGAGGCGGCCGGACGGCTCACCCTCCTGCGACTGCAACCAGCGGACGTCCGACGCGTTGCGCGACGCCCGTTCGGCCGAACAGGCGGCGGCGGAGGACTTCGACCCGCTGCGCATACGGCCGTACATCGACCTCCAGGGCGGCGCGGAGGGCACGGGGGCCGCCGAAGGCGCGGAGACCGTGCCGGTGCCGGTGCCGTCAGGGGAGCCGACGGTGCCGATGCGGGCGGTGCCGGTCGCCGACGCGGGGGCGGCGCAGGAGGACGGGACGCCCGACCTGCTGCCCGACGTGCCCGCTCCCGGGGAACGGCCCCGCCGGCGTTCCCGGCGGACCCTGCTGCTGTCCGTCGCCGGGGCGGTGGTGGCGGTCCTCGCCGTGGCCGGGTTCGTCAGCGGGCTCTTCGCCCAGTTGACGCCCACGCGGGACGGGGCGGCGCCGGAGGACGTCCGGGAGAGCGTGCCGGACGTGACGCCGAGGCCACCCTCGACCACGGCGCCGACGACCCCGACGGCGTCCGCGACCTCGGCGTCACCGTCCGTGTCGGCGAGTGCCGACGCCTCGGCGGAGCCGTCCGCCACCCCGTCCGGCGCGAGGCCGTCCCCCACCCCGTCCCGCTCGGCCACCCCGACCAGGTCGGCGCCGGCGACCGGCATGCCGGCGTCCCCGCGGCCGTCGGCACCGCCGGTGCTGCGCCCCGGCGACAGCGGCGCCGAGGTCACGGAGCTGCAGCTCCGGCTGAAGCAGGTGGGGCTCTGGTCGGGGGACGCCTCCGGCGAGTACGACAGCAGGACCGAGAGCGGGGTCCGTACGTACCAGGTGACGCGGGGCGTCCTGACCGACGAGTCGGGGGTGTACGGGGCGGCCACCCGGGCGAAGCTGGAGGCGGAGACGACCAAGCCGTAGGGGTCGGGCCGGGAGGGGTACACCCCCTGTGGTCGACGTGCGGGTGAGTGGGGGCTTGTCGCGCAGTTCCCCGCGCCCCTTACGGGGCAGCTCCTCGGTGCGGCATGACCCCTAACCGACGTGCACCCGCAGCGAACCGTCGCCCAGTGCCTCGACCCGTACCTCGGTGAGGTCCCGCACCACCGCGTCCGGCCCGTGCAGAGCGGCCCGCGGGCCGACCCCCACCACGCGCATCCCCGCCGCGCGCCCCGCGGCGATGCCCGCGGCCGAGTCCTCGAACACCACGCAGTCCGCCGGGGCGACGCCCAGTTCGGCCGCCCCCTTCAGGAAGCCCTCGGGGTCCGGCTTGCTCGCGCCCACCGACTCCGCCGTGACCCGCACCTCGGGCAGCGGCAGCCCGGCGGCGGCCATCCGGGCCGTCGCCAGCGGCACGTCCGCCGAGGTGACCAGCGCGTGCGACAGCCCGGCCAGCGAGGCGAGGAAGGCCGCCGCGCCCGGGATCTCCACCACGCCGTCGGTGTCGGCCGTCTCCTCCGCGAGCATCCGCTCGTTGTCCGCGAGGTTCTGCCGCACCGGCCGGTCCGGCAGCAGCAGCGCCATGGAGGCGTGCCCCTGCCGCCCGTGGACGACCTTCATCACCTCGTCGCCGTCCAGCCCGTGCCGCTCGGCCCAGCTCCGCCAGATGCGTTCGACGACGGCGTCGGAGTTGACGAGGGTGCCGTCCATGTCGAGCAGGAGGGCGCGGGCGGTGAGGACGGTGGCCGTCATCGAACAGCTCCTAAACAGGCCGGGGAACGGGCCGGAAGAACGGCCGGGCAGGCGGGCCGGGAGAAACGGCCGGGCAGGGACAAGGCGGCCCCGCCCGCCGGTCAGGGAAAACGGACGGGAGCCACTTTGTTTCTCCACGGTACAAAACAGAGCGGCCTCCCGCCACCACCTTCGCCGACCGTTCACCGACTCTTCAGCTCGACCGGACCGGCGTCCGGCTCAGCCGGCGACCGCCTCCCACAGGCTCCAGACGCCGAGGGCCAGCATCAGCACGGCGGCGATCTGCGTGATCAGCCGCAGCGGCACCTTCTTCATCAGCGCCTTGCCGCCGACGATGCCCAGCCCGGCCACCGCCCACAGACCGAGCACCGCGCCGAGGCCCACGGACAGCGGATCGTCGTAGCGCGCGGCGAGGTTCGCCGTCATGATCTGCGTGAGGTCGCCGAACTCCGCGACCAGGATGAGCATGAAGCCGGTACCCGCGACCTTCCAGAAGGACTGGTCGGCGGGCCTGCGGATCTCCTCGTCCTCCTCGCCCTTCTTCATCAGCAGCACGGCCGCGCCGCCGAGGAAGAGCACGCCGGTGATCGCGTGCACGATCTGCTGCGGCAGGAGGGTCAGCACGCTGCCGGCCGCGACGGCGAGCACGACGTGCAGCAGGAAGGCGGCGGCGACGCCTGCGAAGACGTACGACGCCCGGTACCGCGTGCCCAGGACGAGGCCGGCGAGCGCGGTCTTGTCGGGCAGTTCGGCGAGGAAGATGACGCCGAAGACGAGCGCCGTCACGGTGATGCTGATCAAGGGTCCTCAATCGGTCGGGCCGCCGCCCCACCGAGAGCACCGCGCTTCGCAGACGACCACCTCGGCAGGGCAGCGCACACGTTTCACCCGTGCCGTACGGCACGGGCGTGCACTGCTTGCCGAAGGTCTCGCTGGCGGCCCCCTGACCGAGGTCGCCTCCGGGCGCCGGCTCAGACGCGCTGAGCAGTATGTCGACGGTCCGGCGAAGAGCTACTCCCCTTCAACGCCGACCACAGTACGCGACCCTCCGGCCGATCCCCAAGGCCGGAGCCGGGACCTGTGAGTGAGGTCGCACCCCTTGGCATGTCATGAGCACGTCATTAACTTCTTACCGAACGCTCACCCCGCGGCAACACGGCGGCGCGAGCATTCCCACGCCCGCGCTCCACCACCCCACGCCCACCAGGGAGTTCGCATGGCCCGCAGCTCAACGTTCTACGCGCGTCGACGCATCAGCATACTCGCGGCTCTTACCGGACTCATAGCCTCTGCCGTCCTCCTCGACCCGCCGAGCGCCTCCGCCGCCCTCCCCACCCCGGTCAGCGCCGCCACCGCCCGCTCCTACCTCGCCTCGCTGACCGTCGCCGCCGAGAACCGCACCGGCTACAGCCGCGACCTCTTCCCGACCTGGGACACCATCAGCGGCACCTGCAACACCCGGGAGTGGATCCTCAAGCGCGACGGCACGAACGTCGTCACCAACTCCGCCTGCACCGCCACCAGCGGCAGCTGGTACTCCCCCTACGACGGCGCCACCTGGACCGCCGCCTCCGACGTCGACATCGACCACCTCGTCCCGCTCGCCGAGGCCTGGGACTCCGGCGCGAGCAAGTGGACCACCGCCCAGCGCGAGGCGCTCGCCAACGACGTCACCCGCCCCCAGCTGCTCGCCGTCACGGACAACGTCAACCAGTCCAAGGGCGACAAGGACCCGGCCGAGTGGATGCCCTCGCTCACGTCCTACCGCTGCACGTACGTCCGCGCCTGGGTCCAGGTGAAGTACTACTACAACCTGTCCGTCGACTCCGCCGAGAAGAGCGCGCTCACCAGCTACCTCGCCGCCTGCTGAGCGCCGGAACCTCCCCGCCCTCCCCCGTCGTTCCGTACCGTACGGGGCGACGGAGGAGGGGACTGTGGCCGGACTGCGCCTGGGACCGCTGCTGAGGTACACCGACGGCTCGTCGGCGACGATCTGGGTCGAGACGAGCCGTCCCTGCACCGCCGAGGTGCGCTGCGCCGACGGCGCCCGCGGCACCGCGCGCACCTTCCAGGTGGCGGGCCACCACTACGCTCTGGTCCCGGTCACCGGGCTGACCCCGGGGACCGCCCCGTCGTACGACGTCCTGCTCGACGGTGCCCGGGTGTGGCCGCCGCCCGGCTCCCGCTTCCCGCCCTCGCGGATCCGCACCCCGGCCGCCGGCGAGGCCCTGCGGGTGACCTTCGGCTCCTGCCGCTGGGCCGCGCCCCCGGCCGACGGCGACGACCCGGTCGGCCCCGACGCCCTCGACAGCCTCGCCGCCCGCGTCGCCGCCGGCGGCGAACGCCCGGACGTGCTGCTGCTCCTGGGCGACCAGGTGTACGCCGACGAGACCTCGGCGGCCACCCGCCGCTGGCTCGGCGCCCGCCGCGACCTCGCGGACGCCCCCGGCGCCGAGGTGGCGGACTACGAGGAGTACACCCGGCTCTACCACGAGTCCTGGCTGGACCCCGAGGTCCGCTGGCTGCTGTCCACCGTGCCCACCTGCATGGTCTTCGACGACCACGACGTGATCGACGACTGGAACACCTCCGCCGCCTGGCTGGCCGGCATGCGCGCCACCCCCTGGTGGCAGGAGCGGCTGCTGAGCGGACTGATGTCGTACTGGGTGCACCAGCACCTCGGCAACCTCTCCCCGGCCGCCCTGGCCGCCGACCCCCTCTACGCCGCCGTCCTCGGCTCCCCCGACGGCACCGACGCGCTGCGCGCCTTCGCCGCCGCGGCCGACGCCGACCCGTCCTCGGTGCGCTGGAGCTACCGACGGGACTTCGGGCGGGTGCGGCTGCTGATGGTAGACACCCGGGCGGCACGCGTCCTCGACGAGCAGCACCGCGCCATGCTCCACCCCGGCGAGGCCGCGTGGCTGCGCGAACAGGCGCTCACCGACCGGGAGTCGTACGACCACCTCCTGGTCGGCACCTCGCTGCCCTGGCTGCTGCCGCACCTCGTACACGACCTGGAGACCTGGGACGCGGCCCTGTGCCGGGGCGAACGCGGCCCGCGCTGGGCCCGGTTCGGGGAGCGGCTGCGCCGGGCGGCCGATCTGGAGCACTGGGCGGCCTTCCCCGCCTCGTTCGCCGAGCTGGCCGACCTGTTCGCCCGCACCGGTTCCGGGCCCGCGGCGCCCGCCTCCGTCTGCGTGCTCTCGGGGGACGTCCACCACGCGTACGTCGCCGAACCCGCCTGGCCCGCCGGCACGGCGCCCCGCTCCCGGGTCCTGCAACTCACCTGCTCCCCGGTCCACAACTCGGTGCCGCCGACGATCCGGTTCGGCTTCCGGTTCGGCTGGAGCGCCCTGGCCCGCTTCCTGGGCCGGCGGCTGACCCGGCACGGACGCTGCCCGCGGCCGCCGGTGAACTGGCGCAAGCAGGGCGGCCCCTGGTTCGGCAACCAGCTCATGACCCTGACCCTGCACGGCCGTTCGGCCCGGCTGCGACTGGAGCGGGCCCGGCGCGACGGCACCCTGGCGACCGTGCGGGAGTCCGTCCTCACGGAGTGAGGCGTCCGCGGACGGCACCGGACTGATAACGCTTTGCGCATCCCTCACGCCTCTGGGGACACTCTGTCACCGCCCCGCGTACGCTGTATGGCTGTCGTCGGGGGGCGCACCAGGCAATCAAGCGGGGGAACCGTCGTGTGGGAAAGCATGGGGTCACTGGAGGCCGGACCCTGGATATACGCCATGGTGGCCCTCTCCGTGCTGCTTGATGTGTTCCTGCCGGTACTGCCGAGCGGGGTGCTGGTCATCACCGCGGCCACGGCGGCGGCGGCCGGTTCCGGCGCGTCCGCCGGCCAGGTCCCGCACGCCGTGCCCGACATCCTCGCGCTGACCTTCTGCGCGGCCGTCGCCTCGGTCCTCGGCGACTTCGTCGCCTACCGGCTCGCCTGGCGCGGCGGGGCCCGCCTGGACCGCGCGATCGCCCGCTCCCGGCGGCTGAGCAGCGCGCAGGAACGTCTCGGTGAGGCCCTGTCCCGAGGCGGCGGCGCGCTGGTGGTGCTGGCCCGGTTCGCGCCGGCCGGCCGCTCGCTCGTCTCCCTCGGCGCCGGCGCCGCCCACCGCCGCGTCCGCGACTTCCTGCCCTGGTCCGCCCTCGCGGGGCTGAGCTGGGCGGTCTACAGCGTCGCCCTCGGCTACCTGGGCGCCCAGTGGCTGGGCGCGACCTGGGTGGCGACGGCGGTGTCGGTGGCGGCGCTGTGCGGGGCGGGCGCGGCCGCGGGGTACCTGATGCGAAGACGCGGCCCGGTCGCCTAGGGGTGGCGCGTCCCGCTCAGCCGCGGGCGGCCTGGCCCCGTACCTCCAGCGTGCCCAGCAGGTCGGCGGTGGCCGCCGCCACCGCGTCCACCGCCCGCTCGAACGCCTCCCGGTTGTGCGCGGCCGGCGCCCGGAACCCGGACACCTTCCGTACGTACTGCAACGCGGCAGCACGGATCTCCTCCTCCGTGGCCTCCTCGGCCAGCTGGGGCGGACGCAGGGTCTTGATACTCCGGCACATGTCCCCAGTCTCCCGCAGCCCTCCTCCTCCTGCGAGGATCTTCCCGAGGCGGCCACCGTTCCGGGGCCGACCGACGAGAGGACCGAACCCATGACGAACGCATCCGACACCTCCGGTGCGCCGAACACACCGTCCACGCCCACGCCGGACACGCCGACCACGCCCGCCGGACCCCGGCTCACCGTCGCCGTCCTCGGGCCCGGTGGTGTCGGCGGTCTGCTCGCCGCCCTGCTCGCCCGCGCCGGCCACCGCGTCCTGTGCCTGGCCGGCGAGGACACGGCCCACGCCCTGCGCACCACCGGACTGCGCGTCCACAGCACCGTCTTCGGCGACTTCACCGCCCCCGTGGCCGCCGACACCGCCCTGCGCGAACCGGTCGACGCCTGCCTGATCACCGTCAAGGCCACCGCCCTGGACGCCGCCCTCACCCGGATCCCGCCCACCGCCCTCGGCGACGCCCTCCTCGTGCCCTTCCTGAACGGCGTGGAACACCCCGCGCTGCTGCGCGCCCGCTACTCCCCCGACCAGGTGGCGCCCTCCGTGATCCGCGTCGAGTCCACCCGCCGGGCCCCCGGCCTGATCGAACACACCAGCCCCTTCGCGGAGATCGACCTGACCGGCGCCCAGGTCCCCCGCGACCGCCTGACAGCCCTGGCCGAAACCCTCACCGCGGCGGGCCCGGCCACCCGGGTGCTGGACGACGAGACCACCGCCCTCTGGGCGAAGATGGCGTTCCTCGCGCCCTTCGCCCTGCTCACCACCCGTTACCGCCTCCCGCTCGGCGAGGCCCGCACCCGGCACCGCGAGGAACTGGCCTCCCTCGTCGCGGAGACGGCCGCGGTCAGCCGCGCCTGCGGCGCCCCCGTCGACCCGGCCCAGGCCCTGGCCCGCTACGACGCCTTCCCGGTCGCCACCAAGTCCTCGATGCAGCGCGACGCGGAGGCCGGCCGCCCGCTCGAACTGGACGCGATCGGCGGGGCGTTGCTCCGCGCGGCGGACCGCCACGGCGTACCCGTGCCGGTGACGGCACGCCTCGTACGAGAACTGCGCGAGGCGGCCCGCTGACCCCCGAAGAGGGCACGGACCGTCACAGGGGCGCCGCGTAACAGCGGACGGACACCGTCTGCCGGGGGCTCCACCGCTGTTCCACCGTGGCCAGCAGCTCCCACCCCAGCCGCTCGTAGAGGGCTGCCGCGGCGGTGTCGGACGCGACGACGTCGAGCACCGGATGCAGGCCGTGCCGCCGCGCTTCCGCCACCGCCCGGCCGATCAGCAGGGCGCCGATCCCGTGCCCCCTGGCCCCCGGGGCGACGAACAGCCTGCCGACCACGGCGGCCGCGCCCGGCGTCGTCCCGTTCCGCTCGCTCCACAACGCCGGGGCCGCATCCCCTTCGCCACTTCGCGACAGACCGACGTGCCCGACCGGACACCCGTCGAGTTCGGCGACCCAGGAGCCCAGCAGGGGCCCCTGGGACAGCCACGCGCCCGGCTGCGCGGGCCAGTTCACCGGATAGCCGTCGAGCCGGTGGACCTCCGCGAGGACCCGCACGCAGTCCTCGACATCGGCGTCGGCCCGCTGCCGGACGCGGGGGCGCACCCTCTCGTCGGGTCTTCCGTAGCTCTCGATCTCCACTCCGGTATGGAAACACAGCCCCCCGATCGGCCAACGGCTCACCAGGCAGGGCGCACCGGCCCGCCGACGGGAACCGCGCCAGGCCGGCGACGAGTACGCCGAAGCGCGCCTCGCCCCGCACGTCCCGCCACGGCACGACCGCCGGCCGGGCCGCCCGGCCGGCGGCACGCGCGGCGGCCCGGTGAAGCGACGGCCGCCAACACCCCCCTCCGGCCCGCGCACAGGTGGGTCACCAGCCGGGCGGTCGCACCGCTCAACTCGCCGGCGGCAGCGTCCTCGCACCGCCTGGGCGTGCCGACCCGGCAGCGGCCCGCGGCGGGCTACCGCCCCGGCGTCCGGGCGGCGGTGAGGAAGGCGGCCATCTTCTCGCGGCTCTTGATGCCCGGCGCGGTCTCGACGCTGCTGGAGACGTCCACCCCGTAGGGGGCGAAGGCCTCGACGACACCGGCCACGTTGTGCTCGTCCAGGCCGCCCGCGATCACGACCCTGCCGGGCAGCTCCGCCACCCAGGCCGGGATGTCCGCGAACACACCGCTGCCCGCGCTGGCGTCGTAGAAGAAGTACTCCAGTTCCTCCGGGCGCTCGGGCGGGGTGCCGGAGGCGAGGGCGAGGTTCGGGATGTCGGCGGTCTCGTAGATCTGGACGGTGTCGAAGTGCTCGGCGACGGCCGCCGTCTCGGCGTACGTCAGGGCCACGGCGAAGGCGGGGATCCGGCCACGGGCGTACCGGGCGAGCCGCACGGCCTGCTCGGGCGGGCAGTAGCGCTTGCTCTTCGGGGTCACGACGATCCCGATCGCGTCGTACCCCAGCTCGACGGCCCAGTCGATCTGCTGCTCCCGGGTGAGTCCGCACACCTTCACGAACGTCGGCCGTTGCCCGCTCATCCTGTCCCCTGCTCCGTTCTCCCGCCGAGCGGGAAGGCGATCGTGCCGACCAGGGTCTCATCACGGGAGCCGCGGCACGGAAGTCGCGCCACGGGGCGGGGTGTTGTCAGTGGCCGCTGGCAGGATCGCCCGCATGACGGACACGAGCGAGGACTGGCGGTCCCTGCTGACGCGGTGGAGCCAGGAGTGGGCGGACGCGCGGGCCGCGGAAGTGGCGCAGGACGAGGCGGCGGCCCGGGACGAGGAGTCGTCGCAGACGCGCGGGCTGGGCTTCCCGGGCGCCCCGGAGGAACGGATACGGGCCATGGAGGAGCGGCTCGGGCACCGGCTGCCGCCGTCGTACCGGACGTTCCTCGCGGTGAGCGACGGCTGGCGGCACGCGGGCGGCTTCGTCTGGCTGCTCGCCGGCACCGACGGAGCCCGGTGGCACGAGGACTCGGCCGGGCTGTCCGAGTACTTCCCCGGCGAACTGGACGAGAACTCCACCCCCCAGGACGAACTCCTCGCCGGGATGTGGGGGCGGGCGCTGCAACTGGACGTCGAGTCGGATGCCCTCTACGTCCTGCTGGACCCCGGGGACGTGGACGACGCGGGCGAGTGGGCCGTCTACACCTGGGCGCCCTGGCACGCGGACAATCCCACGCGGTACGGGTCCTTCCGCACGTTCATGGATGCCATGTACCGGCAGTTCCACCACCTGGAGGTGAGCCGCGCCGAGCGGACGGGCGCGGTGTTCGCCAACGCCACGACCCGGGCCCAGGACGCGGCCGTCGGCACCGCGCGGCTGGACGCGCTCGGCGGGCGGTACGAACAGGCCGCGGCGGCTCTGGCGGAGGCGGTCTCCTACGGCCGGCCACGGGCGACGGGCCTGCGTGACCAGATCCGCAGGCTGCTCGGCGAGACGTACATGGTGTACTTCCACGGCCTGGCCGACGACCCCGTGTACGTCCCGGAGGTCGTGCCGGTGCTGCTGGCGGAGCACGTGCGCACGGGACGGGACGGCGACCTCCCGCCGCACGCCCTGCCCGGCGCGTCCGACGCGGTGCGCGGGACGGCGGACGGGATCCTGGGGCAGCTCCGCGAGGGCACCTACCGCTACACCGCCGAGGGCCCCTTCGGCCGGGCCGTCGAGAAGGCCCGCGAGCAGGCCCGCTGGGGCGAGACCGACGCCGCCTGGCACACCCTGCGCGCCGCGCTGCCCGAGTGGCGCCCGCTCAGCGCCGACCACCTCGCCCCGGTCGGTCTCTGCGCCGACCCGCTCCTCGGTCCCCTGATCACCCCGGAGCGCGGCCGGGAACTCCTGGCCACGCCCCGCGCCGGGCAGCCCGGGGACACCCCGCCGCCGGCCGCGGACCTGGACCCGCCGGGCCTCGCCTGGCCGGCGGACGGCGACCCCGGCCGCCCCCGTGACCCGTACCGCTTCCTCCTGCTGGAAGGGGTCGCCCCGGCCGGGCTGCCCGCCCTGATCGGCGCCGACGGAACCACCGCCCTCGACGCCCCGGCGACCCGCTGGGAGGCACGGCGCCTGCCCGCCGACGCCCCGGACTCCCCGCCCTGGGCGGACCTGGCCCGCATGGCCGTGGGCCGGGCGGGCCCCGACTGGAGCTTCGCCTTCGAGTCCCGCCCGAGCGGACACTTCGACGAACGGCGCTTCACCTCCCCGGCCCTCGCCGCCTCCGCCGCCACCGGCGGCCGCACGGTGACCGTGTGGAGCCGGCCCTCCACCGGGCACCGCCCCGCCGTCTTCCACCTCTCCGTCGCCCAGAACGGCGCGGAACGCTACGCCCTCACCACCGACGGCACCACGACCACCACCCGCGGCCCGGTCCCGGAGTTCCTCCTGCCACCACCCGGCACACTCTCCGGGGACGACGGGCTCCGCCGGGCCGAACGCCACGTCCTCGAAGCCCTCGCGCGGCACCTCGCCGTCCGCCTGCCCCGCTTCGCCCTCACCCAGGGCCGCCTGCACACCCTCCTCACCCGCCCCTGGAACCGCCCACCGGGCCCCGGAGAGGGCTACCTGACCGTCCGGGTCGTGCCCGGAGGGGCGCCGCAGGGCACGCCGTCGTAGCCACCGGAGTCGAACGGTGGTGCTGGGCCCACCCCGTTTCCGGTGTCCAGGACCAGCGACGGCACCCCCCGGCGGAGGGCACGCTGCACAACGTCGGCGAACGGGCCGGCGAAGCGCTCACCACCCACCGGGGGACTCCCATGACCGAAACCCTCACGCGGCGCCTGACCGGCGTCTCGTGCATCGCCGCCGCGGCCGCCCTCATCGTCGAGGTACCCCTGTACTTCGTCTACTCGGGCCCGCCGCCGGACGCGAACGTCCTGAGCAGGCTGCTGATCGGGATCGTCGCCCTCGCCTGCCTGCTGGTGTCCGTGACCGCCCTGCGGGAACTGATCCGGCGGGCGGACCCGGCCTACGAGTGGGCCGGCTCCCTCGTCCTCGCCACGGGACTGGTCTATGTGACGATCACGCTGGTCTCCAGCGGCCTGGAAGCGGGCGCCGTCATCGCCGCCGACCACCCGATCGACCCGACCGTCGCGGTCAGCGGCACCTACGTCCTGTACGGGTCGATCTCCCGGCTGATGCTGGCGATGTTCCTGGCCGCGCTGGGCTTCGCCGTCTCGCGCACCCGGCTGCTGCCGCCGTGGGCCGGCCGGTCCGCCTACGCCCTGGCGGGCGTCAACCTGGCCTTCGTGCCGTCCCTGTTCTTCGGCAACACCCCCGCGCACTTCTACGCGGCCAACGGCTGGGGCACCACCGCGCTGATGGGGGCGCTCCTCGGTTACTGGCTGCTGGCGCTCGGCGTCTGCGTCTACCGCAGCGGCACCCGGCCCGTCCGTTCGAACGCATGAACCCCACGAACGAACTCGCCACCTAAAATCGAACAGGCGTACCATTGCCGTGTGGCTGCGACCTATGACTTTCCGAGTGACCTCCTCGCCGGTCAGGAGGAGCTGCATCAGGTCCGGGCCGAGCTCTCGGCCCTGCTGAAGCGGCTCCCCTGGTCGGTCGTGCCCCTGGACGGATTCAGCGACGAGGGCGGCTGGCGCAAGGTGGAACGCCCCGCCTCCCCGGGCTGGACCGAGGACGAACAGGCCGAGGTGGAGAAGCTGCGCCGACGCGAACACGAGCTCGCGGTGTTCGTCAGCGGCCACCGCTTCTGGGCCGAGGTGACGGCCCCGGACCGCATGGACGCCCGAAGCCGCCTCAAGCACACGCACGAGGAGGACTGAGAACGGCAGAGGACCCCGGCCGGATCGGCCGGGGTCCTCTGTTCACGTGGGCGCGGACGGTTTCGAACCGCCGACATCCTGCTTGTAAGGCAGGCGCTCTACCACTGAGCTACGCACCCGGGACGAGTCGACAGCCTACATTGTCCCGGGCTCCGTCCGGCAATTCCGTTTCCCGGACCGGCGAGGCGTAGCGATTCCTATGGACCGAGCGGAAGTACGCCGTGCTCAGCCGCGTGCTCCGAGTGGTGTTGAGCACGCTGGTTCCTCGCGTTCGCTCCGCCCCCGGGCGGCACGGATCGAGTCCGCGGTCCGGATGGGCGGGGGCGAGGTCCCTCACGCCGTCCGGGCTCCGACTCGGCCTGGAGGGTCCGATGCCCGTAACCATCACTCCGGTGGGTACGGGGCGGTGCCTTCCGTCGCCTGATCGAGTGCCCGAGGGCGCGTCGTCCGATCGCCAAGGCCGCAGCGTCGTGGCGAGTGGTTGGACGAGTTCTGGTGGTGAGAGGCTTCTGCCAGTGCTGAGCCCCCCATTGACTGGTGTAGGCGGGGTCGACCGCAACGACCGTGATGTTCTGCTCGGCCGCCATCGCCACCAGCCGCGTCCTGAGCCGAGTCGTGGGGAAACGGGACAGGAGCCGACGGAAATGCTTGGCGCGGCCGTGCTTCTCGCGGGTTCCGGCGTCGGTGAAGTCGAGGTCTTCGACGGCGATGGACGCCGCTCCGCGGCGCCGGGCGTAGTGAAGCAGCTGTGTCAGCGCGTGCCTGATCTGGGCGTCACGATGCGATGCGCCGCCCGACAGGTCATAGGGGAAGCGCCTCGGCTCGCCCACAGGATTGCCGTGCACGTCCACGTACCAGGCCGCGAGATGATTCTCGTTCATGTCGACCGCGACCACGCCTCGTGCCAGAGCCGCCGGGAGGGACAGTGCGGGGACCACCGCTCGCTGCCAGACGGCGGTGAGATACCAGCGACCGCGTTGGACGTCGTAGTGAATGCGATAGGCCACCGCTCGGTCCGCGGTGATCCGGTCTCGCCACTCCTCGGCCCGGTGGCCGAACGCCACCGTCGAGGCCAGCGCGTACCGGCCGTGCGGCGCGTTGGCCAGGTGGGCCAGAGCAGCCGGAAGCCGGATCGAGACGTGTCCGCCGTCGGTGACGCGGATGGTCTCGTTGCCGTACCGCTTGCCGGACTCCCCGTCCGCCGAGAGGAACATACGGGCGGCCTTCCAGCGCCGCCTCATGGCCTCCCGGCTCGGCCCGCTCTCGTCCAACCGGTTCCACAGGCGGGCGAGTCTCCTGCCACCGCGTACGACGCGCACCCGCCCGGATGCCCAGTCAGCCTGCACGGACGCCAGACGAACGCGGAGCGCCTGCAGACGGCGAGCCTTGGCGTGCCATTCCGTCCGGTCGGCATATCCGCGCGGTAGTGCGGTCAGTTTTTCGGCCTTGGCGCCCAAAGGTCTGGCCAGGCGCGCCTCGATGCGGGCGGTCTCGGCGCGCAGCCAGCGCATCTCCGCCGCCTGCCCGCGCCGCGCCAGTGCCCACTGGTCGTGCGTGGCCTTGGTGATGCTGCCCGCCCACCTCGCCGACGAGGAGACAGTCAACTCGCGCTTTCGGTCCGCCCAGGCGCCGGCGCTCGGCTCCGCCCCCTGCCGGGACCGTACGGCGAGATCCCGTGATGCCAGAGAGCCCAGAAGTGCACCGACCTCGGTCAGTACCGCGACGTCCCGCTCGGACAACCGGAGCCGCGTCCGGACACTCGTGCCCGTGGGGGCGGCCACGAGGAACGAGGCCCTGATCTGGCGCACCGCACCCCCTCTGCCGATGACGAGACGATCTCTTCACCTCCCCCAACGAGCTTCCTCCCAGATGGTCACTCGTGCGAGTAGCGAACCTTTGACCCCCGTGATCGTGAACTGACCGGCCCGTGTGTTCGTCTTCCCCGGGTGGGACAATGTCATCACCGCACGAACACAGGGCGTACCGCGGCACGGGAGAGGGAAGTGACGGCGACAACGGCGACACCCGGGCAGTCGTACTCGCCTCCCCCGCGCTCCCGGCTGCGCCGGGGTGCCGGTGGGTCCGCGCGGTCCCGGGCGGTCCTGGACTCGCTCGCTCTGGCCGGTCTGCCGCTGCTGGCGCTGCTCGTGGTGCCGGGCGCCTTCGCCGGCGGCGGGACGCGGCGCTGGTTCGGGGGGCGGGCCGAGGGGCAGCGGGTGGAGGCGCAGGCGGCCAAGGACGCCGCCGCCGCCGCGTTCTACGAGCTGGACACCGCGCAGCGGGACCTGCGGATCTCGATGGAGACCATCTCGGCCGTCGACGACTCGCCGGCCGCCCACCGGGCCGTCTCCGACTTCGAGGCTCTGGGCCGGCGGATCGACGAGGTGAGCAACCGCTACATCCAGGCCATCGACGCCTACGACCTGGACCGGGACGACCTGGAGGCGTCCGTCGCGGCGCGGGCGCGCACGGAGATCACCCAGGCGAAGGACGAGCTCGTCGGGGTCAAGCGGGAGCTGGACCGGTTCGGGGAGTCGCTCGGGCCCCTGCTCGGCAAGGCCGAGACGCAGCTGGCGCGGCTCGCGCCCGCCGTGGAGCGGGCCCGGCAGGCGCTGCTGGCGGCCAGCAACGCGCTCGACGCGGTGCGTGCGACGCGGCTCAGGGCCGACGACCTGGCCGCGCGGCTGGCGGCGCTGTCGCCGGAGCTGACGAAGCTGAACCAGGGCGCCGGCCGGCACGGGGCGCAGGCGACGCTGGAGCGGGCCGGGCGGGTGCAGCGGGAGGCGGAGGCCATTCGGGCCGCGGCGGAGCGGCTGCCCGAGCAGGCGGCCGAGATCGACCACCGGCTGGTGAGCCTGCGGACGCGCGCGCAGGCGCTGACCACCCGGGCCGGGCAGGTGGACCCGGTCCTGAGCGAGCTGCGGCGGCGGTTCTCGGCGGCCTGCTGGCAGGATCTGCAGCAGGTGCCCGAGCAGGCCGCGGCGAACGTCCGGCAGGCCGAGGTGAGGCTGCGGGAGGCGCAGGCGGCGCGGGACGCGCAGCAGTGGGCGGACGCGACCTCGCTGCTGTCCACGGTGCGGGCGCTGCTCAACGGTACGGACGAGGCCGTTTCCGCCGCGGGTGAGCGGTTGTCCCGGCTGAACGCCGTGCAGAAGGATCCGCAGGCGGAGATCGAGCGGACCCGGTTCGCGATCCGGGACGCGCAGCGGCTGGCGATGGCCGGGCGGACCAGTCCCGACCCGCGGCACGCGCGGCCGTTGGACGACGCGGTGGCGCGTCTCGAGCGGGCGGCCGGGGCGCTGGAGGGGCGGCATCCGGACTACTGGCGCTTCCTCATGGAGACGGAGGCGGTACGGCAGTCCGTCGCGCGGGTGGTCGCCCAGATCCGGGAGGACCGCGGAACCGCCGGTCACTGACCGCGCGGTGCCCGGCCCGCTTCGGCGGGGCGTTTGCCGGGCGGCGCCGGGGGGCGGATATTGGGGGGAGCGACCCGTAATCCAGAGCAGGAGGCGGAGATGGCCTCACACACGGCGCGCTCGGGGACGCGGCGGCGGATCACGTTCGACGAGGCACTGCCCGTCGACCACCGCCTGAACAGGGTCTACCGGATCGGTGCCGGTCTGATGGGCCTGTTCCTGCTGGCCTTCGGCATCCTCGGTCTGACCGACAACATCGGCTTCTTCGACACGGGCGGGAACACCGCGATCGGCCTGAACACGAACGGCGCGCTGAGCGTGCTGTCGATCTGTGTGGGGCTGCTGCTGTTCGTGGGGATGGTGATCGGCGGGAACTTCGCGTCGACGCTGAACCTGGTCCTGGGGGTGCTGTTCATCCTGAACGGCTTCCTGTTCCTGGGCCTGCTCGGCACGGACTCGGACTTTTTGGCCTTCAGGATCCAGAACGTGCTGTTCAGCTTCGTGGTGGGTCTGGTGCTGATGGTGTTCGGGATGTACGGCAGGGTCAGTACGAACCTGCCGCACGACAACCCGTACTGGCGGGCCCGCCACCCCGAGGCGGAGCAGCGGGCCGCACCGGCGGCCGGGGCGGCCGACGATCAGGTGCGGTAGGCGTAGTAGTACGCGTTCGGGTAGGACGCGATGAGGCTCGCCAGCGACCTGCGGTAGGTGTTGTTCGAGTGGTAGGTGACGTACGGGATGCCGTTGGCCTTGTACGTCACGATCATCGTGTGGTCCTTCGAGCCGTCGCGGTCGAAGTCCATCTGGATGACGTCGCCGACCTCGGCCTGGTAGACGTTGGCGAGCGGGGTGGTGCGCTTGGAGTTCTGGGCGAACCAGGACCACTCGTTGACGCCGACGAACGAGTCCGACTGGATGTCCGCGTTGCCGAACCACTTCGTGTAGTCGTACACGTAGCCCGGGACGTGCTTCCAGCCGCCGGCCTTGAGGGACTGGCTGACGAAGTTGGTGCAGTCGCCGCCGGCGGTGTGGTTGTTGAAGTCCGGGTAGTCCGGGTTGTAGTTGTTCCAGTACTTCTCGGCGTAGGCGGCCATCGCCTTGTAGTCGTACGTGCCGCCGGTCAGCGTCTTCGGCACGGCCACCGGGTTGCGCGTGGTGGCCGCGCGCGGGGCGTCCGGGGTGGTGTTGCCGTCGTCGCCGGTGGCGGGGGCCTTGACCGAGGGCTTGGACAGCGTGTTGACGGCGAGGCCGCCGTCGTCGGTGTCCTGGATCCTGGTGAGCTGCCAGACGCCCTGCCGGTCCGCCTTGAAGGTCAGCTCGTGGTGGGCCTGGAAGCCGGTGTTCTTCGGCTGGCCCTTGGCGGCCTTCGCGTAGGTCAGCGTCGTGGTCTCGGTGACGTCGGCCTTGGCGGTGCGGCCGGTGACCCGGGTCGCGTCGAGCGTGACCTGGGTGCTGCCGGCGCTGTAGGTCTCGCCGAGCTTGGCGATGCTGCTCTGGCGGCCGCGCAGCTGGCTCAGCGCCTTGTTCTCGTCGCGCGTCTGGGTGCTGGAGAGGCGGACGTCGCCGGAGAAGCGGGAAGTGGTCTGCTGCTGGGCGGCACCGTGGACGAGCGCCTGCGTGCGGTCGGTGAAGACCGCGTCGGCCAGCTTCTGGAACGTCGCCTTGGTCGCGGCGTTCACGGTGGGGTCGTCGACGACGGCCGCGCCCGCGCTCCAGTTGGGCACGAGGGCGACGCCGGCGACGACCGACGCGGCCGCCGCCGTGACTATGGCCGCGCGGCTCCGCCTACGGCTCAGTTTTCTGGATTTCAATGGTGATTCCCCTCTACGCCGGTACACCTACCGGGCGACGGCATCTTCGCACGGCGTGTGTGACCCCTGTGAAGGGGGTTGCAGAATCGGAATGCGCGTGCCGCCGCGCCGACTTGAACCGGCCGTTCACTTCACGATGGTGGACCAGTCCGCGGGTGCCTGGGCCGGGTCAAGGGTGCGCAGCCGGGCCAGGGTCCCCGGGTCCTGGGCGTCCATCCAGTCGGCGAGTTCCTTGAAGGAGACGCACTTGACGCCCTTCTTGGTGCATATCTTCGGGACGATCTGGTCGATGGCCTTCATGTAGATGCCGCCGTTCCAGTTCTCGAAGTGGTTGCCGATGAACAGGGGGGCGCGGCTGCCGTAGTAGACGCGGTTGAAGCCGTCCATGTAGGACTGGACGGTCTGCTGTTGCCACTGGGCGTACTTGGCGGGGTCGCCGTCGGTCTCGCCGTTGGACTGGTTGTAGAGGAAGTTGAAGTCCATCGACAGGCCCTGGTAGTCGCCGCCGGGGTAGGGGAGCATCTCCAGGGGGAAGTTCCACAGGCCGTCCTTCTTCGACGGCCATATCTGGAAGTCGCCCGGGGAGCTGGCGTCGTACTTCCAGTTGTAGCCGTACTTCTGGAGGGCCTTGAGCAGGTTGGGCTGGCCTTCCAGGCAGGGAGCACGGCCGCCGACGACCTCCTGCTTGAAGTCGAAGGGGAGGGCGGGGATGTCCTTGAAGCCGGTGTTGGTCTTCCAGTTCTCCACGAAGTCGTAGAACTGGTCGATCTCGCTCTTCCACTGGGCGACGCTCCAGTCGCCGCCGCCCTTGGCCTCGCAGAAGTGGCCGTTGAAGTGGGTGCCTATCTCGTTGCCCTCTTCGTAGGCCTCGCGCAGCTGTTGCAGCGTGGTGCGTATGTGGGCGTCGGTGGCGTAGTCGATCGCGGCGTCGCCGGGCTTGTGCATGGGGCCGGTGTAGAGGTCCTTCTTGCTCTTGGGCAGCAGGTAGATGCCGGTGAGGAAGAAGGTCATGTGGGCGTTGTACTCCTTGGCCATCTCCCGGTAGTGCGAGAAGAGATGGTCGTCGCCCTCCAGGGCGCCGTCCCAGGAGAAGACGACGAACTGGGGCGGTTTCTCGCCCGGCTTGAGCTTCTCGGGCTTCAACTGGTCCTTCTGCGGCCCGGTGTACGACGTGGAGCCGTCCCCGAGGATGTGGGTCTTGCCGTCCCACTTCGGGGAGGGGGTGGCCGACGGGCTGGCCTTGCGGGTGCCGGCGGCGGTGGGGGTGGTGTCGTCCTGTCTGCTGAGCACCAGGTAGCCCGCGACGAGGGAGGCGACGACCAGGAAGGCGGCCAGCGTGATGAACTCCGGGCGGGCGGGGCGGCGGTCACGGGTGGGTGCCTTGCGGCGGTGGCCGCCGGTTGTCGGTTTCGTACGGGGCTTCATGCGGGGCTCATTCTGCGCGGGTGGCGGGGGCGGCTCGGGGCTTCGGTGGTCATTCAAGGCCCATCGCCTGCGCCCAGACCGTGTACGGGACGTTGTCGGTGCCTGTTCCGGCCAGTCCCTGGAGCGGGAGCGGCTCCAGGGACTTGTTCAGGTCGATGCGGTATACGACGACCGATGTCGTCACGTTCGAGGAAGTGCCCGTGTACCAGGAGGCGATGTCCTTGCCGGTGGCGTCGGTGGTGCCCGCCTTGCCCGCGGCCCGGGTGGTGAGGGCGGTCGTCGGGTGGGCCAGGCGGAAGGACTCGGTGAGGGCCTGCTGGACGTTTTCGGCGACGTCGCCGCGGACCGCGCGGGTGGGCCGGGGGGTGTCCAGGGCGACCCGGCGGCCGTTGCGGGTGATCTTGGCGACGGAGTACGGCTCGGTGTGGTCGCCGCCGGCCGCGAAGGTGGCGTATCCGCTCGCCATGCGGATCGCGCTGGGGGTGGAGTTACCCATGGAGAGGGCCGGTACCTGCGCGCCGATGGTGTCGGAGAGCAGTCCTGAGGCGATCGCGGTGGAGCGCACCTTGTCGAGTCCGGTGTCCATGCCGAGTTGCATGAACGGGGTGTTCACGGACAGTGCGAGGGCCTTGTCCAGGCTGATCTGCCCGTAGGACTTGCCGTCGTCGTTCTTCGCGAAGACCTTCTTGCCGCTGCGGTCCCAGTACGGCCCGTCGAGCGTGGTGACGGGGACCTTGTCGTCGCCGTCGTAGACCGTCCCGGGCAGGACGTCGGTGACGGCGGCGCCGCGTTGCTTGTGCACGCCGTTCTGGAGCCCGGCGGCGTAGACGAAGGGCAGGAAGGAGGTGCCGGCCGGGACGGTGGTGGCGTTGGACTCGTTGTAGCCCTGTTTACGGTGGTCGGGGCCGCCGTAGACGGCGAGGATCCGCCCGTCGGTGGCGACCGAGGCGGCGCCGTAGTGGGCGGCCGCGGCGAGCTTGGGGTCGCGGTCCTTGGCCGCCTTGCGGGCCTTGGTCACGGCCTTGGTGAGGGTGGCCTCCTTCGTGCGGTCGAAGGTGGTGTAGATCTGGTATCCGCCGAGGTCGAAGTCCTTGTCCGAGATGTGCGCGGACTTCTTGGCGTACTGCTGGGCCAGTTCCACCAGGTAGTCGCTCTGGCTGCCGGTGTCGTACACCTTGTTGGTCGGGATCGGCTCGGGGAACTTCGTGTACGTGGCCCGCTCGGCCGGTGACAGCTTGCCGATCTTGACCATCCGGTCCAGGATCCAGGACCAGCGCTCCACCGCCCGCTTGTGGTTGGCCTTGCTGAGCGTCGGGTCGTAGAGGCCGGCGCCCTTGAGCAGTGAGGCGAGCATGGCGGCCTCGCTGGCGTTCAGCTTGCTGACGTCCTTGCCGTAGTAGGCCTGGGCGGCGCGCTGGATGCCGTACGTCCCGCGGCCGAACCAGCTGGTGTTGAGGTAGCCCTCCAGGATCTGGTCCTTGCTCATCTTGTTGTCGAGCTTGAGGGAGATCATGGCTTCGGTGAATTTACGGCTGACCGTCTGATTCTGCGAGAGGTAGACGTTCTTCACATATTGCTGGGTAATGGTGGAGCCACCTTCGGTGTCTCCTTCGCCAACTGTCCGCCACAGGGCGCGAGTTATGCCTCTGACGGAAATACCGGGGTCCGAGTAGAAGCTCTCGTTCTCCGCCGCGAGCACCGCCCACCGCACGTCCACGGGTATGTCCTTGAGCGGCATGTCCTGCCGCTGCACCCAGCCGGTCCTGGCCATCGGCGTGCCGTCGGACCAGAAGTACACGTTGTCCTGCTGGGTGGCGTAGCTGTTGAGGTTGGACGGTATGTCCGTGGTGGCGTAGGCGACGACGAGGAACATCCCGGTCAGTCCGATGCCGCCCAGCCAGGCACCGAGCCACTGCCGCCAGGAGGGCATCCAGCGCCGCCAGCCGGTCCGGCCCGGCCGCGGGTACATGGGCCGCAGCCGGCGCGCGTAGGGCGCCAGGGGGGCCAGCCTGGGCCCCACGTGGGCCCAGAGGGCCGCCCACGCCGCCAGCACCCGTTCCCACGGCGACAGGCGCGCGCTGCGGCGCCGCTCGGCGCGGCTCGCGGGGGCCGCCGGCTCCGGCTGCGGGTGGGGTTGTCCGGGCACCCGGATCTGCATCGTGGCGTCCGCCCGCAGGGCTGCCACCTTCAGGTGCAGGGTCTCGTCGTGGACCGGCACGTCCGGCTTCTCGCGCCGGGCGCCCGCGCCGTCGCCGCCCTTGGGCTTCGCCTCGCCCTTCGCCTGGGCCTTCGCCGCGTCGCCGTCCTCGGCCCGCAGGGCGTGCAGCTCGTTCCACAGAGCCTCCGCCTTCTGCCGTGCAACCTCCTGCGCACGCTGAGCGTCGTCGCCCTTCTGCCACAGAGCGTGCTCCGCCCGCAGCGCGTCGACCTTCAGATGCAAGGTCGCGTCCGGCTCGAACGGCTTCTTCCCCCGGGACTTGGCCTGGTCATGGCCCTTCTCCGGGCCGCCCGTCCGCTCCGTTGCGTCCGTCACGACTGCGTCTCCCCTCGCACTCGGTCTTGCGCGCGCGGTTAGACGGGTCAGGTGGACAGGCCGCGACAGGCGCGGCGCTTCGAGCCCCCCTCTTCCCCCGGTCTTTCGGCTCCTCGCGGCCAGCTCAAATTATCAGCGATCTTTTCAAAATCTCCGCACAAGTATCGGACAGAAAGGAACACTCATGAAATTCTGAGGTGTAGTGATGCCCGTCACTCCCGCATCACTGCCGTTAGCCTGTTCCCATGCCCCGCTACGAGTACCGCTGCCGCACCTGCGCCGCCACCTTCGAACTCGCCCGTCCGATGGCCGACTCGTCGGCTCCGGCAGTCTGCCCCGAAGGGCATGAAGACACTGTAAAGCTCCTGTCCGCGGTCGCGGTGGGCGGGACCGGGTCCGCGCCCGCCGCCGCCCCCCAGGGCGGCTGCTGCGGCGGCGGCTGCTGCGGTTAACCCTCCGTACGAACCGTCTTCAGGAATTCCCGCAGGATGCGTTCCCCGGCGAGCACGCCCCGTTCCGGCAGCGCGCTGATGGCCGGTGCCGTCCACCCGGCGTCGGCCAGCTCACCGTGGCCGGGGCGCCAGCCGCGGTCCGCGGCCAGCAGCAGGTCGGCGTCGAGCAGCGAGTCCCCGGCGGCCAGCGTCAGCCGGGCCCCGGTCCTGCGGGCCACCTCCCGCATCGCCGCGCTCTTCGTCAGCGGCTTCGGCACGGCGTAGATCTTCCGCCCCTGCAGGGACACCGTCCAGCCGCGGTTCTCCGCCCACACGGCCAGATCCTTCACCCACTCCTCGGGCAGCAGCTCCCGCTCCACCACGAGGTAGGCGAACAGGTCCTCGGCGACCCGGTGCTTGCGCAGCCACAACGGGTCGGCCCGCTCCGTCAGGTACGCCCGTACCTCCTCCAGCGGCGCGCACTCGTCGGCCAGCCGGGCCAGCACGCGCGCGTGCCAGTCCCCGTCGGACACCCCGTCCACGAGCAGGTGCCCGCCGTTGGCGCAGATGGCGTACGTGGGCGCGGGCCCCGGCAGGTTGATCCGCTGGTACTGCTTGCGGGTCCGGGTCGTCGTCGGCACGAAGACGGCCGCGTCCCCCAGCTCGGTCAGCAGCCCGGCCGCCGTCTCCGTGAGGTACGACAGCGGCCTGGCCTCGTGCACCTCGACGCAGAGCAGCCGGGGAGCCCGCGCGTCCGGCACGGTCAGCGCCAGCGCGCCCGCGGAGTAGATCAGCGTACGGTCCAGGTCGCTCGCGACGAGCACCGTCATCAGAGGTTCACCGCCCGGCCGTCGGCACCGGTCGCGCCGCGCGTGTACTTGGGGTGGATCAACCCGACACAGGTGTAGGGCAGTTCGCCGACCTCCTCTACGGGCACCCCTCTCTGCTCCGCGAGCAGCCGCACGTGGTCGAGGTCGGCGCCCGCCCCGGCCCGCGCCAGGATCTTCCAGGGCACCCGGCGCAGCAGCACGCGGGTGGTCTCGCCGACGCCCGGCTTGACCAGGTTCACGTCGTGGATGCCGTACTCCTCGCTGATCCGCTCGACGGCCGCCCAGCCCTCCCAGGTCGGCGTGCGGTCGGCGACGGCCAGTTCCTTCACGGCGGCGTCCACCGCGTCCACGACCTCGCCGAAGCGCGCGGCGACCGCGTCCAGGAAGGCCACCGACACGTCGGCGCCGGCCAGTTCGCGGTAGAACTTGGCGCCGTGGAAGTCGTGCGGGCCCACCAGGTCGGCGCGCAGCACGGTCCGCGAGATCAGCCCGGAGACGGTCGAGTTGAGGCACGCGGAGGGGATCAGGAAGTCCTCCCGGGTGCCGTACGTCCGCACGCACGACCCGGGGTCGGCGAGCACCGCGATCTCCGGGTCGAAGCCGGTGACGCCGGCCTGTTCCTCGAACTCCTCGATCGCGTCGGCCAGTTCCCTGGTGATGGCGCCCTTGCCGGTCCAGCCGTCCACGAAGACGACGTCCCGCGGGTCGTGGTGGGCGGCCAGCCAGCGCAGGGCGTTCGCGTCGATGCCGCGGCCGCGCACGATCGAGACGGCGTAGTGCGGCAGGTCGAGGCCGTACCGGAACTGCGCCCAGCGGCGCATCAGTACGCCCACCGGGGTCCCGGCGCGGGCCAGCGACACCAGCACGGGGCGCGGGGAGCGCTCCGCCAGCACGGTCTCGGTGACGACCCCGACCGCCTGCGCGATCCTGGCCGCCGAGGTCCCGAGGGCCGCGTGGAAGAGGGCCTGGTACCGCTCGCTCGGCTGGTACTCCACGGGCAGCGACTCGGCGTAGTGCGCGCCGCCGCTCTGGATGGCCTCCTCGCGTTCCTCGGTGGGCGCCTCCAGCGTGACGTCCGAGAGGTCCTGGAGCAGCCAGCCGACGTCGTCGGGCGCGTAGGAGGAGAAGGCGGGGCCGCGGAGGGGCTCGGGCAGCATGGCGGGGCTCTCTTCGGACAGCGCGGGGACGTACGACGGTACAACCGCGAGCAGGACGTGCGGGACATGCGCGCCGAGGCGGGCCAGCAGGCCGTCGGGGGCGTGCAGTTCGGGGGTGTCGCCGGTGGAGTCGACGAAGAGGACGACGGCGTCGAAGCCGGCGCCCGCGACGTTGTAGGCGTAGCGCTCGCCGGGGCCGTCGGCGGGGTTGTCGTGGGCCGGGAACACGAGGCGGCTGCGGATGGCGTAGCCGGGGTCGTCGACGGCCAGGACGGGTGACCGGGTGGTGGTGGAGTACCGCACCTCGGCGGTGACCAGGGCCTCCAGCTCGCGGGCGACCCTGAGGGGCGTGTACATCAGCTCCTCGAAGCCGAGCGTCAGCACGCGGCGGGCGTCGGGGGGCAGGGCTTCGGCGAGCCTCGCGGCCATGAGCGGGAGGGCGGACTCCAGGCGTATCCGGTGGGCGGGGGTGAAACCGTGCCGCCCGCCGTCGGGGAGGCCCGGGGGCCAGTGCAGGTCGACGCGGTGGCAGGTGGTGCGGTCGTCGGTCGGGTGCGGGTACGTGGGGGCCGGTCGCGCAGTTCCCCGCGCCCCTGACGGGGCGCTCGGCAGCGCTCCCTGAAGGGGCGCGGGGAACTGCGCGCTCAGCCCCGGCGCACCCGCACCCGGCAGATCAGATGTCGCCGCACCCCCTTCGTACCGCGCCACCAGTTCCTGTCCCTTTTCCAGCACGCCCTCGGGCAGCCGCACCGTCCCCGAGGCCGCCGCCACCAGGTCCACCTCGGCGCCGATCTCCTCGGCGAACGAGGTCAGTCGCCCGGCGTCGGCCGGGGAACGCATATCCACCAACGCCACCACGACGTAACGTTTCCGCGGACAACGGGCGTGCAGGTCGCGGATGGTGTTGAGGACCGTGTTGCCCGTGGAGAACTCGTCGTCGACCAGGACCAGCGGGCCGTCGGAGGCGAGCAGCGCGGGGTCCTCCGGCAGCAGCAGGTGCGACGTGGCGTGGGAGTGGGACTCCTCGAAGCCGCCCGCGGGGGCCACCCCGGCAACCGGCCGCCGCGTGGAGTGCAGGTACGGCGCGAGCCCGATCCCGTCGGCCACCGAGTGCCCCAGCCCCGTGGCGGTCTCGGCGTAGCCCAGCACCACCGACCGCGCCGCCTCCCGCTCGCCGAGCAGCTCGCGCACCCGCCGGCCCAGGCCGAACCCGTGGCCGTACACGACGGACGGCGCCTGCGGGACGTGCTTGCCGAGGACGTGGGAGACCAGCAGGTGGGCCCGCTTCGGGTTGCGGCGCAGGGCGAGGCCCAGCAGGGCCCGCAGCCCGTCGTCGCCCACCAGCTCGACGCCGAGCCGCTCCGCGACCCAGCTGCCGGACCAGACCCCGTCGTTCGCTGAGATGTTCATGCGTTCCCTGTGTCGTCCCCTAGGGCCCGTCACCCGGGTATCCCGGCCGCGAGCAGCTCCACGAAGCCGACGTCCTCGTTGGCGACGCCGAACACCTCGGCGCGGAGCATGGTCCGCTCGGCCCAGGCGCGGTGCGGCTTCACCTCGTTCATCTTGTTCGTGTAGGCCGAGCGAAGTACACCCCCGCCGCCGCGTTCCGGCCGCAGGATGTCCTGGGCGTCGGAGAACTCCTCGTGACTGACGACGGACAGCGCGTGCACGGGGATCACGTGGGACGGGTGGATGCAGGTCTTGCCGAGCAGTCCGTTGGCGTGGTCGAGGGAGATCTCCCGCAGCAGACCGTCCATGGCGTGCTCGATGAGCCGCTCGCGCAGCTCCACGGCCTGCCCCTCCAGGAACGGGCTGGAGCGCAGCATCGGCTTGAACATGCGCTCGGGGACCCGGAAGTACTCCCAGACCGGCCCGGTCACCGTGAACCCGGTGCCGTCGGCGCGGCCCAGCATGTTCACCACGTCGGCGATGACGGAGGCGACGATCTGGACGTCGTAGGCGGTCATGTCGGGCGCCCGGCGCAGCCCGTAGGAGGAGCAGAAGTCGGTGACGCCGAGGCGCAGGGCCAGCACCCTGTCCCGGTACTTGCCGACGGCGCGGGCGATGCCCTCCAGGGCGTCCACGCGCGTCTCCCGGTACATCAGCTCGGGGGTCTCCAGCACGGGCATCCCGAACAGCCGGCGTCCGCTGCTCGCCTCGGCGTCCTCAAGGGCCTGGAGGAAGGGGATGCCGCGCTCCTCGGTGAACTTCGGGAACACGAACCCGGACAGCAGCGACACCGTGCCGCCGAGGCGCCGTACGAGGTCGGGGATCTGCTCGGCGTCGCGGACCCGGATGAACAGCAGCGGCAGCTCCGTCCCGGCCCGCTCCCGCTCGGCGAGCTCGGCGAACTGCCGGACGAGGTTCTCCTCGCCCGCCGGGACGTCCTCGTCCCCGATGGAGTCCTCCAGGCACAGCACCATCGAGACCACGCCGAGCGCCGCCTGCTTGACGATGTCGTCGGCCAGCCGCGGCCGGGTCGCCGGGCTGTAGAGCGTGGCGCCCAGGGCCGCGGAGAGCAGCCGGGCCGGGGAGTCGGCGGTGAACGCGCACGGCTCCTGGTGGAAGAGATGCCGGCGCACCTCAGGGGCGACGTGCCCGAAATGACGCATGAAGCTCCCCCGCGGTGGTGTGCTGAGCCTGTGGAATTGGTAAAGGCTGGCCGGTAATAGTACGTACAAAGCCATGTCCTGGGTTCCCGGCGGGCATGAACTTCAGGTAACCCGGCTGTGTCGTTCGCGAGCCACCCCGCGTTGTCGTGACCAGGACCGAGAAGGCAGGATGACCGCATGACGCACGCGATGCTGAAGGGGTCGAACGTCCCGGTGGCGGCCACCACGGTCCGGGCCGTGCTGCGCTGGACGCCCGGCCAGGACGTACCGGACGTCGACGCCTCGGCGCTGCTCCTCGGCCCCGACGGACGGGTGCGCTCCGACGAGGACTTCGTCTTCTACAACCAGCCCCGGCACCCCTCCGGGAAGGTCTGGCGACTCGGCAAGAAGCGGGTGGCCGAGGGCCTGACCGACACGATCCAGACGGATCTGCCCGGTGTCGAGTCCAGTGTCGGCCGAATCCTCCTGGTCGCGTCGGCGGACGGTGTCCCGTTCGAACACGTACCCGCCCTGCGCATCCTGCTGTACGACGCGAGCGCCCCGGACGCCGAGGCGCTGGCCCATTTCGACATCAAGCCGGAGACCGGCGCGGAGACGGCCCTGATCTGCGGGGAGCTGTACCGCAGGGGCGAGGGCTGGAAGTTCCGGGCGCTGGGCGAGGGCTACAGCAACGGTCTCAAGGGCCTGGCCACGGACTTCGGCATCTCGGTGGACGAGTCGGAGCCGACGGAGGAGCCGTCGGCGTCCCAGCCGCTGCCCCCCGAGCAGCCGACCACGGTCCCCGCCCAGCCGGCCTACGGCTACCCCCAGCCGGCCTCGCCGGCCCAGCCGACCTACGGCTACCCGCAGTCCCCGTACACGCAGCAGCCGCCCCAGTCGGGCTACGGCTATCCCCCGCCGGCCCCGATCCCGGTACCCACGGTCCCGAACCCGGACTTCCGGCTGCCGCCCCAGGGCCCCCAGTTCATCGGACGCTAGGCACGCCCGCAGGGCCGCCTGTCTGCGGGGCTACCTGTCGGCCTTCGCCTTGTACCCGCGCCCCCACTGCAACCCCCACCCGTAGAGCCGGTCCAGTTCTCCCTGGAACCCGTACACGAACTTCACCTCGCGGCGGACGACCAGCTCACCCTTGACGTTCTCGATCATCACCACCGCGCAGGACCGCGCCTGCGGATGCCGTTCGTCGAGGCCGATCTCGATCCGCGGTCCGTTGCTCGGGTACAGCGTGACGACCGCGTGGGTGCGGTCGAACGCCGGCGTCTGGTCGTAGATGTAGACGAACACCAGCAGCCGCTTTATGTCGTCCCGGTGGTCGAGGTTGACGTACATCGTCTCGCCGGACGCCGAACCGAACCGGTCGTCGCCGCTGAGCTTGACGTACGGCGGCGCGTTCACGTCCCCGAGCAGGCCGCCCAGCGGCTGTACGACCCCCTTGGTGCCGTCGGACAGCTCGTACAGCGCCCCGAGGTCGAGGTCGACGTTGACCATGCTCTGGCCGTGGCCCATCACCTCGGGCGGCCTGAGCGCCTTGAAGGGGTGCCGGAACAGGCTCTCCCGCTGCTCCCCGTCGAAGTCGGAGGTCCGCATCCGCCAGGTGAGGTTGACGCGCAGGTTGCCGGTGGCCGCGCCCTGCTTGGTGAGGGACACCTGCTGGTGCCGCTTGGTGAGCTCGATGGAGTTGGACGCCGCGCTGCCCGAGTCGAACTCGGCCGCCCTTCCGCCCAGCAGTCCGTCGAAGAAACCCATTCCCGCCCCCAGTGACTCCTGCCGACGCCTCGGGGCGACCGACCGTGTCGGTCGCCCCGAACAGAGCGTTCCTCGCCCAGAAGGGTGTCACACCCCGTTTTCGGTCGGTCAGACGGAGACCTCAGCCCTCTCGTCCGACCCCGCTTTTCCCTCGGCCTCCGCGAGCCGCTGGTTGCGCCGCACCGAGGACCAGAACGACCAGCCGATCAGGACGACGCCGACCAGACCGGTGATGACCTCGTTGATCTGGTACTGGATGGTGACCATCAGGATGACCGCCAGCGCGCCGATCGCGTAGTGCGCGCCGTGCTCCAGGTAGACGTAGTCGTCAAGGGTGCCCTGCCGGACCAGGTACACGGTCAGCGACCGGACGTACATCGCGCCGATACCGAGACCCAGGGCCATCAGCACGATGTCGTTGGTGATGGCGAACGCGCCGATCACGCCGTCGAAGGAGAAGGACGCGTCCAGGACCTCCAGGTAGAGGAACATGAAGAACGCGGCCTGGCCGGCCAGCACCACCGCCGACTTCTTCTTGCCGGTGCGCTCGGCCTCCTCGTCCTCCTCGTGCTCGCGCTCCTCCTCGGCCTCCAGGCGGTCCTCGAAGAAGCCGGAGAGGCCGCCGACGACCAGGTAGGTGATGAGACCGGCGATACCGGCGATCAGGACCGTCTGCGCCTTGTCGACGTGCCCGCCGCCGTGCTGGTGGGCGTGGGTGGCGAAGGTGAAGGAGGTGATCAGCAGGACGATCAGGGAGATGCAGACCGACAGCATGTCGACCTTGCCGAGCTTGGCCAGCGGGCGCTCGATCCAGCGCAGCCACTGGATGTCCCGGTCCTCGAAGATGAAGTCGAGGAAGATCATCAGCAGGAACATGCCGCCGAAGGCCGCGATCGCCGGGTGGGCGTCGGTGACCAGTTCCTGGTAGCGGTCCTTGTTGTTGAGCGCGAGGTCGACGGCCTCGATGGGGCCCATCTTGGCGGTGACCGCGACGATGACGACGGGGAACACCAACCGCATGCCGAAGACCGCGATGAGGACGCCGACGGTGAGGAAGATCTTCTGCCAGAAGGCGTTCATCTTCTTCAGGATTCCGGCGTTGACGACCGCGTTGTCGAACGACAGGGAGATCTCGAGGACGGCGAGGATCGCGACGATGCCGAAGGCCTCCCAGCCTCCGTAGAAGACCGCGGCGACCAGGCCGAGCGCGGTGATCGCGAACGACCAGCCGAAGGTTTTCAGAAGCACTGGCTACCCAATCATCGTGTACTCGGCTTTACTCACTGTTGACCGAAGTCTAGAGGGCGCCGGTGTCCTGCACGTCCCGCGGGCCCCACATCCGGACCGCGGAGCGGCTACGAGACGTTCACACCGAAGTCGAGCGCGATGCCCCGCAGCCCTGACGCGTACCCCTGACCGACGGCTCGGAACTTCCACTCGCCCTGGTAGCGGTAGAGCTCGCCGAAGATCATGGCGGTCTCGGTGGAGGCGTCCTCGCTGAGGTCGTAGCGGGCGAGCTCCTGGCCGTCGGCCTGGTTGACCACCCGGATGAACGCGTTGGAGACCTGGCCGAAGGTCTGGCCGCGCTCGTCGGCCATGTGGATGGAGACCGGGAAGACGATCTTGTCGCAGGTGGCCGGCACCTTCGGAAGGTCGACCAGAATCGATTCGTCGTCGCCCTCGCCCTCACCGGTGAGGTTGTCGCCGGTGTGCTCCACCGAGCCGTCGGGGCTCTTGAGCTGGTTGTAGAAGACGAACCACTCGTCGCCGAGCACCCGTCCGCCCTGGCACAGCAGCGCGCTGGCGTCCAGGTCGAAGGGGGCGCCGGTGGTGGAGCGGGCGTCCCAGCCGAGTCCGATCAGGACGTTGGTGAGGTTCGGTGCGGCCTTGGAGAGGGAGACATTGCCTCCCTTGGCGAGCGTGACGCCCATGATTGCTGGTCCTCCCCTAGCGGTGGTTCTCCGGTTGTCCTGCGCGTCCGGCGCCGCCCGTAAACGGTGCGGCGCCGGACAGAGCGGACTTTCGAACGCCCCGGGGCGTTCTGCTGCCTCAGACGTTGACGCCGAAGTCCTGGGCGATGCCGCGCAGACCCGAGGCGTAGCCCTGGCCGATGGCACGGAACTTCCACTCCGCGCCGTTGCGGTACAGCTCGCCGAAGACCATCGCGGTCTCGGTCGAGGCGTCCTCCGAGAGGTCGTAGCGGGCGATCTCGGTGCCGCCCGCCTGGTTGACGACGCGGATGAACGCGTTGCGGACCTGGCCGAAGGACTGCTGGCGGTTGTCGGCGTCGTAGATCGACACCGGGAAGACGATCTTGTCGACGTCGGCCGGGACCGCGGCGAGGTTGACCTTGATCACCTCGTCGTCGCCCTCGCCCTCACCGGTGAGGTTGTCGCCGGTGTGCTCCACCGAGCCGTCGGGGCTCTTGAGGTTGTTGAAGAACACGAAGTTCTGGTCGCTGGCGACCTTGCCGGCCGCGTTCAGCAGCAGCGCGCTGGCGTCCAGGTCGAAGTCGGTGCCGGTGGTGGTCCTCACGTCCCAGCCGAGACCGACGAGGACCGCGGTCAGACCGGGGGCCTCCTTCGTCAGCGATACGTTGCCGCCCTTGCTGAGGCTGACTCCCACGAGTCCTCCCATGTGGTGTCCAGGGGCGGGTGCCCCCGTCGTGCTTCGGATACCGGATCAACGATTCGATCCTAGTGACGGGTTCCCACCGCTCGCAGGCCCTGGACCCCGAAGAATTCCCGGGTGTCGGCCGTCTCGCCCCCTAGGGGAAGCGGTGGGGGCCGTCCGGGCCTACAGGGTGTCGAGCGCGGCCACGTACTCGTTCAGGTCCCGGGCGTCCGGGAGTCCGTTGACCACGGTCCAGCGCACGACGCCCTCCTTGTCGATGACGAAGGTGCCGCGGACGGCGCAGCCCTTGTCCTCGTCGAAGACGCCGTAGGCGCGCGAGGTCTCGCCGTGCGGCCAGAAGTCGCTGAGCAGCGGGTACTCCAGGCCCTCCTGCTCGGCGAAGACACGCAGGGTGTGGATGGAGTCGTTGGAGACGGCGAGCAGCTGGGTGTCGCGGTCCTCGAACCTGGGCAGGTTGTCGCGCAGCTCGCACAGTTCGCCGGTGCACACACCCGTGAAGGCGAACGGATAGAAGAGCAGCACCACGTTCTTCTCGCCTCGGAACTCGGACAGCTTCACGGTCCGGCCGTGGTTGTCCTTGAGCTCGAAGTCGGGCGCCTTGTCGCCGACCTGGATCGCCATCGCACTGTATCCCTTCGTCAGGGCCTGTTCGGGTGGTGACACCCTATGCGGCGGCCCCGCGGGACGACCGGGACGGCCCGGCGGACGGCGGCGGGCCGGCGGCCGGACCGGGTGGCCGGTCCGGACGCCGACGGGGCTCAGCGCTTCTTGGCGGCGGCCTTCGGCGTGTTCAGCCGGCTGCCGTTCCAGTCCTTGCCCACGCTGACGCTCTTGGTCTGCGAGAGGCCGGCGGTCGTCACGGCCTCGCCGATGTCGCTCGGCTCGACGTAGCCGTCGCGGCCGGTCTTCGGGGTCAGCAGCAGGATCGAGCCGCCCTCCTCGAGGAAGCCGAGGGCATCGACCAGCGCGTCCGTCAGGTCGCCGTCATCCTCACGGAACCAGAGGACCACGGCGTCGGCCACGTCGTCGTAGTCCTCGTCCATCAGCTCGTTGCCGATGGTCTCTTCGATGGACTCGCGGAGCTCCTGGTCGACGTCGTCGTCGTAGCCGATCTCCTGGACCACCTGGTCTGGCTGGAACCCCAGCCTGACGGCAGGGGTGGTCCGCTCCTCCGCGTGGTCCGCGGTCGCGCTCACGGGTTGCCTCCTGATCATGTCTTGGTGATGAACTCAGCCACGCGCGTGCGCGAAGCATTGGCCGTAGTCCACACGGGCGGGGCGGATCGCGCAAGTACCCGGCCGTCCGGACCGCCGAAACGGTGACGATCCCGGCCGTGTCGCCGCAACTCCCGGCACCGTATCGCGAACGGCTGTGACACACACCACTCCCTTTTGCCCGCAATGTACCTTTCGGAATCATCCTCACACACGACGGTCGAACGAGTTTGCCAAGCGCGTCACACCCCGGGCGTATCGTTGCGTTTTGGCCGGTCCCGAGTTACCTCGCGGTAGAGATGACGTGCGCTGCCCCGGGGTGGACGATGGACAGCGGCGCAGGCCAAGCACGGGAAAACAGCCAAAAACAGGGAAAAACAGAGACTCAGTGACCCTCTGACAGGTAAGGAACAGCGTGGCTTCCGGATCCGATCGCAACCCGATCATCATTGGCGGCCTTCCGAGTCAGGTTCCTGACTTCGATCCCGAGGAAACCCAGGAGTGGCTCGACTCGCTCGACGCCGCCGTGGACGAGCGCGGCCGGGAACGGGCCCGCTATCTGATGCTCCGCCTGATCGAGCGGGCGCGCGAGCGACGGGTGGCCGTGCCCGAGATGCGCAGCACGGACTACGTGAACACGATCCCGACCCGGGCCGAGCCGTTCTTCCCGGGCAACGAGGAGATCGAGCGCAAGGTCCTCAACGCGACCCGCTGGAACGCCGCCGTGATGGTCTCGCGCGCGCAGCGGCCGGGCATCGGCGTCGGCGGCCACATCGCCACCTTCGCCTCCTCCGCGTCCCTCTACGACGTCGGCTTCAACCACTTCTTCCGCGGCAAGGACGACGGCCTCGGCGGCGACCAGGTCTTCTTCCAGGGGCACGCCTCCCCCGGCATCTACGCGCGCGCGTTCCTGCTCGACCGGCTCAGCGAGGCCCAGCTGGACGGCTTCCGCCAGGAGAAGTCGAAGTACCCGGACGGCCTCTCCAGCTACCCGCACCCGCGCTCCATGCCGGACTTCTGGGAGTTCCCGACGGTGTCGATGGGCCTCGGCCCGATCGGCGCGATCTACCAGGCGCGGATGAACCGCTACATGCACGCGCGCGGGATCGCCGACACCTCGAAGTCGCACGTGTGGGCGTTCCTCGGGGACGGCGAGATGGACGAGCCGGAGTCGCTCGGCCAGCTGTCCATCGCCGCCCGCGAGGGCCTGGACAACCTGACGTTCGTCGTCAACTGCAACCTCCAGCGCCTCGACGGCCCGGTGCGCGGCAACGGCAAGATCATCCAGGAGCTGGAGTCGGTCTTCCGGGGCGCCGGCTGGAACGTGATCAAGCTGGTCTGGGACCGCACCTGGGACCCGCTGCTCGCCCAGGACCGCGACGGCGTCCTGGTCAACAAGATGAACACGACCCCCGACGGGCAGTTCCAGACGTACGCCACCGAGTCCGGCTCGTACATCCGCGAGCACTTCTTCGGCGACGACCACCGGCTGCGCGCGATGGTCGCCAACATGACGGACGACCAGATCCTGCACCTGGGCCGCGGCGGCCACGACCACCGCAAGATCTACGCGGCGTTCAAGGCGGCCACCGAGCACAAGGGCCAGCCCACGGTCATCCTGGCCAAGACGATCAAGGGCTGGACGCTGGGCCCGAACTTCGAGGGCCGCAACGCCACGCACCAGATGAAGAAGCTGACGGTCGCCGACCTCAAGGGCTTCCGGGACCGGCTGCACCTGCCGATCTCCGACAGGGAGCTGGAGTCCGGCCCGCCGCCGTACTACCACCCCGGCCGGAACTCGGAAGAGATCCAGTACATGCACGACCGGCGCAAGGGCCTGGGCGGCTACGTCCCGACCCGCGTGGTGCGCTCGAAGCCGCTCGCCCTGCCGGACGACAAGGCGTACGCGACCGTGAAGAAGGGCACCGGCCAGCAGTCCATCGCGACCACCATGGCCTTTGTGCGCCTGCTCAAGGACCTCATGCGGGACAAGGAGCTCGGCCGCCGTTTCGTGCTCATCGCACCGGACGAGTACCGGACCTTCGGCATGGACTCCTTCTTCCCGAGTGCGAAGATCTACAACCCGCTCGGCCAGCAGTACGAGGCCGTGGACCGCGATCTGCTGCTCGCCTACAAGGAGTCCCCGACCGGCCAGATGCTGCACGACGGCATCTCGGAGGCGGGCTGTACGGCGTCCCTGATCGCGGCGGGCTCGGCGTACGCCACGCACGGCGAGCCGCTCATCCCGGTCTACGTCTTCTATTCGATGTTCGGTTTCCAGCGCACCGGCGACCAGTTCTGGCAGATGGCCGACCAGCTGTCGCGCGGTTTCGTCCTGGGCGCGACCGCCGGCCGTACGACCCTGACCGGTGAGGGCCTCCAGCACGCGGACGGCCACTCCCAGCTGCTGGCCTCCACGAACCCGGCCTGCGTGGCCTACGACCCGGCCTACGGGTACGAGATCGCGCACATCGTCCAGGACGGCCTGCGCCGGATGTACGGCGGCGACGCCGAGCACCCGCACGGCGAGGACGTCTTCTACTACCTGACCGTCTACAACGAGCCGATCCAGCACCCGGCCGAGCCGGCCGACGTGGACGTCGAGGGCATCCTCAAGGGCGTGCACCGGATCAGCGCCGGCACGGCGGGCACGATCCCGGCGCAGATCATGGCGTCGGGCGTGGCGGTCCCGTGGGCGGTCGAGGCGCAGCAGATCCTCGCCGCCGACTGGAACGTGAAGGCCGACGTCTGGTCCGCCACCTCCTGGAACGAGCTGCGGCGCGAGGCCGTGGCCTGCGAGCAGCACAACCTGCTGCACCCGGAGGAGGAGCAGCGGACGCCGTGGGTGACGCAGAAGCTGAGCGGCGCCGAAGGTCCGTTCGTGGCCGTGTCCGACTGGATGCGATCGGTTCCGGACCAGATCGCGCGGTGGGTGCCGGGCACGTTCCAGTCGCTGGGCGCCGACGGGTTCGGCTTCGCCGACACGCGGGGCGCGGCGCGCCGCTTCTTCCACATCGACGCCCAGTCGATCGTGGTCGCGGTGCTGACCGAGCTGGCCCGTGAGGGCAAGCTCGACCGCTCCGTGCTCAAGCAGGCCATCGACCGCTACCAGCTGCTGGACGTGACGGCGGCGCACCCGGGCGTGGCGGGCGGCGACGCGTAGCGGCCGCGCTCGGCCCGAACGGGCGGTGGGGAACCGCGGCGACGTCACGGCTGGTCGCGCGGTTCCCCTCGCCCCTTCGGGGCGCTGACGGCGCCTACGATGCCTCCATGGAGCGACAGTCCGCACAGGTGCGCTGGGAGCAGTGGACCCAACGGCCGTTGCTGGCGCTCGCGGTCGCCTTCGCCGTCGCGTACGCGCTGCCGATCGTGGACAGTTCCGCGGGGCACGTGCTGACGTCCGCGTGCACGGCGGCGGAGTGGGTGGTGTGGGGGTCCTTCGCCACCGACTATCTCGTGCGGCTGACGCTGACGCCGCACCGTCGGGAGTTCGTGCGGACGCACTGGATAGACCTGTGCGCGGTGGTGCTGCCGCTGCTCCAGCCGCTGCGGCTGCTGCGGCTCGTGGCGACGCTGACGCTGGTGGGGCGGCGGGCCCGGATGGCCGAGCAGATCCGGCTGACGACGTACGTCGTCGGCGCGGTCGTCGGCCTGCTGATGTTCGGGTCGCTGGCCGTGCTGTCGGTGGAGCGCGACTCGCCCGACGGGAACATCCGGACGCTGGGTGACGCCCTGTGGTGGTCGTTCACGACGATGACGACGGTGGGGTACGGGGACCACGCGCCGACGACCGGGCTGGGCCGGATGATCGCGGTGGGCCTGATGCTGTCCGGGATCGCCCTGCTCGGTGTGGTGACGGCGAACATCGCCACGTGGTTCATCGCGCGCTTCGAGAAGGACGACGACGAGGAACGGCGGCAGACGGAGGCGATCACGGCCCTGGCCGAGGAGGTACGGGCGCTGCGGACGGAGGTGGTTGCTCTGCGCGCGGGGGTGGGGGCTGGCGCAGCCGTGCGCTCGCCGGCGCCGGCCGGGTGCCACTGCGCCCACCAGCACGACTGTCCGCAGAAGAGACGGCTGAGGAGCGCCCCGTAGGGGCGCTGGGGGCGCCCCCGGCCGGAGGCTGGGAGGAACTGCGCGATCAGCCCCCACCGGCCCGCGCCTAGAGCGATACGCCGCCCAGGAACAGCAGCGCCAGCAGCGTGTCGATCGCGCCCAGCACCACCGCGACCAGCGCCGGTATCGAGCTCTTCGGGTTCCACGCCCGGCCCATGGAGAGCCAGCCGCACACCAGTGCGGCCGGGCCCAGGATGATTCCCAACGTGAAGAAGCCGGCGACGGCGCAGATCGTGCCGATGATGCCCAGCGTCCCACGGTCCAGCCCGTCCCGCACGCCTGCGCGGCCACGTGAACGGGGGTACCCGCGTGTTCGTTGGCCGAAGCTCGCCATCATCAACTCCTCTGTCCTCATGGACTGTTCGGGTGTGATGACCGGGTACCCCTGTTCCGCGTCCGCAGACCTGCCCGCGCGCTGCCCCCCTCCAGCAGCGCGCCGCGGCCCGGGTGTCCCCCATGCCCTGCGGAGGACGTGACCCACTGTGAACCGCGGCGCGTGCCGAACGCGAGGGATCTTGAGCGGAGTCACCTTGATAGGTGAACCACGCCTGAACCAGGGTCAGATGTGGCCCACGCCTGCGCCGCTGTCCGCGTTCTCGCCCCGCTTCGTGAGCAGCGCGACGAGGATCGCGACCGCCGCCACGCCCGCCGCGACGAGCGAGGCCAGGCTCATCCCGGAGATGAACGTGTCGTGGGCGACACCGGTGATCTTCGCGGCGACGGCCCCGGGCGTGCCCTTGGCGATCGGCGCGACCCCGACCTGGACCGCCTCCGAGGCCTGGGCCAGCTGCGCCGAGGTCAGCTTCGGCAGCCCCGCGTGGGCCCAGTTGCCCGGCAGGTCGTTGTCGACCTTGGAGGCCATCACGGCGCCGAGGACGGCCGTGCCGAGGCTGCCGCCGATCTGCATCGCGGCCTGCTGGAGACCGCCGGCCACTCCGGAGAGCTCCATCGGGGCGTTGCCGACGATGACCTCGGTGGCGCCGACCATGACCGGCGCGAGGCCGAGGCCGAGCAGGGCGAACCAGACGGCCATGATCCCGCTGCCGGTGTCCGCCTTCAGCGTGGACATGCCGTACATGGCGATCGCGGTGGCCGCCATGCCGCCGGCCAGCGGGATCCGCGGGCCGAGCTTGGTGATCGCGGCGCCCGCCAGCGGGGAGCCGACGATCATCATGCCGGTGAGCGGGAGGAGGTGGAGACCGGCGTCGACCGGGTCCATCCCGTGCACGTTCTGCAAGTAGAAGGTCACGAAGAACAGGCCGCCCATGAAGGCGATGGCCATGAGGACCATCAGGACCACGCCGGCCGACAACGGCACGGAGCGGAACAGGCCGAGCGGGATCAGCGGTTCCCTGACCTTCGTCTCCCAGAAGGAGAAGAGGGCGAAGCCCAGCACCGACACGACGAGGAACGACCACGTCCTGCCGTCGCCCCAGCCCCAGGCCGGCGCCTTGATGAGCGCCCAGACCAGGCAGAACATCGCACCGGAGAGCAGGCCGATGCCGAGCAGGTCGAAGGAGCGCGGGGCGTTCTCCGCGCGGTGGTCGAGCAGCATGACCACGCCGAGCACGAGGGCGATCAGCCCGACCGGCACGTTGATGAAGAACACCGACTGCCAGCTGACGTGCTGCACCAGCACACCGCCGAGGATCGGGCCGCCCGCGGTGGAGGCGCCGATGACCATGCCCCAGATGCCGATCGCCATGTTGAGCTTCTCGGCCGGGAAGGTGGCCCGCAGCAGGCCGAGCGCGGCCGGCATCAGCAGCGCGCCGAACAGGCCCTGGAAGACGCGGAAGGTGACGACCAGGCCGATGCTGTCGGACAGCCCGATGGCGCCGGAGGCGGTGGCGAAGCCGACGACGCCGATCAGGAACGTCTGCCGGTGGCCGAAGCGGTCGCCGAGCTTGCCCGCGGTGATCAGGGAGACGGCGAGGGCGAGGAAGTAGCCGTTGGTGATCCACTGCACCTGGGCGAAGGTGGCGCCGAGGTCCTTCTGGATCGCCGGGTTGGCGATGGCCACGATGGTGCCGTCGAGGGCGACCATCATGACCCCGACGGCGACGGTTATCAGGGTGAACCAGGGATGGCCGCGCAGGCCGGCGGCCGACGGCTGCTGCGACGGGGCTGCCGACGCCTTGTCCCCCGACCCCGTCGCGTCGAGCGTGGTCTGACTAGTCATGCTTTCGAGGCTAGTGACAGCCGCTGACAGTTGACAAACAATTTCACTAGTCAGTAACTGTCAGGCATGGAAACGCTGCGCGAACGCAAGAAACAGCGCACCCGGGACGCCCTGCTCCGGTCCGCGCTCGAACTGTTCGCGGCCCAGGGGTACGACCGGACCACCGTCGACGAGATCACCGAGTCCGTCGACGTCTCACAGCGCACCTTCTTCCGCTACTTCGCCAGCAAGGAGGACGTGGCCTTCTTCGTGCCGCGGCTCACCGAGGCGCACTACGTGGCGGCGGTGCGCCGCCGACCGCCCGGGGAGACTCCGCTGGAGGCGCTGCGCGGGTCCGTCATGGACAGCTGGGAGACCATCGAGGAGGCCGTCGAGCGGTACGTCCCGGTCGAGCTCCTCATGCGCACGTACAAGATGATCGAGGCCACCCCGATCCTGTTCGCGGCCCATCTGCGGCGCCAGGCCGAGACCGAGGAGGAGATCTCGCGGATCATCGCCGAACGGGAGGGCGTCGACCCGGACTCCGACCCCCGTCCCCGGCTGGTGGTCGCCGTCTTCGGCGCGGTCATCAGGGTGACCGAGCGGCACTGGTCGGTCGGCGACGACTTCAGCGCCGCGGCGATCCGCGAACTCACCGCGGCGTACCTCGATCAGCTGGGGCCGGCGCTCACCGGCGACTGGCGCCGGGCCTGAGGAGTGCCACAACGGCCCAAGATCGGCCCGGTGCTTGTCGAAACGTGATAACTGTCACTCGGTTACCGCGAGACCCCTTCGTTCTCCTAGTGTGTCCTCCCAGTGACTTCCTTCGACACCTCCCCGCCACTCAACGTCTGGCGCGCGCTGCTCGCCCTCGCCGTGGTGTTCGTGATGCTCGCGACCACCGGCTGGACCGCACTGCGCACCCACCGCGAGACCACCGCCCTGCAGTCCTCCCTCGACAGCTGGGAGCACGGCAGCGTCCACGGTCTGCGGCTGCCGGACCCGGAGGCATCGCCCGCGCGGCTCACCCGTTTCTTCGCCTCGCTCACCGCACCGGAGCGCGACCGGCTCGCCCACCGCTACCCGCTGGCCGTCGGCAACATGAACGGCGCCCCGGTCGAACTGCGCTACCTCGCCAACGCCATCGCGCTCGACCAGCAGCGCAAGGTCGAGAAGAAACGCATGCACGACCCACGGCTCAGCGCGGCGGGGCAGCAGGACGCGGGCCGCCGTATGCACCGCTACGAGGCGCTGCTCACCAAGGGCCGGCAGATCCTCGCCTTCGACCCGGACGGCGACGGCCGCGTCGCCGAGGTGCTCGGCGACCTCACCAGGGCCGAGCGGATCTCGGTGGTCGTCCCCGGCGTCGACACCGACCTGCTCACCTTCCAGAGGACGAACCGCGAGTACACCGCCCCGGTCGGCATGGCCAAGGCGCTGTACCGGGCGGAGCACGCGGCGAGCCCCTCGACCCGCACGGCGGTGATCGCCTGGGCCGACTACACCGCTCCCGACGGGCTCGGCGTGGGCGCGGCCACCGGCACGGCCGCCGAGCTGGGTGCCGTACGTCTCAACGCGCTGCTGCGGGCGCTGCCCGGCAAGGCGCCGGTGTCGATGTTCTGCCACAGCTACGGCTCGGTGGTCTGCGGGGTGGCCGCGCGCGGCATGCCGGGCCGGGTGGCCGACATAGCCGTGGCCGCGAGCCCCGGCATGCGCGTCGAGAACGCCTCGCACCTGGGCAGCACGGCCCGGGTCTGGGCGATGCGCGACGCCACCGACTGGATCCAGGACGTCCCCTATCTGGAGCTCGGCGGGCTCGGCCACGGCGCCGACCCGGTCTCCGCCTCCTTCGGGGCCAGGGTGCTGTCGGCGCACGACGCACAGGGACACGCCGGGTACTTCGTGCCCGGCACGGACAGCCTGCGCAACCTCGCGGACATCGGGGTCGGCGCATACGGCGCGGTCACCTGCGCCCACGACGATGACGGGTGCCGGGCGGGTCTGCCCGACACGTTGATGGCCGAACGCGCGTAGAAACAGCAGGAAGTGCGGTGCGCGCGGGGATGGGACTGAGAAGCACGTGCCGCATACGATGAGCCGCATGGGTGACGTACTGGCCGGATTTCATGCCGCCTGGGAGTTCGAGTCCGACTCCGTGCGCATCCGTTACGAACGCGGGATCCGCACCCCCAAGCTGTTCCAGACCCTGGGCGAGCGGCTGGTGCCGCTGGCCGCGCTGGAGTCCGTGACCGTCACCCCGGGCAAGCGCGGCACGGTCGTCCTGCACGCCCGGCCGCGTCCCGGCGCGGATCCGCTGCTGGAGGCGGCGGCCGGCCAGCTGAAGGACGGCAGCGACCCGTACCGGCTGGTGCTCCCGGCCGAGCGGGCGACCCTCGCCGAGTACTACGCCGACGAGCTGCGCACGCTCCTCACCGAGACGGGCCCCGCGGAGAAGTTCCTGGTGGCCGCGCCGGAGGCGCCCCGCCAGTTCAAGGCGTACGACGGGAAGGCGAGCTTCGACGGCACCGCCGTGCACTTCCGGTGGTCGTGGACGGGAGCGTCGACGGCCAAGTGGAAGGCCGGCGACCAGCGGTTCGCGGTCGCGGACCTGGGCGGTGTGGAGTGGCGGTCGCCGGAGGTCTTCGAGGGGCATCTACGACTGCTGCGGCGGGACACCGCGGGGGCGGCGGCGCCGGTCCCGGCGGACCAGGACCCGGCGACCGTGGTGTTCGGGCTGGGGTACGGGCCGGTGCACGAGTCGCTGCCGTTCGCCGCGGCGGTGCTGGAGGCGGTACGGGCCAGGGGGACGGCCGCGGTGCCGGCGCCGGCGGGGCGCCGGGACCCCGCCGACATCGCCGAGCGGATCCGCCATCTCGGGGAGCTGCATCAGGCGGGGCTGGTCACCGACGAGGAGTTCACCGCGAAGAAGGCGGAGTTGCTGGCCGAGCTGTGACAGGCCGTACTCGGCTCTCCGTCCGTGGGGGCCGGTCGCGCAGTTCCTCCCCCGGCCTTCGGCCGGGGGTACCCCCAGCGCCCCTTTCAGGGGCGTTTCAGTTGCCGCCTGTTTCATAGAAACTGATCTTGCGGTCCAGGACCGACAAGGTGTCGTGCAGCTCGGCGATGCGGGCCAACACGTCCCTTCTCGTCTGCTCCAAGAGCTCGCGGCGCTCGGGGTAGGTCGTCTCGCCCTCCCGTACCAGCTCCGCGTAGCGCACCATGTCCGCCACCGGCATGCCGGTCAGCCGGAGCTTGGTCACGAAGTCCAGCCAGTCCAGGTCGCGGTTGGTGTAGCGGCGCTGGCCGGTGTGGGAGCGGTCGATGTGGGACATCAGGCCGATCCGCTCGTACCAGCGCAGAGTGTGGGCCGTCAGCCCGGTGAAGGCGACGACCTCGCTGATCGTGTAGCGGTCCTGGCCCTCGGGGCGCGGGTGCCGGCGGGGCGGGGCGGAACAGATGTCGGCGGGCTCGCGGTCGGACTGCTCGGTGGGGGCCGCGGTCGTGGTCTGCATCACCGTCATGACGCCCACGCTATGACCTTCGAGTGCACTCCAAGCAAGGGGAACCGGTAAGAAAGCGGCACCGGCTGGAGAGCGGGACCGGCAGGAAAGCCGAACCGGTGAGAAATGCGGGCGACGCGGCCGCGGGAACCTGGCTAGCGTGCGTGGCCATGAGTCTCGTACGCCGTGCCACGCCCGCGGACGCACCCGAAGTACTGCGGCTGCGCCAGGTCATGATCGACGCGCTTCCCGGCGGGGACACCTCCACCGGCTGGCACGCCCTGGCGCTGCCGGGGCTCACGGAGCGGCTCGGCGAGGCGGACGGCGACTTCGCCGCGTTCGTCGTGGACCGTCCCGACCGGCCGGGGGCGCTGGCGGCGCTGGTCGCGGGGACGATCGACTACCGGATCGGCAAGGCGGGCAATCCGCACGGGCGCTGCGGGTACGTCTTCAGCGTGGCCACCGACCCGCGGGCGCGTCGCCGCGGGTACGCGCGCGCGTGCATGGAGGAGCTGCTGGCCTGGTTCCGGGAGCGGGGCGCGGGGCAGGTCATGCTGACCGCGTCCGCCGAGGCCGAGCCCCTCTACGCCGCGCTCGGCTTCACGCACAAGCCGGACCCCACGATGATGCTGACGCTCTGAGCCGCATAGGCTCGACGGCATGTCCTTGCAGAGCCTCGCGCTGATCGAGAAGTGGCCGGTGCCCACCGCCGCGGCCGGTGCCGTACGGGCCGACGGGACGGTCCTCGGCACCCACGGACCGGTCGGTCACCGCTTCCCGCTGGCCTCCGTCACCAAGCCGCTGGCCGCGTACGCGGTGCTCGTCGCGTACGAGGAGGGGGCGGTCGAGCTGGACGAGCCGGCGGGACCCGAGGGGGCGACGGTACGGCACCTGCTCGCGCACACCTCGGGGCTGGCCTTCGACGAGCACCGGGTGACGGCGCCGCCCGGGGAGCGGCGGCTGTACTCCAACGCCGGGTTCGAGGTCCTCGGGGACCATGTCGCCAAGGCGACGGAGATCCCGTTCGCGGAGTACCTGCGGCAGGCGGTGCTGGAGCCGCTGGGCATGACGTCGACGTCGCTGGCGGGCTCCCCGGCGAAGGACGGGGTCTCCTCGGTGGCGGACCTGCTCCGCTTCGCCGCGGAACTCCAGGCACCGCGGCTGCTGGACCCGCGCACGGTGGCGGAGGCGACGCTGACCGTCCACTACCCGGGCACGAAGGGCGTGCTGCCGGGCTACGGCCACCAGAACCCGAACGACTGGGGCCTGGGGTTCGAGATCCGCGACGCCAAGTCACCGCACTGGACGGGCTCTTCGTCCTCGCCCCGCACCTTCGGCCACTTCGGCCAGTCGGGCACGTTCCTGTGGGTGGACCCGGACGCGGGGATCGCCTGCGTCGCCCTGACGGACCGGGCGTTCGGCCCCTGGGCGGTGGAGGCGTGGCCGGCGTTCACGGACGCGGCGCTGACGGAGTCCCACGCCTGAGGTCCGGCGCCTCGGCCTGCACGACGCACAATGCGGACCACCTCCGCGCCGGCCTTCGAGGCGAGGATCATGGTCCCGTGATGAAGTGGACGAAGGAAACGCCTTCCGCCGGGCGATCCGAGCACGAGCCCGAACTCTCGGCCTACCAGCGGGCGATGAGGAACCGGCTTCTCGCGGCCCCGGTGGTGCCCGCGCCCGAGCCCTGGCGGCCCGTCTTCGCGTACGAGTACGGCGTCCCTGTCGGCGGACTGCTCGGGATCGGCTTCGCGACGGACCCCGACACCGGCGACGATCTGGTGATGGCCGTCTCCCACGACGGGCTCGGTCTCTTCGACGCCGTGACCGGCGAGAAGATCGCGCGGGATCGTGACGCGGACCCCGAGGACAGCAGCCAGGACGCGGATCCCGCGCTGTGGTGTGCCGGGTTGGGGCCGGTCGCCGGAAGCAGGGTGCGCATTGCCGGACTTTTCGGCGGAGGACTGCACACCACCAGCGGAGACGGTTGGAAGCTGGAGGTCGTTGCCCCGGCCTGGCCGAACGAACGTGTCCTGCTATCCCGCGACGGCGGACTGCCGCACTCCGGCCCGCACGGGGAGCGCTGGTGGCACATCTTCCACTCCGACTGCTCCGAGCTCCGTGCCGCTGGATTCTCACCCTCCGGGCAGACCCTTGCCGTAGCGACGAGCAGCGATCTGTCCCTGTGGACCCGCGGCGCCGGCCGCAGTCGCGCCGCCGGCGACTGATGACCAGCCAGGGCCGCTCCGACGACCGCAGCCACCGCCAACCCCTGGACCCACCTGGCCGGCACCTACCCCGGCATCTCCCACATCAGCAGCTCCGCCGGCGTCAGTCCCTCCGCCTCCAGGCCCTCCGCGGCAGTGATCCGGGCCGCGTCCCCGGGGCCCAACGACTCGCCCCCCAGCCGCACTTCACCCCGGACGACGTGCACGTACCCGTACGCCGCGTCCGGCACCGCCGTCCGCTCACCCGGCGCCAGGCGGCGGACGTGCAGCATCGCCCCGGCCTCCGGGACGGCGTACGGCGTCGAGTCCGCGATGCCCCGGACGATCTCGTACGACGGCTCACCGCCCACCCGCACCGGCGCCAGCCACATCTGCACGAACGTCAGGGGCCCGGCCCCGTCGTTGCGCTCCACGTGCCGCACGCCCCCGGCGGAGCTGAGGCGCTGCACGTCCCCGTGGCGGACCACCGTCTCGTTGCCCTCGGAGTCGCGGTGGGTCAGCTCGCCCTCGACCACCCACGTCACGATCTCGGTGTGGCTGTGCGGATGCTCGTCGAAACCGGCCCCCGGCGCCAGCCGCTCCTCGTTGCAGGCGATGAGCGCGGCGAAGCGCAGGTTGCCGGGGTCGTAGTGGGGGCCGAAGGAGAAGGCGTGGCGCGACTCGATCCCGGCCGCCGGGTCCCCGCCCCGGTAGCGCTGCGCCGCGCGCCTGACGTCCATCACGGGACCACCGTAGACCGCGGTCGGCACCCGGCGGCGCAGGTGCCCGCCCCGATGAGGCAGTCTTGTCCCCGTGCCCGAACCCGTAACGCGCAAGTCCGACCCCTCGGCTCATGACGTCCACCCGCACTCCGCGACCCTGAAGCGGCTGGAGAAGTCGTCCGGCAGCCTCGCCGCCCAGGCCATCGCACGCATGGACGAGACCCTGCCGTGGTACCGGGCGATGCCACCGGAGAACCGCTCCTGGATCGGGCTGGTCGCCCAGGCGGGCATCGCCGCCTTCACCGAGTGGTTCCGGCGCCCCGACGCCCCGCAGGCCATCTCGACGGACGTGTTCGGGACCGCGCCGCGCGAGCTCACCCGGGCGATCACGCTGCGGCAGACCGTGGAGATGGTGCGCACCACCATCGAGGTCATGGAGAGCGCCATCGACGAGGTGGCGGCCCCGGGCGACGAGAGGGTGCTGCGCGAGGCGCTGCTCGTGTACGCGCGGGAGATCGCCTTCGCCACCGCCCAGGTGTACGCCCAGGCCGCCGAGGCACGGGGTGCCTGGGACGCGCGTCTCGAGTCACTGGTGGTGAACGCCGTGCTGAGCGGCGAGGCGGACGAGGGCGCGGTGAGCCGGGCCGCCGCGCTCGGCTGGAACTCCCCGGACCACGTGTGCGTCGTGCTCGGCACCGCGCCCGACGGGGACAGCGAGCTGACCGTCGAGGCCATCCGGCGGGCCTCACGGCACGCCAAGCTCCAGGTGCTGACCGGGGTGCTCGGGGACCGGCTCGTCGTGATCGCCGGCGGCAACGACAACCCGCTGGCCGTCGCGAAGTCGCTGATCGGGCCGTTCGCCGCCGGGCCGGTCGTCGCGGGGCCCGTCGTACCGGACCTGCTGGCCGCCACCCGGTCCGCGCAGGCCGCCGCCGCCGGGCTCAAGGCGTGTTCCGCCTGGCAGGACGCGCCGCGGCCGGTGCTGGCGGACGATCTGCTGCCGGAGCGCGCCATCGCGGGCGATCCGAGCGCGCGCGAGCAGCTGGTGGAGGAGATCTACAGACCACTGGAGGAAGCCGGCTCGGCGCTGCTGGAAACACTCAGTGTCTATCTGGAACAGGCGAGCAGTCTGGAGGGCGCCGCCCGGATGCTCTTCGTCCACCCGAACACCGTGCGCTACCGGCTCCGACGTGTGACAGACGTCACCGGATGGTCGCCGTCCGATGTAAGATCCGCCTTCACGCTACGGATCGCGCTGATCCTGGGGCGTCTGGTCGATGGAGATCTCCAGGCATAGCGCTTTGTCAGGGGCCCACAAAACCCCCTCGTGTTCTTCGTCCCTGTCCCCACGGGCGGCCGTGGCCGTCCACAAGAGAGAGTGTGAGAGTGCTCGTACTCGTCGCTCCCGGCCAGGGCGCCCAGACGCCCGGCTTCCTGACCCCCTGGCTCGACCTTCCCGGTGTCGAGGACCGTCTGCGTGCCTGGTCGGACGCCATCGGTCTCGATCTCGTGCACTACGGCACGCACGCCGACGCCGACGAGATCCGGGACACCGCGATCGCCCAGCCGCTGCTGGTCGCGGCCGGACTGGTGTCCACCGCGGCACTCGGTGCCGTCACCCCGGGCGCGGTCGCCGGGCACAGCGTCGGTGAGATCACCGCCGCCGCGGTCGCCGGAGTCCTGACCGACGACGAGGCGCTCGCCCTCGTCCGCACCCGGGGTCTGGCCATGGCCGAGGCCGCCGCGATCACCGAGACCGGCATGTCGGCGCTGCTCGGCGGCGACCCGGACGTCTCCGTCGCGCACCTGGAGAAGCTCGGTCTGACCCCCGCGAACATCAACGGCGCCGGTCAGATCGTCGCCGCGGGCACCCTGGAGCAGCTCGCCGCGCTCGCCGAGGACAAGCCCGAGGGCGTCCGCAAGGTCGTCGCCCTCAAGGTCGCCGGCGCCTTCCACACGCACCACATGAGCCCCGCGGTCGACGCGCTGGCCGAGGCCGCCAAGAAGCTCTCGCCCGCCGACCCGAAGATCACCTACGTGTCCAACAAGGACGGCCGGACCGTCGCCGCCGGCGGCGAGATCGTGGACCGTCTGGTCGGCCAGGTCGCCAACCCGGTGCGCTGGGACCTGTGCATGGAGACCTTCCAGGAGCTCGGCGTCACCGCCGTCCTGGAGGTGTGCCCCGGCGGCACCCTGACCGGCCTGGCGAAGCGCGCCCTGCCCGGCGTGCGGACGCTGGCCCTGAAGACCCCCGACGACCTCGACGCGGCCCGCGAGCTCATCGCCGAGCACAGCTGAATCAGGAGCCAATTGCGATGTCGAAGATCAAGCCCAGCAAGGGTGCCCCGTACGCGCGCATCCTCGGCGTCGGCGGCTACCGGCCGACCCGTGTGGTGCCGAACGAGGTGATCCTCGAGACGATCGACTCGTCCGACGAGTGGATCCGCTCGCGCTCCGGCATCGAGACCCGGCACTGGGCGGGGCCCGAGGAGACGGTCGCCGCGATGTCGATCGAGGCCGCCGGCAAGGCGATCGCGGACGCGGGCATCTCCGCCGAGCAGGTCGGCGCCGTGGTCGTCTCGACCGTCTCGCACTTCAGCCAGACCCCCGCCGTCGCCACCGAGATCGCCGACAAGCTGGGCACCGACCGGGCCGCCGCCTTCGACATCTCGGCCGGCTGCGCCGGCTTCGGCTACGGCCTGACCCTCGCCAAGGGCATGGTGGTGGAGGGTTCCGCCGAGTACGTCCTGGTGATCGGCGTGGAGCGGCTCAGCGACCTCACCGACCTGGAGGACCGGGCCACCGCCTTCCTGTTCGGCGACGGCGCGGGCGCGGTCGTGGTCGGCCCCTCGAAGGAGCCGGCGATCGGCCCCACCGTGTGGGGGTCGGAGGGCGACAAGTCCGAGACCATCAAGCAGACCGTGTCCTGGGACCGTTTCCGGATCGGTGACGTGTCCGAGCTTCCGCTGGACAGCCAGGGCAACATCAAGTTTCCTGCGATCACGCAGGAGGGCCAGGCGGTGTTCCGCTGGGCCGTGTTCGAGATGGCGAAGGTCGCCCAGCAGGCGCTGGACGCGGCCGGAATCAGCGCGGACGACCTGGACGTCTTCATCCCGCACCAGGCCAATGTGCGGATCATCGATTCGATGGTGAAGACTCTCAAGCTGCCGGAGCACGTCACGGTCGCCCGTGACGTCCGCACCACCGGCAACACCTCGGCCGCCTCGATCCCGCTCGCGATGGAGCGGCTCCTGGCGACCGGCGAGGCGAAGAGCGGCGACACCGCGCTCGTCATCGGGTTCGGGGCGGGTCTCGTCTACGCCGCCACTGTCGTTACCCTCCCCTAGGCACTCCGTGCCGGATCATGCATCCGGTGCGGTCCGCCGACTGCAACACCGCAGCAACCGTCTGGAACATCTAAGAAGGAGCGCCTGACATGGCCGCCACTCAGGAAGAGATCGTCGAAGGTCTCGCCGAGATCGTGAACGAGATCGCCGGCATCCCGGTTGAGGACGTCCAGCTGGACAAGTCCTTCACCGACGACCTGGACGTCGACTCGCTGTCCATGGTCGAGGTCGTCGTCGCCGCCGAAGAGCGCTTCGACGTCAAGATCCCGGACGAGGACGTCAAGAACCTCAAGACCGTCGGCGACGCGACCGACTACATCCTCAAGCACCAGGCCTGAGCATCCCGCCCGGGACTCGGGCGCCTGACCTGAGTCCCGCCCGGGTCCCCGGCCGCCAGGCCACGCCACCCGGCGGTGGCGCCGTCGAATCCCGTATCCGTTGGAGAAAGAATTCCCGATGAGCCCGACCAATCGCACCGTGGTCGTCACCGGTATCGGCGCAACCACACCGCTGGGTGGCGACGCAGCTTCGTTCTGGGAGGCCCTGGTCGCCGGCAAGTCCGGCGTCAGCCTCCTGGAGCAGGACTGGGCGGCCGAGCTGCCCGTCCGTATCGCGGCGCAGATCGCCGTCGAACCGGGTGAGATCCTGCCGCGTCCGCAGGCCCGCAAGCTGGACCGGTCCGCGCAGTTCGCGCTGATCGCCGCTCAGCAGGCCTGGACGGACGCCGGTTTCACCGCCAAGGCCGGTGAGGACCAGTCCGCCAACCCCGACCGGGTCGGCGCGGTCATCGCCTCCGGCATCGGTGGGGTGACCACCCTGCTGGACCAGTACGACGTGCTCAAGGAGAAGGGCGTACGCCGGGTCTCCCCGCACACCGTGCCGATGCTGATGCCCAACTCGCCGGCCGCGAACGTCGGTATCGAGCTGGGCGCGCGGGCCGGCGTCCACACCCCCGTGTCGGCGTGCGCCTCCGGCGCCGAGGCCATCGGGTACGCCATCGAGATGATCCGCACCGGCCGTGCGGACGTGGTGGTGGCCGGTGGTACCGAGGCCGCCATCCACCCGCTGCCCATCGTCGCCTTCGGCAACATGATGGCGATGTCCAAGAACAACGACGACCCCGAGGGGGCGTCGCGTCCCTACGACTCCGGCCGGGACGGCTTCGTGCTCGGTGAGGGCGCGGGCGTGATCGTCCTGGAGTCCGAGGAGCACGCGAAGGCGCGCGGGGCGCGGATCTACGTCGAAGCGGTCGGCCAGGGCATCTCGGCCGACGCGCACCACATCACGCAGCCGGAGCCGTCCGGCAACGGGATCGCGCAGGCGCTGCAGAACCTGCTCGACAACACGGATCTGAAGCCGGCCGAGATCGTGCACGTCAACGCGCACGCGACGTCGACGCCGCAGGGTGACGTCGCCGAGATCAAGGCGCTGCGCAAGGTGTTCGGCGACGACGTCGACCACATGGCGATCTCCGCGACCAAGTCGATGACCGGGCACCTGCTGGGCGGCGCCGGCGGTATCGAGACCGTCGCGTCGATCCTGGCGCTGGTGAACCGGACGGCTCCGCCGACCATCAACCTCGACGACCTCGACCCCGAGGTCAACGCGGACGTGGTGCGCGGTGAGGCCCGGGAGCTGCCCGCGGGGCGGATCGCCGTGCTGAACGACTCGTTCGGGTTCGGGGGCCACAACGTGGTCCTCGCGTTCCGGACCGTGTGAGAAGAGCTGCACTGAGGCGTGTGGCCCGGACTCCGCTGGACGGAGTCCGGGCCACAGTGCGTTTCGTTGTCGGCTACGGGCCGGTGGGGGCTGTTCGCGCAGTTCCCCGCGCCCCTGAAGGGGCGCGGGAGCGCTAGACCACCTGGTGGAGCCATCTCACCGGTGCGCCCTCGCCCGCGTAGCGGAAGGGCTCCAGTTCGTCGTCCCAGGGCTTCCCGAGCAGCTTGGCGATCTCGGCCTCCAGAGCCGTCTCGCCGCGCTGGGAGCGGGTCAGGGCGGCCCGCAGACGGTCCTCCGGGATGAGGATGTCGCCGTGGATGCCGGTGACCGCGTGGAAGATGCCCAGGTCGGGGGTGCAGCTGTAGCGCTCGCCCTCGGCCTTCGCGCAGGGTTCCGCGGTGACCTCGAAGCGCAGCAGGTGCCAGCCGCGCAGCGCGGACGCCAGTTTGGAGGCCGTGCCGACCTCGCCCTGCCAGGAGAACTCGGAGCGCCAGGTCCCGGGGGCGGCGGGCTGCCGGATCCAGTCGAGGTTGACGCGCGTGCCGAGCACCCCGGCGACGGCCCACTCGACGTGCGGGCACAGCGCGCGCGGCGCGGAGTGCACGTACAGAACTCCACGTGTCGTCACCGGAACCTCCGGGCAGAGCGGGACATCTTGCTGGCTGGCTGGCGGCAGTGGCACGACGGCCGCTTGATGGCGAGGCTACCGTGCGGCGGGGCAAGGAGTGTGACGTACCGTCGGTCCCACAGCCAGGAAACCCCCGCCATTCACCCATGGGGACGCTTGTACGGGGGTGGTCCGTTGCAGGGCGCGGGCGGGAACTCCCCTGCGTTGTTATGAAGGGGGACGAACCAGGCGACGGAGAGGACCAGCGGGGTATGCGCAAGCAGCGGCGTCGGCGTTCGCGCGCTCTGGTGGGGATCGTCGCCGCCGGTACCGCGCTGGGGGTCGCCGGGTGTGATGTCGTCGGCGGTTCCTCCGGCTCGCCGGACGGCGGGCGGACACGGGCGCGGGCCGTGCAGGTGTGGAACCGCAGCCCGGCGTCGATCGCGGCCGTCGGGGACTCCATCACGCGTGGCTTCGACGCGTGCACGGTGCTCTCGGACTGCCCGGAGGTGTCCTGGGCGACCGGCACCAGCGAGCAGGTGGACAGTCTGGCGGTCCGGCTGCTGGGGCGGGCCAGGGCGGTCGACCGGAGCTGGAACTACGCGCAGACCGGCGCCCGGATGGCCGACCTGTCCGGACAGCTGGCCGACGCGGTGGTGCGCCGCCCGGAGTTGGTGACGGTGATGGTGGGGTCCAACGACGCCTGCCGTTCGTCGGTGCGGGCGATGACGTCGGTGGCGAAGTTCCGCAGCCAGTTCGAGGAGGCGCTGGGCACCCTGCGCAAGGCGCTGCCGAAGACGCAGGTGTACGTGGCGAGCGTGCCGAACCTGAAGCGGCTGTGGTCCGAGGGGCGGACCAACCCGCTGGGCAAGCAGATCTGGAAGCTGGGCATCTGCCCGTCGATGCTGGGCGACGCGGACGACCTGACCAGCGCGGCGACCCTGCGCAGGGACCGGGTGCAGCAGCGGGTCGAGGACTACAACAAGGTGCTGGCGGAGGTCTGCGCCAAGGACCGGCGGTGCCGGTTCGACGGCGGGGCGGTGTACCAGTACCGCTTCGGGACGGAGCAGTTGAGTCACTGGGACTGGTTCCATCCGAGCACCGACGGCCAGTCGAAGCTCGCCGCGATCGCCTACCGGACCGTCACCGCCGAGGACCCGGTGGACTAGACCCTTGGCTTATGGTTTCCGCATGAGCGAACTTTTCGGCACACTTTCGGACGGCACCGAGGTCCATCGCTGGACGCTGGAGCGCGCCGGTACGCGGGTGCGGATCCTGTCGTACGGCGGGATCGTGCAGTCGGTCGAGGTTCCGGACCGGGACGGGCGGACGGCGGACGTGGTGCTGGGGTTCGCCGATCTCGACGGGTACGTGGAGAATCCCGGCCCGTACCTGGGCGCCCTGGTGGGCCGTTACGCCAACCGGATCGCGCACGCGCGTTTCCCGCTGGACGGCGTGACCTACGCCCTGGAGCCGAACAACGCCCCCAACTCGCTGCACGGCGGCAGCGGCGGCTTCGACAAGCGGGTGTGGGACGTGACGGCCGTCGAGCACGGGGTACGGCTGAGCCGGGTGAGCCCGCACGGCGAGGAGGGCTTCCCGGGGCGGCTGGAGGTCTCCGTGACGTACACGCTGGACGCCGCGGGCGCGCTGCACATCTCCTACGAGGCGGTCACCGACGCGCCGACCGTCGTGAACCTCACCAACCACAGCTACTTCAACCTGGCGGGCGCCGGGAACGCGACCGGCCAGGAACTGCGCATCGCCGCCTCGCGCTACACGCCCGTCGACGGCGACCTGATCCCGACCGGGGTCCTGGCGGACGTCTCGGGCTCCCGTTTCGACTTCCGGACGGCCCGCAAGGTGGGCTCCGGGTACGACCACAACCTCGTCCTCGACAAGGGCGTCACGGACTCCCCGGTGGAGGTGGCCGAGCTGCACGACGCGGGCTCCGGCCGCACCCTCACCGTGGCGACCACCGAACCGGGCGTCCAGCTGTACACGGCCGAGCACCTGACGGCCCCGTTCGCCCCCGGTGACGGCGTGGCCCTGGAGACGCAGCACTTCCCGGACTCCCCGAACCACCCGGAGTTCCCCAGCACCCGCCTGGACCCGGGCGGGGTGTACCGCTCGGAGACGGTGTACGGCTTCGGCGTACGGGACTGACACCGCGGGGCGCCCCGCACGCAAGCCCCGGTCCAGGGGTCAGGTCCCGGACCGGGGCTGCTCAGGGGGGACTTGTCCCGGATCACACCCTAGCCGCGCCGGTGAAACGGCGACCGCCGATCGAGCGCCCCCGGAAGATCCCGTACGAACCCTTCACAAACCGGCCCCGACCACCGCCACGACCGTGACGCGGCCGGGGCCCGGGACGGGGGTCTCAGGGGCTGACGGGTTCGTCGTCGGGGGTGTCCTGTCGTGTCGTCTCCTCGCCCAGGAGGTCGCGGGCGAGGAGGGTGGCGCCCGCGACCGCTCCGGGCATCAGGAACACCGCGACGAACGGGACCAGGAAGGCGAGGCCCAGCGGGGTGCCGAAGCCCCACACCAGGGTCTTGCGGGAGCGCAGCAGGGCGAGCCGGGCGCGCAGGTCGACGCCCCGGCGCTGGAGGGCGACGGCGGTGAGTTCCTCGGTGAGGAAGAAGCCGGTCACGAAGAAGCCGACGACGGGTACGGCGGTCTGCCCGACGACGGGGAGGAAGCCCAGGGCGAACAGGAGCAGGCCCCACAGCCCGGCGCGGAGCAGGATGCGCAGGCTGTCCCGGGCCGAGATCCACAGTTCGCGCCAGAACGGCAGCCCGGACTCGGGCGCGGTGCCGTCGGGCGAGACGTCCGCGTCGACCTTCTCGGAGAGGTTCTCGTAGAACGGCTGGCCGACCAGCAGGGTCACGGCGGTGAAGGTGAGGACGGCGCCGAGCAGGCCCAGGGCGAACAGCACGGCGGTGAGGAAGCCGCGGAACAGGCCGCGCCAGGGGCTGGACCAGGCGTCGGCGAACGGGGTCGACCAGGCGACCAGGTCCGCTCCCCATATCGCCAGCGCGACCAGCGCGGCCGCGTACAGGACGAGCGTGATCAGGCCGGGCAGCAGTCCGAAGCCGTACTGCCTGCCGTGCCGGCCCACCCACCGCTGGCCCTTGAGGAGATATCCGAAGCCCACCCCGAGATCACGCATGGCGAAAACTTTACCGGGGTCGCGAACGGCCCGGTGGGGGCTGTGGACGCGGACCGCGGGCCGGCCGGGGCGGCGGTGCGGCGGGCCGCCTTGCCGCTGTTGAGTCGAACGGGTAGGTCTCGCCGTACCGACCTACGGAACCACACAGGTGGCGGCTCGGTTGAGGAGAGCGGATGACGCAGGAGATCACCGTCCAGGGCACGGTCGCGGAGGGCTTCGAGGCGGTACGCGAGGAGTTCGCCGCGTTCGTCGCCGAGGGACCGGCCGACTACGAGGGACAGCTGTGCGCGTACGTCCACGGCCGGCGGGTCGTCGACCTGTGGGCCGGTGCGGGGGCCGACGGGGACACCCTGTACGGGGTGTTCTCGTCCACGAAGGGTGCGGCGCACCTCGTCGTGGCGATGCTGGTGCAGGACGGCACGCTGGAGCTCGACCGCAAAGTCACCTACTACTGGCCGGAGTTCGGCGCGGAGGGCAAGGGCTCGCTGACGCTGCGGGAGCTGGTCGCGCACCGGGCCGGTCTGGTCGGCACGGACGCCGGTTTCAGCGCTCAGGACCTCGCGGACGACCGGGCGATGGCCGAACGCCTCGCCGACCAGCGGCCCTTCTGGCGCCCCGGCACCGCCTTCGGGTACCACGCCCTCGTCATCGGGGCGCTCACCGGCGAGGTCGTGCGGCGCGCGACGGGCCGCACCCTCCAGGACGTGTACGAGGAGCGGGTCCGGGCGCCGTACGGGCTCGACTTCTTCCTGGGGCTGCCGGCCGCGCACGAGCCGCGTTTCCGCACCACCCAGCCGATGCGTCCCACGCCCGCGGAGCAGGCACTGCTCGACTCGGTCCCGTCCGGCCCGCACACGCTGGCCGCGATCGCGTTCAACGAGCACACCGCCGAGCCGACCGACCTGGGGTCCCTGCCCAACGACCCGCGGGTGCGCGCGAAGGGCCCGGCGTCGTTCGGCGGGGTGGCGTCGGCGCGCGGCCTGGCCGGGATGTACGCGGCGCTGCTCAGCGAGATCGACGGCAAGGCCCCGCTGCTGAAGGAGGACACGGTGGCGGAGTTCGGCCAGTTCCACTCCGTGGGGTACGACCTGGTGGCCCGCGCCCACAAGTCGTACGGCCTCGGCTTCCAGGCGACGGCGGACGTCTGGCACCCCTTCCTGGGCGCCGGCACGATCGGCCACAGCGGGGCGGCGGGCTCCCAGGCGTTCGCGGACCCGAGGAGCGGCATCGCCTACGGCTACACGAGGCGACGGTTCGCGTTCCCGGGCGGTGCGGCCCCGGAGAACGGCCGGCTGGCCCTGGCCGTGCACAGGGCGGCACTCGCCCGGTAGCCCGCGCGCGGCGGTCGGCGCCCCCGTCACGGGGGCGCCGGACGGGTGTTCAGAGCTTGACGATCATCTTGCCGGTGTTGTCGCCGCGCAGCACCCCGAGGAACGCCTCCAGGTTGTTCTCGATGCCCTCGACGACCGTCTCGCGGTACTTCAGCTGCCCGGACGCCACCCACGGGCCGACCTCGGCGACGAACTGCGGCTGCAGGTCGTAGTGGTCGCCGACCAGGAAGCCCTGGATGCGGCCGCGGGTCTGGATGAGGCGGGCGAGGTTCTTCGGGCCGGGGACGGGCTCGGTGCTGTTGTAGACGGAGATCATGCCGCAGACGGCGATGCGGCCGTCCCGGTTCAGCTGTCCGATCGCCGCCTCCAGGTGGTCGCCGCCGACGTTGTCGAAGTAGACGTCGACACCGTCCGGGGCGGCGGCCCGCAGCTGCTCGGCGACCGGGCCGTTCTTGTAGTTGAAGGCCGCGTCGAAGCCGTACTCCTCGACGAGCAGCTTCACCTTCTCGTCGGAGCCCGCCGAGCCGATCACCCGCGAGGCGCCCTTGAGCTTGGCGATCTGCCCGACCTGGCTGCCGACCGCACCGGCCGCGCCGGACACGAAGACGGAGTCGCCCTCCTTGAAGGAGGCGGTGCGCAGCAGGCCCGCGTAGGCGGTGAGGCCGGTCATGCCGAGGACACCGAGGTACGTCGACAGGGGCGCGGCCTCGGCGTCGACCTTGACCGCGTTCTTCGCGTCCACGACGGCGTACTCGCGCCAGCCGAAGAAGTGCAGGACGTGGTCGCCGGCCGCGATGCCCTCGGCGTTGGACTCCAGGACCTCGCCGACCGCGCCGCCCTGCATGACCTTGCCCAGCTCGAAGGGGGCGACGTAGGACTTGGCCGAACTCATCCTGCCGCGCATGTACGGGTCGACGGAGACGTACTTGTTCCGTACCAGCACCTGTCCCTCACCCGGCGCCGGGACCTCGGCCTCGACCAGGGCGAAGTCCTCGGGCTTCGGCCAGCCGACGGGACGGCTGAGCAGGTGCCACTCGCGGTTGATCATGACGGTGCGCCTTTCCTCTTACTGCTTCCGGTTACTGCTTCCGAGAATACTTCAGTACCTGAAACAACCATGCTCCTGAATATTTCAGCATGTCAAGTAACGGGGTACCCTCGGAGCATGTCGTCCTCACAGTCCAGCCCCACGCCTACCCCCCGTCCGGACGCCCTCACGCTCGAGGTCGTCGAGCTGATCGGGGACGTCGTGGCCCGCTTCTACGCGGACTACGAGGAGGCGGCGGGCGAGCACGCGCTCACCGGGGCGCAGGCGCGGCTGCTCAGCCTGCTGTCACTGGAGCCGCTGCCGATGCGGAAGCTGGCGCAGAAACTGAAGTGCGAGCCGTCGAACGTCACGGGGATCGTGGACCGGCTGGAGGCGCGCGGGCTGGTGGAGCGGCGGCCCGATCCGGCGGACCGCCGGGTGAAGCTGGCCGCGGCGACGGACGAGGGCCGGCGGGTCGCCCGTGACCTGCGGGAGGGGCTGCGCTTCGCGCGCGAGCCGCTGGCGGGGCTCTCGGACGCGGAGCGGCTGTCCCTGCGGGACCTGCTGCGCCGCATGCTGGAGGACTGACCGCGGCCCGGGGACCGGCGCCCGGTGGCGCCGGCCCCCGTCGGAGGGTCAGGCGAACTGGCCGGGCCGGTAGTCTCCCGCCGGCTGCTGCAAAATGACGTTCAGCCGGTTGTAGGCGTTGATCAGGGCGATCATCCCCACCAGGGCGAGGAGTTCCTCTTCGGTGTAGTGCTTGGCCGCGTTCTCCCACACCTCGTCGGGCACACCGCCCGCCGCGTCGGCGATCCGCGTGCCCTGCTCCGCCAGTTCCAGGGCGGCGCGCTCGGCCTCGGTGAAGACGGTCGCCTCGCGCCAGGCGCCGACCATGTGGAGGCGCTGCTGGGTCTCGCCGGCCGCGGCCGCGTCCTTGGTGTGCATGTCGAGGCAGAAGCCGCAGCCGTTGATCTGGCTGGCACGGATCTTGACCAGTTCCAGGGTGGCGGCGGGGATCGACGTCCCCTCGACGGCCTTGCCCGCCCCGTTGAAGGCCTTGATGAGCTTGTTGGCGACGGGGCTGGCGAAGGGGTTCAGGCGGGCTTCCATGGGGGCTCCCTGCGGTGTCGTCGGTGGCGCTTCAGTTGGTTGCACACCTATGACGGAGCGGGGGCGGCGCGTGTGACACGTTTGCTGAATTTGCTTTGGTGGCGGGTCGGGTGCGGGCCGGTGGGGGCCGAGCGCGCAGTTCCCCGCGCCCCTGGGGGAGCACCACTCACGGCGGCCGAAAGCGGCCACCCCTCACGTGCACCACCAAAGGAAGCGGTTGCAGTGGTCCGTCGGGGACGGGTCGGGGGACGGGGCCGGTGCCGTCGGGGTGGCCGTCGGGGGCGAGTCCGGCGTGGCGGTCGCCGTCGCCGTCGGCCTGCCGCCGGCCGGGCCCGTGGTCGCCGACTGGGCGGCGGGGTCCTTCGGGGACGCCGACGGGGAGCCGGAGGCCTCGCTCTTCGACGCGGAGGGGGACGGGGAGGCCGAGGGGTCGGGCGAGGCGGACCGCGACGCGTCCGGCGCGCCCGACGCGTCGGCCGCACCCCCCGCGGGCCGGGCCGTCGTACCGGGGGACGACGTGGCCGTACCGCCGTCGGCCGTCTCGCCGCCCGCCGAGGCCGAGCCGGGGCTGGTGAAGGGTATGGCGTCGGTGCCCAGTTCGGCGAGGCTCAGGGCACCGGCCGCGAGGACGCAGGCCGCGCTCACGAGCAGGATCCTGCGCCGCCGTCTTCGATGGGCCGCGGCCTTGCGGTCGCGGCGGCTCCCGTCGGCCTCGGAGGGACCCGTGGGGGCGTTGCCGGCGGGGCTCGCGGAAGGCCCGGCGGGATGCTCGGCGGCCCGGCCGCGCCCTCGGCCGCGGGTGGCGCGGCGCCGGTCCGCCCGGCCGCCCGGCCGGAGTTCGCCGGGGCCGTCGGCCCCGTCCCCCTCGTCGTCGCCGGCGTCCGGTCCGACGGCGGGGTGGCCGGGGGCCGGGGGGCCGTCAGGTGCCGCGCCGGTGGACTCCACCCCCTCGTACGGCATTTCGACGCTCCCGGACGCCTGGCGGGTTTCGACCGGGGCGCCGCACCCGGGGCAGGCGAGGGCGCCGTTGAGGTGCCGTCGGCACGGGTGGCAGTAGTCCATGACGCGGGAAGACTAAGTTCCCCGCGGGTCTCATCACCAGCCGCCACTGTGAAGGTTCTGTGGGAGACCGAAAGAACTATCGAAAGCCGTGCCGAAACCGTTACCTGTTCGACCCATTGACACTGCCCTCACCCCGTCCTTACTGTCACGCCAGCATTTCGAACGCGTGACGAAATCTCGAACAGCTGAGGGGCAACTGCCGTGCGCATCACCGGAATCAGCACACACGTGGTCGGGACGCCCTGGCGCAACCTGACCTACGTCCAGGTGCACACCGACGAGGGGATCACCGGAGTCGGCGAGACCCGGATGCTCGGTCACACCGACGCGCTGATCGGCTACCTCCGGGAGGCCGAGGCCAACCACATTCTCGGTTCCGACCCGTTCGCGTTGGAAGACCTCGTACGCCGGATGAAGTACGGCGACTACGGCCGGGCGGGCGAAATCGTCATGTCCGGGATCGCCGTGATCGAGATGGCCTGCTGGGACATCAAGGGCAAGGCGCTGGGCGTGCCGGTGTGGCAGCTGCTCGGCGGCAAGGTGACCGACAAGGTCAAGGCGTACGCCAACGGGTGGTACACGACCGAGCGGACGCCGGAGGCGTACCACAAGGCGGCCCAGGGGGTGATGGAACGCGGCTACAAGGCGCTCAAGATCGACCCCTTCGGCACCGGGCACTTCGAACTGGACCACGAGCAGACGCTGTACTCCGTGTCGCTGATCGAGGCGGTGCGGGACGCCATCGGCCCGGACGCCGAACTGATGCTGGAGATGCACGGCCGCTTCTCCCCCGCCACCGCCGTCCGGCTGGCCAAGGAGCTGGCCCCCTTCAAGCCGGCCTGGCTGGAGGAGCCGTGCCCGCCGGAGAACCTGAAGGCGCTGGAGAAGGTCGCCGCCAAGGTCGACGTGCCGGTCGCCACCGGTGAGCGCATTCACGACCGCATCGAGTTCCGCGAGCTCTTCGAGAGCCAGGCCGTCGACATCATCCAGCCGGACGTCGGCCACATCGGCGGCATCTGGGAGACGCGCAAGCTCGCCGCCACCGCCGAGACGCACTACGTCCTGGTCGCCCCGCACAACGTCGGCGGCTCCGTGCTCACCGCCGCCTCCCTCCAGGTCGGGTTCAGCTCCCCGAACTTCAAGATCCTGGAGCACTTCAACGACTTCGCGGACGCCGAGATCAAGAAGGTCGTCAGGGGCGCGCCCGAGGTGGTCGACGGGTACTTCCACCTGTCCGACGCGCCGGGTCTCGGGGTCGAGTTCGACGCCGACGCGGCCGCCGAGTTCCCGCAGCAGCAGGCCCGCTTCGACCTGTGGGCGGACGGCTGGGAGCAGCGCAGGCCGAAGGGCACCAAGTGAGCGCGAGCCAGGTCGTCATCGAGGCGCCGGGCGCGCACCGGGTCGAGGAACACACGCCCCGCGAGCCCGGTCCCGGTGAGGCGCTGGTCACGGTGCACGCGGTCGGCATCTGCGGGAGCGACCGCGAGGTGTACCAGGGGAACCGGCCCGAGGGGTACGTCCGCTACCCGCTGACGCCGGGTCACGAGTGGTCCGGGACGGTGAGTTCGGTGGGCGCCGGAGTGCCCACCGGGCTGGTCGGCCGCAAGGTCGTCGGCGAGGGCTTCCGGAACTGCCAGGTGTGCGACCGCTGCCATGCCGGCGAGACCACCCTGTGCAGCTACGGCTACGAGGAGACCGGCTTCACCCAGCCGGGCGCCATGGCCGCCACCCTCACCCTGCCGGCCCGGCTGCTGCACCCCCTGCCGGACGACGCCGACCTCACCGCCGCCGCGCTCCTGGAGCCCGCCGCCTGCATCGCGGCCGCCGCCCTGAAGGGCGACGCCCGGCCGGGCGAGCGGGTCGCGGTGGTCGGCACCGGGACGCTGGGCATGTTCGCCGTGCAGTTCCTGCGCGCGGTCTCGCCGGGCGAGCTGCTGGTCGTCGGCACCCGCGGCGACCGGGAGGCGCTGTCCCGGCAGTTCGGGGCCACCGACTTCCGCACCAAGGGCCAGGAACTGCCCGACGACTTCGACGTGGTCATCGAGACCGCCGGGTCCGCGTCCGCCGCGCGCACCGCCGCCTCTCTGCTCAGGCGCGGCGGACGCCTGGTGCTGACCGGTATCCCGGCCCCGGGCGCCGACGGCCTGGACCCCACCGATCTCGTCGTACGGCAGCTGGAGGTGCACACCGTCTTCGGGGCCCCGCCGGACGCCTGGGCGCACACGGTACGGGTCTTCGCAGCCGGTCTCCTCGACCCGTTGCCGCTGGTCACGCACGAGCTGCCGCTGACCGAGTTCCCGCAGGCCATCGAGCTGATGGGGGCCGGTGATCCCAAGGTGGGCAAGGTGCTGCTCCGCCCCTGAGTCGTACGCCGGTCGCGGCGCGCCCTGATCTCGCCGGGGCCGGCGTACCACCACACCCTTTTCACACCCCGAGCCGCGAACCTTGTCCGATATACCGAACATGAAGGACAGCTTGTGACGACCGACGCTTCCGCTGCGGCCCGCCGACCCGGTGAGCAGGCGCTCGCCGCCCTCGGCCTGGGCGCGCCCGCCCTCGACCCCGCCGACGCCTCCGCCCACAGCTTCCCGGGCGGCGGCACGTGGCGCACCGAGATCCCCTCCTGCGAGGGTCCCGAGGCGCTTGCCGTCGTACTCAAGGAGTCCTCGCGCCTGGACGTGCCGATCCACCGGATCAGCCAGGGCAGCGGCGTGTGGATGCTCACCGACGCCGAGATCACCGAGATGGTCGAGGCGACCGGCGAACGGGACATCGAGCTGTGCCTGTTCACCGGGCCGCGCGGCACCTGGGACATCGGCGGCTCGGTGCGCTCCGACTCGCGGGGCGCCGGACTGCGCGCCCGCGGCCACGACGCCGTCGCCGGCTGCGTGGAGGACGCGGTCCGGGCGACGGAACTCGGCGTCAAGTGCCTGCTCGTCGCCGACGAGGGCGTGCTGTGGACGCTGCACCGGGCGCGCGAGGCCGGGATCATCCCGGCGGACACCACGCTGAAGGTGTCCGCGCTGATCGGTCCGGTCAACCCGGCGTCGTACTCCGTCTTCGAGCACCTCGGTGCCGACTCGATCAACGTGCCGAGCGACCTGACGCTCGATCACCTCACCGAGATCCGGCGGGTGTCCGGCGCTCCCCTGGACATGTACATCGAGGCCCCGGACGACCTCGGTGGCTACGTCCGGATGTACGAGGTCGCCGAGCTGATCCGGCGCGGCGCGCCGGTGTACCTGAAGTTCGGCCTGTCCAAGGCCCCCGGGATCTACCCGTGGGGCACCCACCTGCGGGACGTGACCCTCAGCACCGCCAAGGAGCGGGTGCGGCGGGGGCGGCTCGCGCTGGACCTGCTCGCGCGGCACGGGGCGGACGGGGGGATGGCTCCGCTGGGGTCGCGGCTGCCCGGGGTTCTGCGCCGGTTCCCCGTCGAGGGTTCCGCCTGACGAAACGTTGGGGACTGCGGGTCCGTTGTGGCTGGTCGCGCAGTTCCCCGCGCCCCTTCGGGGCGCTTCAACCTCTCAACGACGAGAAGAACAGGGACGATCATCATGCGCACTCGTAGAAGCGCCCTCACCCTCATAGCCGGGGCCGCCTCGCTCGCCCTGACCCTGACCGCCTGCGGCCAGAGCAGCGAGGGCGGCAGCAAGGAGAACGGCGGCAGCGCCAAGGGCGGCACGATCGGCATCGCGATGCCGACCAAGTCGTCGGAGCGCTGGATCAACGACGGCAACAACCTCGTCAAGGACATCAAGGCCAAGGGCTACAAGACCAAGCTGGTCTTCGGCGAGGACAACCCGGACACCCAGGTCTCGCAGATCGAGAACCTGATCACGCAGGGCGTCAAGGGCCTGGTCATCGCGGCCATCGACAACAAGTCCCTGAACAACGTGCTCCAGGAGGCCGCGGACGCCCACATCCCGGTCATCGCCTACGACCGGCTGATCCTCGGCACCAAGAACGTCGACTACTACGCGTCCTTCGACAACGAGAAGGTCGGTGTCGAGCAGGGCACGTACATCGTGCACAAGCTCGGCCTGGACAGCGGCAAGAAGGGCCCGTTCAACATCGAGCTGTTCGCCGGCTCGAACGACGACAACAACACCAAGTACTTCTTCAACGGCGCGATGAGCGTGCTCCAGCCGTACATCGACAAGAAGCAGCTGGTGGTCAGGTCCGGCCAGACCGCGCTGAACAAGGTGACCACGCTGCGCTGGGACGGCGCGACCGCGCAGTCCCGCATGGAGGACATCCTCACCTCCTCCTACAAGTCCGCCAAGGTCGACGCGGTGCTCTCGCCCTACGACGGCATCTCGATCGGCATCATCGCCGCGCTGAAGTCGGACGGCTACGGCTCCGGCAGCCAGCCGCTGCCCGTCATCACGGGCCAGGACGCCGAGCTGGCCTCGGTGAAGTCGATCATCGCGGGTCAGCAGACGCAGACCGTCTACAAGGACCTCCGCAAGCTCGCCGAGGTCGCCGCGACCATGGTCGACGACGCGCTGAACAAGAAGACCCCGCAGGTCAACGACACCAAGACGTACGACAACGGCACGAAGGTCGTCCCCGCCTACCTGCTGCAGCCGGTGAGCGTCGACAAGTCCAACTACGAGGAAGTCCTCGTCAAGGGCGGTTACTACACCGACGCCCAGCTCAAGTAAGCCCGCCAAGCCCTGACCGACAAGCACTGATTGGAAGGCAGACCATGGCGGGACCCGTCCTGGAAATGCGCTCGATCGTCAAGACCTTTCCCGGCGTCAAGGCGTTGTCGGACGTCACCCTGACCGTCCGCCAGGGCGAGGTCCACGCCATCTGCGGGGAGAACGGCGCCGGCAAGTCGACCCTGATGAAGGTCCTCTCCGGCGTTCACCCGCACGGCAGTTACGAGGGCGAGATCCTCTTCGAGGGTGAGCCCTGCGCGTTCGGTGACATCCGGGCGAGCGAGCAGCGCGGCATCGTGATCATCCACCAGGAGCTGGCGCTGTCGCCGTACCTCTCCCTGGCGGAGAACATCTTCCTCGGCAACGAACACGCCAAGGGCGGGTTCATCGACTGGCGGGAGACCCTGCGGCACGCCACCGAGCTGCTGCGCCGGGTGGGTCTGGACGACCACCCGGAGACCCGCGTCGCCGACATCGGCGTGGGCAAGCAGCAGCTGGTGGAGATCGCGAAGGCGCTGTCGAAGAAGGTGAAGCTGCTCATCCTCGACGAGCCGACCGCGGCCCTGAACGACGAGGACAGCGGCAAGCTCCTCGATCTCATCCTGGAGTTGAAGAACCAGGGCATCACCTCGATCATCATCTCGCACAAGCTCAACGAGATCCGCCGGGTCGCCGACTCGGTGACGATCATCCGGGACGGCCACTCCATCGAGACCCTCGACGTGAAGTCGGAGGAGACCACCGAGGAGCGGATCATCTCGGGCATGGTGGGCCGCGACCTGGACCACCGCTTCCCGGAGCGCACCGCGTACGAGGGCGAGGAGGACGCGGCGCCGGCCCTGGAGATCCGCAACTGGACCGTGCGGCACCCGATCGACCACGAGCGCAAGGTCGTCGACGACGTGTCGATCCACGTCCGGCGCGGCGAGATCGTCGGCATCGCGGGCCTGATGGGCGCGGGCCGCACGGAACTCGCGATGAACGTCTTCGGGCGGACGTACGGCCGTTACGACGGCGGCACGGTCCTCAAGGACGGCACGGAGATCCGTACCAAGTCCGTCGCCGAGGCGGTCGGGCACGGCATCGCGTACGTCACCGAGGACCGCAAGCACTACGGTCTCAACCTCATCGACACCATCAACCGCAACATCTCGCTGACCGCCCTGAAGAAGGTGGCCAGACGCGGGATCGTGGACGAGCACGAGGAGCGGCAGGTCTCCGAGGGCTACCGCACGTCCATGAACATCAAGGCGCCGACGGTGTTCGAGCCGGTGGGCAAGCTGTCGGGCGGCAACCAGCAGAAGGTCGTCCTCAGCAAGTGGATCTTCGCGGGTCCCGACGTGCTGATCCTGGACGAGCCGACCCGCGGCATCGACGTGGGCGCCAAGTACGAGATCTACACGGTCATCGACCAGCTCGCCGCCCAGGGCAAGGCAGTCGTCTTCATCTCCTCCGAACTGCCCGAACTGCTCGGCATGTGCGACCGCATCTACACCATGGCCGCGGGCCGTCTGACCGGTGAGGTGCCCAGGGCCGAGGCCACGCAGGAAGTGCTGATGCGCCATATGACGAAGGACAAAGAGGTAACGCGATGAGCACGGATGTCACCGCCAAGAGCCCGGCGCCCGCGCCGCCGGGCAAGAGCGGATCGGCCGCCGAGGGGAACCTGCTCCAGCTGGTCCTCGACGGGCTGCGCCGCAACATGCGCCAGTACGGGATGCTGATCGCCCTCGGTCTGATCGTCGCCCTGTTCGCGGTGTGGACCAACGGCGACCTGCTGCTGCCGCGCAACGTCTCCAACCTGGTGCTGCAGAACAGCTACATCCTGATCCTCGCCATCGGCATGATGATGGTGATCATCGCCGGGCACATCGACCTGTCGGTCGGCTCGCTGACGGCGTTCGTCGGCGCGTTCGCGGCCGTGCTGACGGTCAACCACGGAATGGCCTGGCCGCTGGCGCTGGTCCTGTGCCTGGTGATGGGTGCCTTCGCGGGCGCCGCCCAGGGCCTGTTGATCGCCTACTTCGGCATACCGTCGTTCATCGTCACCCTCGCCGGGATGCTGCTCTTCCGCGGTCTCACCGAGATCCTGCTCCAGGGGCAGACCATCGGCCCGTTCCCGAACGGCCTGCAGAACCTGGGCAACGGCTTCCTGCCCGAGGTCGGCCCGAACACCAACTACCACAACATCACGCTGCTGCTGGGCCTGGTGCTGATCGCCGCCGTGGTCTGGCAGGAGTTCCGGGACCGGCGCCGCCAGCAGGAGTTCGCGCTGGAGGTGCCGCCCACCCGGCTGTTCCTGCTGAAGCTGACCGCGCTGGTCGCCGCCATCCTCATCATGACGATGCTGCTGGCCAGCTACAAGGGCGCGCCGATCGTCCTGATCGTGCTGGGCGTGCTGGTCGTCGGCTACGGCTACGTGATGCGCAACGCGGTCTTCGGCCGGCACATCTACGCGATCGGCGGCAACCTGCCGGCGGCCAAGCTGTCCGGCGTCAAGGACAAGAAGGTCACCTTCTACGTCTTCCTCAACATGGGCGTGCTCGCGGCCCTGGCCGGGCTGGTGGTCGCCGCCCGGCTGAACGCGGCCTCGCCGAAGGCGGGCGACGGCTTCGAACTGGAGGCGATCGCCTCCTCGTTCATCGGCGGCGCCTCCATGAGCGGCGGTGTGGGCACCATCCTCGGTGCCATCATCGGCGGTCTCGTCCTCGGCGTGCTGAACAACGGCATGAACCTCCTCAGCGTCGGCACCGACTGGCAGCAGGTCATCAAGGGCCTCGCCCTCCTCGCGGCGGTCGGCTTCGACGTGTGGAACAAGCGCAAGTCCGGTTCGTAGTCAGCGCGGGCCCCGCCGAGAGGCGGGGCCCCTCCTTTGTCCAGGAGCCGCACATGGAACTGAACAGACGCACGGTCATCGCAGGAGCCGCGGCGGCGGGTATCGCCGCCACCACCCTCGGCAGCGGGGTCGCCGAGGCCGCCTCGGGAGGCAGGAAGCCGGTGAAGGAGTCCTTCGGGAAGCTCGCCGACGGTACGAAGATCTACCGCTGGTCGCTGGAGAACGGCGGGACCCGGCTGAAGGTCCTCAACTGGGGCGGTGTCGTCCAGACCCTGGAACTGCCGGACCGCCGGGGCCACTACGCCAACGTGGTCAACGGCTTCGACACCATCGACGACTACGTGGCGAAGTCCCCGTACTTCGGCGCCCTCATCGGCCGCTACGGCAACCGCATCGGCAAGGGGCAGTTCACCCTCGACGGCAAGCACTACCAGCTGTCCGTCAACGACGGCGCGAACAGCCTGCACGGCGGCGCCCAGGGCTTCGACAAGCACGTCTGGGACGTCGAGCCGTTCGTGAAGGGCTCGGACGTCGGCCTCGTCCTGCACTACACCAGCGTCGACGGCGAGATGGGCTACCCGGGCACGCTCAGGACGAAGGTGACGTACACCCTCACCCGGCGCGGCGAGTGGATCATCGACTACGAGGCCACCACCGACAAGGCCACGGTCGTCAACCTGACCAGCCACGTCTACTGGAACCTCGCGGGCGAGGGCAGCGGCTCCATCGAGGACCACGAGCTGACGATCGCCGCGGGCCGCTACACGCCGACCGACTCGGGGCTGATCCCCACGGGCGAGCTGGCCACCGTGCGCGGCACGCCGTTCGACTTCCGGGAGACCAAGACGATCGGCCGGGACATCCGCGCCGGGCACGTCCAGCAGGTGCAGGCCAAGGGCTTCGACCACAACTGGGTGCTGGACAAGGGCGTCACCGCGAAGCCGGAGCACGTCGCGACGCTGCGGGACCCGCGGTCGGGCCGGACGCTGAAGATCGCGACCGACCAGCCGGGGCTGCAGTTCTACTCCGGGAACTTCCTGGACGGGACGCTGACGGGGACGGGTGGGCGCACCTACCGGCAGGGGGACGCGCTCTGCCTGGAGACGCAGCACTTCCCCGACTCGCCGAACCACGCGAACTTCCCGTCGACCGTGTTGCGGCCGGGGCACGTGTACAGGACGCGGACGGTGCATTCGTTCGGCGCCTGAGGTTGTGGGGGACTGCGCGGCCGGTAAGGGGCCGGCCGCGCAGTTCCCCGCGCCCCTGTCACGGGAGCTGACACCTTTTTTCACACCGGTTGAACAGGGACTCAACCGCCCCCGTATTCAGGGGTGGCCCGTGCTCCCCCGCGCGGGCCGCCCAAGACGACGGGCCCGGACGTCCCCATCGGGCCCGCCTCATACGGAGGTTCCATGGCCGGCAACGTCACCTCGTTGTTCCGCAGCGGTGCTCACAGCCCGTCGATGGCGGCGCTGGCGCGCGAGGGGGGCGACGGGACCGGCCCGGTCGACTTCTGCGTCCCCTGCAACCCCTACTTCCCCACCCCGGCCATGATGGAAACCATGGCCGCGCGGCTCAAGGACATCATCACCTTCTACCCGAGCAGCGCCGACACCATCACCGCCGAGCTGTGCAACCTCCTCCAGCTCCCGCCGCAGGCCGTGGCCATGGGCAACGGCTCCACCGAGCTGATCACCTGGATCGACCACCTGCTGGTCCGCGAGTCCCTCGCCGTCCCCGTCCCCACGTTCGGCCGCTGGACCGACCAGCCCATGGAGACCGGCAAGCGGGTCGACATGTTCCCGCTGCAGGAGTCCAACGGCTTCGCCCTCGACCTCGCGCAGTACGCCGACTTCATCCGCACCCGGGGGACCAGGGTCGCGGTCGTCTGCAATCCGAACAACCCCGACGGCGGGTACGTCCCCAAGCGCGCGCTCGTCCAGTTCATGGACGCCATGGCCGACCTGGACCTGATCGTCGTCGACGAGTCGTTCCTGGAGTTCGCCGACGCGGAGCAGGAGCCGAGCGTCGTGCAGGAGGCGATGATGCGGCCGAACGTCATCGTGCTGCGCAGCCTCGGCAAGAACTTCGGCCTGCACGGCATCCGCTTCGGCTACATGGTCGCCAACCCCTCGCTGGCCGGCAAGGTCCGCGCCATGCTGCCGAAGTGGAACCTGAACGCGTTCGCCGAGTACGTCGTCTTCATGCTCAAGGAGCACGGTGCCGAGTACGCGCAGAGCCTGCTCCAGGTCCGCAAGGACCGCCTGGAGATGGCGAGCCAGCTCTCCGCGCTGCCCGGCCTGACCGTCTACCCCTCCCAGGGCAACTTCCTCTTCGTGCGCCTTCCCGTCGGCGCCGAGGGCACCGTGGTCCGGGACCGGATGCTCACCGAGCACCGGATCCTGGTCCGCGAGTGCGGCAACAAGATCGGTTCTTCCAGCCGCTTCCTGCGTCTCGTGGTGCGCCCCGAGGTGGACGTGCGTCGCCTGGTGTCCGCCATGGAACAGGTGCTGTACGGGACCAGGAGGGGAGCCGCCGTACCCGAACTGGGCACCGGGACCAGCTACAGCTCGGGTACGGCGGCCGTCGACCGGCTGGTGAGTGAGACGAACGGGGCGGGGATCCCGTTGGCGCAGGCGGTGGGGGCCGGGCCGGTCCCGAGCCTCACGCCGGCTCCCGGGCCGGTGCTCGCCACGGCGCCCGCGGCCGGGCTCGGCATGCCGATGGCCGGGCAGTCCGGCGGGGCGGGGACGCCGCAGCCGATGATGGCACCGGTGCCGGCCGCTGCCGCTGCCGCTCCTCCTGCTCAGGTGCAGATGCCCATGCAGGCGCCGATGGCGCCGATGGCACCGCAGCCGATGATGACGCCCGTCCCCGCGCCCGCGCCCGCCCCGCCGATGCAGATGCCGCAGATGCCGCAGATGCCTGCCCCGGCGCCCGTCCCCGCGCCTGCGCCCGCTCCCGCGCCCATGCCTACGGGGCCCACGCCCCCCGGGGTGCCGGCCCGTGGCGGGCTGACCGCGGCGCAGGTGCGGGGGGCGACCGCGCCGCCGCCCGCGCCCGGGTTGTCGCCGGCGCCGGCGACGGGGTGGCCGAACGCGCAGAGCTGGCCGAACGCGGCGGGGATGGGACAGGCGGGCTGATCGACGGGGGCGTTCTGTGCGCGGCCGGGTGCGGGTGGTTCGTGGCTGGTCGCGCAGTTCCCCGCGCCCCTAAAGGGGCGTGTCCAGCCGTACGGCGTGGATCAGTGCGGCTCCCAGGGGCAGGGCGTGACATGCCGTCTGTCGGAAGCCTGCCTCCTCCAACAGGCGACGGTAATGGGACTCGTCCCGTTCCCGGCCCCCGACGTTGCACAGCATGTGGACGTCCCAGGCCGCCGCTGTGCTGCTGGGCAGCAGGCGTTCCACGACGAGGAGTTCGGCGCCGGGCCGCATCGCCCGGGCGCAGCTGCGCAGGATGGTCAGGCAGTGGTCGTCGTCCCAGTCGTGCAGGACGCGCGACAGGAGGTAGACGTCACCGTCCGGCGGGACGGAGTCGGTGAAGTCGCCCTCGGCGAAGGCGCAGCGGTCTTCGAGATCCGCCAGCTCCGGGCGCGCCGCCGCCAGCGCCTCCGGGCGTTCCAGCAGGACCCCCTCCAGGTGGCCGTGGGCGCGCAGGATCCGGCCGAGCAGCGCGCCGTTCCCGCCGCCCACGTCGATCACCCGCCGGGCGGCGGAGAAGTCGGCCAGCCGCGGTACCGGGGCGAACATCTCCGCGCTCGCGGCCATTCCCCGGTGGAAGAGGTCGGCGAGTTCGGGGTGTGCGGCGAAGTGGCGGAAGTGGTGCCGGCCGTGGCGGTGGGCGAAAGCTTCCTTCCCGGTGCTGACGGCGTAGGGCAGCCCGGCGAAGGAGTCGTAGAAGGGGCCGCCGTAGAGCAGCGCGAGCGGGTGCATGGAGAACTCGGTGCCGGTGCGCAGGGGTTCACCGAGGGCGGTGAGGCGGTAGGTGGCGTCGGCCGCGGTGAGCAGGCCGAGGCCGGCCAGGTAGCGCAGCAGGCGGCGCAGGGCGTCCGGGTCGGTGCCGGTCAGGTCCGCGAGGGCGGCGGCGTCGAGGCCGGGGCGGGCGGCCAGGTGGTCGGCGATGCCGAGTTCGGCCATGGTGCGGACGGCCTGGGTGGCCCAGGCGCCGGTCATGACGTCGAGGAGGGCGAGGGAGGGGTCGGGGAGGGGTTCCTGGCGGCCGGGGAGGCGCAGTTCGAAGCGGCGGTGGCCGGCGGTGCGGAAGTAGAGGACGGTGACGTTCTCGTGGTCGTTGTAGCCGCCGCCGTCCGGGACGGCGCCGCCGCGTTCGGTCAGCAGGGTGCGCAGTCCGGCGGGGATCACCGGGCCCGGCGCGGTCACGGCGAAGGCGTGGTGGGACTCGTGGCCTGCGGTGCGTTCGTCGGCGGCGACCGCCTCCAGCGGGGAGCCGGACGGCACGGCCAGCGCGAAGATCTCCACGGTCCGCCCGGCCACCGGCGCGTGCACGATCCCGACCGGGCTGTCGCCGAGGACGGCGCCGTAGCGGCGGGCCAGCCGTCCGCGCACCACCACGCTCGGGACGACGGGGCCCGGGTCCAGGCCGGCGTCGCGCAGTTCGTCGCGCAGCCCGTCGAGGGAGGCGGGGAAGACCAGTACGGCGGTGTGGTCGTACCCGAGGTGGCGGGCGACGTCGGCCCGCTCGTCGGCCGTCAGGCCAGGCAGCAGGTCGGCCAGGACCTGGTCCGTGTCGTGGTCGCGGACGTGGTCGGCGGCGCGCCGGATCCGGTCCAGGTCGGTTTCCGTCAGACATGCCTGTACGACGGAGAGGTTCATGAAGAATTCCCGGTGATCGTGGGGCAGGGAGAACCGGGGCCGAGACGCCCCGGGGGTCAGATGCCGGTGTAGTTCTCGGCGAAGAAGTCCTGGTGGGCGCGGGAGGTGCGCAGGCTCTCCAGGCGGGCGTACTGCAACTGGCGTCCGTAGCGGGCCTCGTCGCCGTCGCCGTCCGCACCGACGGGGCCGTGCAGCAGGCCGCTCATCCAGTGCGAGAACTCATGGGCGCGCCAGACCCGGGGCAGGCAGTCGGCGGCGTACCGGGCGAGGCCGCTGCCGTCGCCGCGCAGCAGCGCGGCCTCGAAGGCACGGGCCAGCAACTCGGCCTGGAGGACCGCCAGGTTGGCGCCCTTGGCCGCCGACGGGCTGATGAGTCCGGCCGCGTCCCCGGCCAGCCACAGCGGCCCGGCGCCCGGCGCCTCCAGCACGTCCGAGCGCAGGTCGACGACCGCCTGCTCCAGGACGGCTCCCGTGCGCAGCGGCCCGAACTCGGCCGTGCGCATCCGGGTGGCCAGCTCGGTCCAGATCCGGTCCTCGCTCCAGTTGGCGGGGTCGGTGCCGCGCGGACACTGGAGGTAGTACCGGGTGACGGACGCGGTGCGCGCCATGTGACCGGCGAAGCCGCGCGGGTGCAGGGCGTATCCGGTGGCCGGCATGCTGGGCGGGGCCGCGGCCAGCACGGCGAGCCAGGAGACGCCGTGGTCCCAGCGGGCGGTGCGGGTGCCGTGCGCGGTCAGGGTGGCGCGGCCGATCCCCCGGTGCCCGTCGCAGCCCGCGACGTACCGGCCGGTGACCTCCGTGCCGTCGCGCAGCCGGACCCGGCCCCCGGTGACGTGCGTCGCCTCGACGCCGAACCGGAGGTCGCCGCCGCGCCGCAGGTACTCGGCGACCAGGTCGCGCACCAGCTCCTGCTGGGGGTAGACGGTGTGCACCTCGCCGCGGCCCAACGTGGCGTAGTCGAGGGTGAATTCACCTCGGTCGCCGCGGAACTGGCAGGTGGTGTGGGTCCTGCCGCGGGTGAGCAGTCCTGCCGCCAGGCCGTTCTCCGTGAGGACGCGCACGGAGCGGGCCGCGAGGAACCCGGCGCGGGCCCGGCCGTCCACGGCGGCACGGTCGCGCCGCTCCAGGAGCACGCAGTCGATGCCCCGGTCCAGCAGCAGGTTCCCCAGGACGAGTCCGGCCGGGCCGGCGCCGACGATCACTACCCCGGCCTGTGCTGTTGCCATTCCCCGCCCGCCCCTGGAGTTCCCTTGTACAGACGGTTTCTTATCAGCCCAATCACCCGCACAAGCGGAGCAAGCGGACTAATTACCTCTAAAGGGTTGCGGGGGCGGGAGAAGCCGCCGACGGCCCGGGAAACAGCGCGGTGCCCGTCCGCCGGGAAGGCGAACGGGCACCGGATGGAGCGCCGGGCAGGCCTTGCACCTGCATTTCCCCGCAGGAAGCGGGGCGTCTTTCCTTGGACCACCAACGCAGCACCAGCCACCGCGAGTTGCGGCGACCAGCTCTGAAACGATCATACCGCGGTTTTCGGGGCCGCGACCCCGCGCCGCCGAAACCGCCAGTACCACTCGTTCTGCCTGGCCGTGGAGAACCCGATCGCCGCGGAGAGCAAGGCCTGGCAGGCGGCCGGCACGGCGGAGATCTGCCACCAGAAGGTGGGGGTCCCGGGCCGGGGACCCCGCCGCACCGGGAACTTGCCCTCCGGGTCGACGGTCACGGTGAGCCGGTCGCCCACGGCGAGGTGCGCGGCGCCCACCGTGCCGGGCAGCCGGTGACCCGAGAGATCGGCCAGCCGGGCCACCTGCCCCCCGTCGCTCAGGCCTCCCGCGCCGTCGGCGTGGAACACGGACGTCACGACCGCCCGCTCGACCCGCCCCCGGTCGTGCAGCGCCTGCTGCTCCAGCGCGTAGACGAACGCGGCCGTCGTCAGCGCGACGCACACCGCGGCCACCACATCCAGCTTCCCGAACTCCCGGTACCTGTCGAGGAGGAGGAAGACCAGACCGATCAGACAGCCGACCGCGAGGACGGCACCGACGAAGACGAGCTGCGACGCCCACCAGCCGGGCGCACGGGCCACTCCGTACGCGATGCCGAAGGAGCCGGCGGTCACCAGGGCGCTCGCGGGCACCGCCAGTACGGTCCACAGCGCCCGCACGGTCCACGTCCGCAAGCGGGTCGTCTCCTCGGCCTCTTTCATGACACGGTCTTGCCCAGAGCGTCACCGGATGAAGCCGGCCGGCGGCGTCGCAGGGGCAGGTCGACCTCGGCCCGTACGGTCTTGCCGGGCGCGTCGGCGCGGTCGCGGTCCAGCACCTCCCAACGGTCGGCCAGCGCGTCCACCAGCAGGAGCCCGCGCCCGCCGTCGTCCAGCGGCCCAGGCGGCGGTACGGCCCCGGGCGCGGGCGGTCGTTCAGCTCGCGTGTCGGTCACCTCGACGCGCACGCTCCCGGTCACCAACGTGACCCGCAACTCGAAGTCCCGGCCGGGCACGCGGCCGTGCGTCACGGCGTTCGCCGCCAGCTCCGCGACGATCACCGACACCTTGTCGACGACCTCAGCCGACGCGAACACCCCTCCCCACGCGTGCAGTTGGGCGACGGCGAGATGACGGGCCAGGCGGGCGCCACGCGGGGTGGCACTGAGCCGCTGGGAGAAAGTTCGACTCACGGTGACCGTGGTGGGAGGAGCTTCCATGCACCCAATCTGCCGCCTGTGACGGGCGGTTCTCCAGGTGACGGCCGCGTACGCCGGGCGGGCGTACGCGGTGACCGACTGGACCGTACTGGTCACTAACTGTGACCATGACGCTCGGGAGGTGGCCTGCATGGGCGAGGGAGTGGAGCCGGAGTCTTCCGACAGTCTGCGGACTTTCGGGGCGGTGGTCCAGGCGTTGCGGGAGCACGCCGGGCTGAGCAGGGAGGAGTTCGGCGAGCGGGTGCGGTTCTCGAAACACACGGTCGCGTCGGTGGAGTTGGGCCGCCGCATGCCGGACGAGTCGTTCGTGGAGGCGGCGGAGGGGGCCCTGGGCAACACGGGGGCGCTACGCCGGGCGGCGGGACACGTGGCCCGGCAACCGGGGTTGGCGGCCTGGTTTCGCCAGTGGGCGCGGATGGAGGCGTCGGCGATCACGCTGTACACGTACGAATGCCGGGTCGTGCCAGGCCTGTTGCAAACAGAGGCCTACACGCGGGCGGTCTTCCTGAGCGTGCCGCCGATCCCCAACGACCAGGAACTGGACGATCGGGTGTTCGCGCGCGTGGCCCGACAGGATCTGCTGTCCACCCGGCGGGAGCGGCCGTGTGCGTTCAGTTTCATCATCGAGCAGGCCCTACTGGAGCGACGAACGGGCGGCGACGAAGTGACGCGAGAGCTGCTCGACCACCTGCTGGAGGCGATCGACCACCACCGGAACGTGGAGATCCAGGTCATGCCGCTGCGGCAGCCCACGCACGCCGGCCTGGATGGCCCGTTGCAGCTGCTTGAGACCCCCGAGAATCAATGGTTCGCTTATTCGGAAGGGCAAAAGAACGGCCGCCTCATCGCCGATCCGAAGGAGATCAGCGTCCTCCACCAGCGATATGGAAAACTGCGCGCGCAGGCCCTCAACCTCCGGGACTCCAGGGCCCTGTTGGAGCAGATGCGAGGAGCGCTATGAGCACGTCCGTACCGACCTGGTTCAAGAGCAGCTACAGCAGCGGCAGCGAGGGCGACTGCGTAGAAGTCGCCGTCAGTCCCCCCACCGTCCACATCCGCGACTCCAAGAACCGCCAGGGCCCCCAGCTCGCCCTCTCCCCCGCCGCCTGGGCCAACTTCCTCACGTTCGCCGGAAAGTGACCGGGGGCCGCCCGCTTCTCTTGCATGGTCGTGCCTCCGCGACCCGCGTAAAGGGCGCTGCGCGTCGCCTTCGGCGATGGGCCTGCGGCCCACCCTTGACACGGCTCGCTCCATCACGAGGGAGAAGCGAGCGGGCAGCCCGGGAAAGTGGCCGGCTCAGGCAGACAGGTCCCACGGTCGGCTGCGTTCGCGCCCGGCGTGAAGGAACGCGATCGCACCTCGACGGCACGCCGGGCCGGTCAAGCGGCGAACGGCGGGTGGCGAGTGACCGAAGGCCGGGGCCGGAGCAAGAGCGCGAGCCATCGGCTCCGTATCGGCCAAGCAGGCCGGAACGGCAGGGGCCGGGTGCCCGCAGGCGGCCAGAGCGGCCCCCCGCGCCCCCCACCGGCCGTTCGTCGCTTGGCCGGCCCGGCGTGCCTGCGAGGCGCTGTCGCGCCCCCACTTCCGGCGCGGATCTGGCGACGGCTGGGAACACCCCGGTCGGCCCCCCGTTCCCCTCCGGCCGCCCGCACGCTTCTCTCCCGTGCGGGAGCGCACCTAGTCAAGGGTGGGCCGCAGGCCCATCGCCGAAGGCGACGCGCAGCGCCCTTTGCTCGGTGCGCGGACGCACGACACTGGCCGAAGAAGCGGGCGGCCCCACGGTTCTCCTCCCACGGGCGCGGACACTCTTCGTCCATACGACCTACACAGGAAGCGAACGGCGTGATTTGATCTCGGCACTGCGAGTGCACCGGGGGAGATCCAGCCATGTCCAGACGTCTTTTCGCCGTGTTCCTGGCGCTCAGCGCCGCCGCCCTCACCTCGTGCTCCGACGGCGGAGGGGCGGCCCTGGGGGGCAGCCTGCAGACCTACGGCATCTCCGGGTACGACCACGCCAAGGTCGGCGACGAGTACTGGGTGAGCCTGCCGCAGATGTCCGACACGTCGGGGAAGCCGCTCACCGTCCTGAGCGGGAAGATCGCCCACGTGCCGGCCGGGCTGCGCATCATGGGGTACCGGATCAACATCGCCGTCAGCGGCCACCCCCTGGGACCGATGCTCGTCGGCGGCCCGGAGGACGTCGCCCCCGACGGCGCCCACAAGGGCGGTTCGATCCCGGTCAAGGCGCACGGCACGTCGGACCTCTACTACGAGGCCCGGGTCAAAGTGACCGGCACCGTGCGCGGCGACCTGACCGACTGCCGCTACGCGTATCGGCAAGGTTCCATGACGTACCACCAGGACCTCCGCTGCGACACCCGGATCCGCCTCGGCAAGCCCCTCAACGGCTAGCCGAACCGCTTCCAGTCCCCCTCGGCCGATGGCCGGATATGTCACGAGCGATAGAATCGTGCCATGTCCGCCGACATCGACTTCCTGCCCGGCCGCCCGCACCGCGTCGTCGTGCTCGCGCTCGACGGGGTCTACCCGTTCGAGCTGGGGATCCCGAACCGGGTATTCCCCGGTGTTCCGGGCGCCTACGACGTGGTGACGTGCGCGGCGACGCAGGACCGTACGGTGGCGACCAGCGCGGACTTCTCGGTCACCGTCGAGCACGGGCCGGAGGCGCTGGAGCACGCGGACACCGTGGTCGTGCCGCCGTACGACATGGCGCGGATCTCGCAGGAGCTGCCGGAGCCCGTCGCCGCCGCGCTGGCGCGGATCCGGCCCGGGACCCGGATCGTCTCCATCTGCACGGGCGCGTTCGCGCTCGCGGCGGCCGGGATGCTCGACGGGCGCCCGGCGACCACGCACTGGGCGCTGGCGCCCCGGTTCCGGCGGATGTTCCCGCAGGTCGCCCTCGATCCCGACGTGCTGTTCATCGACGACGGGGACGTCCTCACCTCGGCCGGGGCGGCCTCCGGCGTCGACGTGTGCCTGCACATCGTGCGCTCCGACCACGGCAGCGCGGTCGCCAACAGCGTGGCCCGGCAGTGCGTCGTACCGCCGTGGCGGGACGGCGGCCAGGCGCAGTACATCGAAGCGCCGGTGCCGGACGAGGGGACCACGGGGACGGCGGCCACCCGGGCGTGGGCCCTGGAGAACCTGGAACAGCCGCTCACGCTGAAGGAGCTGGCCGATCACGCCCGGATGAGCCGGCGCACCTTCGCCCGCCGGTTCCAGGAGGAGACGGGGACGAGCCCCGGGCGCTGGCTGATCCAGCAGCGGGTACGGCGCGCCCGCGACCTCCTGGAGACCAGCGAGCTGTCGGTCGACCGCATCGCGGCCGAGGTCGGTTTCGCCACGGGCACGTCACTGCGGCAGCACCTGCACGCGGCGATCGGCGTCTCCCCGCAGGCCTACCGGAACACGTTCCGGGCCACGGCGGTGAGCAGGGCCTGAGCAGGATCCCGCCCCGGCGCGGGGTCCCGTCACCGGGACGCGTCGCGCCGGGGCGAGACGGGGGCCGATCCGGTGGGCTATGTGGCGGGGCAGTGCTTCCAGGCCAGGTGGTAGACGGTGCTGATGTCGCCGTCCGTGGAGTCCATGGTCATGAAGCTGACCTTGCCGGGGTTGGCGCTGCCGGCGTTCACCCGCAGCTCGGTGTTGATGTTGAAGTTGCGCTGGACCCCGCAGGGCGCCCAGACCAGCTGCGCCCAGTCGGTGGTGTCGGTGGCCTGCCAGTTGTCGTTGTAGGGGCCGCTGAAGGGGTGGCTGGCGGCGGCCGTGTTCGAGGAGCCCTGGAAGTAGTACGAGGCGCGCTGGGTGCCGGTGGCGCCCTGCTGGAGGGAGGCGAAACCGCGGTAGTCGGCGCTGGCGATGGCGTAGGTGAAGCCGCCCGGCACGTGCACCACCAGGTTGAGCTGGCAGTTGCGCCGGAAGGCGGTGGGGTCGGAGGTGCCGCCCGCCTGGGCGAGGTAGGCGCTGTAGGTGACGGTGAAGGCCTCGTTGTCCTCGGAGACGGCGACGGCGGTGGTCCCCGCCGGACAGCCGGAGCCGTTGACGGTGGCCACGTTGATGACGATCTTGTCCGGCGGCGGGTCGTCGAACACGGGCGACGACGCGGCCTTGGCCTGCGCGGGCAACCCGGCGGTGAGCAGCGCGGCGAGCGCTCCGCCGAGCAGGAGGCGGTGTCTCCTGGGTGCCATGGTTTCTCCAGTTCGGGTGATTCGAGTGGGGGGTTGCACCCGCGGTCCCGACGGTTCAACTTTGAAGAAACTGTGCGTTTTCTGTGAAGACCGGGGCGCTCGCATCGTAGGAACCATGGCATGAACCGGTCAGGTCGAACTCCGGCCATTCACAACGGCGGATTTCACAGCCCCCGCCCGGGACAGACGAGGGGGAGCCGGGGAGGAGCGGCCTCCGCGGCGGAGCACCCGACAGGAGCCCGATGTTCACGTACGCCGCAGCACTGGTCTTCCTGGTCTTCTGCGTCCGCGTGGTGCTGGACCCGCGCCGCTTCAGCAACGCCGTCCTCCTCGGGATCACCGTCGTCCTCGCGTCGGTCTCCGCGTTCGTACGGCCCGAACGGCCACCGGTGTCACTGCGGACGACGGCCCTGGCCGCCTGCGCGCTGCTCGTGCTGAGCGCCCTCGCCCTCGCGTTCCTGCTGATGGCGAACGGCGTGAAAATGGTCCGCAGGGAGGGCAGCCGCCCCGGCAACCTGCTCACGCTGCTCACCGGGCTCGCCGTCCTCGGCTTCCTCACCCTGCTCGGCACGGCCGCCGTCGGCCGCTCCCCCGCCCTGGTCCGCGTCGCGGCCTTCGCGACACCCCCGGTCGGCTACGTCTCCTTCCTCTTCCTCTGCTTCCTGGGCTACGCACTCCTCTACGGCCGGCTGCCGATGCGGCGCGACGTGGACTTCGTCGTCGTCCTCGGCTGCGGACTCGTCGGCGGCTCCCGGGTGGGGCGGCTGCTGGCGAACCGGCTGGACCGGGCCCGCCGGCTGTACGAGGCACAGGCCGCCCGCGGCAACCCGCCGCTCCTGGTCACCTCCGGCGGACAGGGCGGCGACGAGGAGCTGCCCGAGGCCGACGCGATGGCCGCGCACCTGGTCGCGGCCGGGATCCCCGAGGACCGGATCCTGCGCGAGGACCGCTCCCGCAGCACCGAGGAGAACCTGCTCTTCAGCAAGAGGATCATGCAGGAGGTGAAGCCGGAGTACCGGTGCCTCGTGGTCACCAACAACTTCCACGTGTTCCGGGCCGCGCTCACCGCCCGCCGGACCGGCGTCCGGGGCCAGGTCGTCGGCGCCCCCACCGCCCGGTACTTCTGGCCCGGCGCGACGATCCGCGAGTTCGTCGCGGTCTTCCTGCACTACGCGAAGACCAACCTGGGCATCTGCCTGGCCCTCGGCCTGCTGGGACTGGTCGCCTTGCGGTGAGCGGCGGTCACGGGTTCTCCCACGCCGCCGGTTCCGCCGCCAGCGCCCGTACCGGCTCCGGCAGCGCGTCCGCGGCGATGTCCGCCACCGTGACGCCTTCGAGGATCTTGCGGACGTTGGCGCGCAGCGCGATCCACAGGGGCAGCAACGGCTCGGCGATCCCCGTGTACGCGAGGCCCGTCGGACGCTCCCCGCGGACCGAGACGATCGGGCCGTCGACCGCGCGGATCAGGTCCGCCACGGTGATCGCGGACGCCTCCCGGGCCAGCCGGTAGCCGCCGCCCCCACCGCGCCGGCTGTCGACCACCCCGGCCCGCCGCAGGTCGCCGAGGATGCCCTCCAGGAACTTGTGCGGGATGCCCTGCGCACCGGCGATCTCCTCCGCCGTCACGGGACCGTTCCCCTGCCGTACGGCGAGCTCCAGTACCGCCCGTACCGCGTAATCCGCCCGCGCCGAGATCCTCATGCGTCCATTGTGAGGCGTGCTCCCGTGCAGAATGACCGGACCCGCGCCCCGTAAGATCGCCCGGGAGGATCCCTTGGCGCTCAGCAGACGTACCTTCAGTGCACTCGCCGGCTCGGCCGCGCTCGGCTTCGCCCTGGGCGGCAGCGGCGGCCCCGGGGCGCCCGCGGCGTACGCGGCCCGCAGCGTGCCCACCGGCCCGCCGCCGGCCGCGCCGCGCGCCGACGGACAGCGGCACACCATCGGCTACGACCACCACTCCCTCGTCGTCGACGGCAGACGGCTCGTGGTGTGGTCCGGCGAGATGCACCCGTTCCGGCTGCCGAGCCCGTCCCTGTGGCGGGACGTGCTGGAGAAGATGCGGGGGCACGGCTACAACACGGTCAGCATCTACGTGGCCTGGAACTACCACTCCCCCGCGCCCGGCAGATACGACTTCACCGGGGTGCGCGACCTCGACCTGTTCCTGCGCACGGCCGCCGAGACCGGGCTGTACGTGATCGTGCGCCCGGGCCCCTACATCAACGCCGAGGTCGACGCGGGCGGCTTCCCCGGCTGGCTGACCGCCACCGAGGGCACCGCCCGCACCACCGACCCCACCTACCTCGGGCACGTCGACGGCTGGCTGACGGCCGTCAACCGCATCGTGCGCCGCCACCAGCTCACGGACGGCGGCGGGACCGTCCTGCTGTACCAGATCGAGAACGAGTACGACGGACACGTCACCGACCCGGCCGGCCCCGCCTACATGTCCCACCTGTACGAGAAGGTGCGGGCCGACGGCATCGACGTCCCCCTCTTCCACAACGACAAGGGCCGCAACGGCTACTGGATCCCCGGCTCCTTCGACACCGGCCGCGGGCGCGCCAAGTGGCTGTACGGCTTCGACGGCTACCCCGACCCCTCCCACACCCCGCCCGACTGGGGGGACTACGGGATCGGCGGCCTCAAGGGCGGCGCGACCGCCAGCCCCCGTACGCCCGGGTTCATGCCCGAGTTCGGCGGCGGCTGGTTCGACCCCTGGGGCGGGGCCGAGTTCGACGGGAAGGGCTACGCCGGCTCCCGGGCGACCCGGGACGCCGCCTACGAACGGCGTTTCCACCTCACCCACCTCGCCAACGGCATCACCCTCCAGAACGTCTACATGACCTTCGGCGGCACCACCTGGGGCTGGCTGCCCGCCCCGGTCGTCTACACGTCGTACGACTACGGCGCGGCCATCGACGAGGCCCGCAACGTGACGACGAAGATCGCGCCGATGCACCAGCTCGGCCACCTCCTGCAACGCGTCCCGGACTTCGCGAAACTGGAGCGCGCGGCGGACGTCCACGCGGCCGGGCTCAAGGCGTACCACCTCACCAACCCCGACACCCGGGCGCACGTGTACGTGCTGCGCAACGACGGCGCCGGCGAGGTCACGTCCACGCTGCGGACCCACGCGGGCGACGACGTCGAAGTCACCGTCCCGGCCCACGACGCCCGGCTGCTCACCGCCGGACTCGCCCTCGGCAAGCGGAAGCTGCGCTACTGCACCGCCCAGCCGATGTTCGTCCTCACCGCGGGCCGCCAGGACGTCGCCCTGTTCACCGGCCGCTACGGGGAGATGGCCCACCTGGTCCTGGACTGCCCGTCCGAGCCGTTCGTCCAGCGCCTCGACCCGGAGGCCGCCTGGGTCTACAACCAGGACGTCCTGCACGTCACCGCCCCGCTCGGCAAGGGCGGCCTCACCCGGGTCCTGGTCCAGGGCGGCGAGAGCGACACCCCGCTGCTGCTGCTCTTCGCCGACGACGCGACCTCGGTACGGCTGTTCCCGTACGACACGCCGTCCGGGACCGTGCTGGTCTACGGCCCGGCGCTGGTGCGCCACGTGACGCTGGACGGGGACACCGTGCGGCTCACCGGGGACACGGTCGGCCCGACCGGCCTGGAGGTCTGGGCACCGCGCGGGATCACCGCCGTCACCTGGAACGGGCATCCGGTGCCGACCCGGGTGGGACTCTCGGGGAGCCTGGTCGCCACGTCGCTGCTGGCGGGCGCGCCGAAGCCGGCGCTGCCCGTGCTCGGCGGCTGGCGCCGCAAGGCCGAGAACCCCGAGTCGACGGCGGACTTCGACGACTCGAAGTGGACGGTCGCCGACCGGAAGACGTCGTTCAGCACCACGCCCGTGCCGGACGGTCAGCCGGTGCTCTTCGCGGACGACTACGGCTTCCACTACGGGGACGTCTGGTACCGGGGCCTGATCGAGGACGCCTCGCTGAGCGGCCTGGAGTCCGTCTCGCTCGCCTACAGCACCGGCACCCAGGGCATGCTCATGGCCTGGCTGGACGGGAAGCCGCTGGGCTCGCACCGGATGCCGGTGCCGGACGCGAAGACCGTCCGGCAGGGCAGCTGGACGGCCACCGCGACGTTCCCCGTGGCCGGGCTGTCCAAGAAGGCGCTGAAGAAACGGCGTCATGTGCTGTCCGTGCTGGTGCGGCGGATGCAGCACGACATGGACGGCCGGTCCGACGACGCCCAGAAGGCGGCCCGCGGGCTGACCGCGGTGACCTTCGAGGGGGCTGCTCCGAAGGTGCGCTGGCGGATCCAGGGGGCCGGTGCCGCCGACCCCGTACGGGGGCCGCAGAACAACGGCGGGCTGTACGGGGAGCGGGAGGGGTGGCACCTGCCCGGGTTCGCGGACGCGCCGTGGGAAGAGGTCTCGCTGCCGCGCGCCGACAAGGGGATGGGGGTCAGCTGGTACCGGACGGAGTTCCGGCTGGCGGTGCCGGACGGGGTGGACGCGTCGGTGGGGCTGGTGCTGGAGGACGATCCCGCGCGGGCCTACCGGGTGCAGATCTTCCTGAACGGGTGGAATCTCGGGCAGTACGTCAACGACGTGGGGCCGCAGCACACGTTCGTGCTGCCGAACGGGATCCTGCGGACCCGGGGTTCGAACACGTTGGCGTTGGCCGTGCTGGCGGACGGGACGAGCGAGGTCGGGCCCGGGGTGGTGCGGCTGGAGTTGCTGGGGAGTGCGGCCGGAGGGGTGCGGGTTGCGGGGGTGGAGTCCCCCGGCCGTTGACTGCGGGTTGTGGGGGGTGCTCGCGCAGTTCCCCGCGCCCCTTACGGGGCGCTGTGCCTTACGTCAGTCGGATTGTGTTCCAGGACATCGGCTCCAGGGTGGCCTTCAGGGTGCCGTCGGTCAGCGAGGTGCCCTCGGCCGGGTACGGGGTCACGCGGTCCGGGTTCTCCAACGTGTTGCGGGCGTCGGGGTCCGGGTCCGCCAGGACGCTGTGCTCCGCCACGGACGTCAGGCCGAGGCCGCCCAGGGCGACTTCGAGGGGCAGTGCCTCCGTGCGGCTGCGGTTGACGGCGAAGACGGTGACCGTGCCGTCGTCCGCGCGAACCGCCGTCGCGTGCAGCAGGTCCGTCTCGCCGTACTTCTTCGTCTCGTACGTCGGCGAGTCCACGCGCACGTCCAGGACCTGGCCCCGGCCGTGGCGCGACGCCTGGGCGAACGGGAAGAACGTCGTCTGGCGCCAGGCCGGGCCGCCCGGTTCCGTCATGATCGGGGCGATCACGTTGACCAGCTGGGCCAGGCAGGCGACCGTGACCCGGTCGGCGTGCCGGAGCAGGGCGATGAGGAGGGAGCCGAAGACCACCGCGTCCATGACGCTGTAGTTGTCCTCCAGCAGGCGGGGGGCCTCGGCCCAGTCCCGCGCGGCGGAGTTCTCGATCTCGTGCCACCTCGACGTGTACCAGACGTTCCACTCGTCGAAGGAGAGGTTGATCTTCTTCTGGGACTTGAGCCTGGCGCCCACGTGGTCGCAGGTGGCGACCACGTTCTCGATGAAGGACTCCATGTCCACGGCGGAGGCCAGGAAGGAGTCGAGATCGCCGTCCTGGGGCTCGTAGTAGGCGTGCAGGGAGATGTGGTCGACCAGGTCGTAGGTCTCCGCGAGGACCGTCGCCTCCCACTCGGCGAAGGTCGGCATGGACTGGCTGGAGGACCCGCAGGCGACCAGTTCCACGGACGGGTCCAGCTGGCGCATGGCGCGGGCGGTCTCGGCGGCGAGGCGGCCGTACTCCTGGGCCGTCTTGTGGCCGGTCTGCCAGGGGCCGTCCATCTCGTTGCCCAGACACCAGAGCTTGATGCCGAACGGGTCCTTGTCGCCGTGGGCGGCGCGCAGGTCGGAGAGGGCGGTGCCGGCGGGGTGGTTGGCGTACTCCTGGAGTTCCAGGGCCTCCGCCACGCCCCGGGTGCCGAGGTTGATCGCCATCATGGGCTCGGCCTGCGGGCCGACCTTCTTGAGGAAGGCGATGTACTCGGAGAGTCCGAAGCGGTTGGTCTCCGTGGACCGCCAGGCGAGGTCGAGGCGACGGGGCCGGTCCTCGGCCGGGCCGACCGAGTCCTCCCACTTGTAGCCGGAGACGAAGTTGCCGCCGGGGTAGCGGAGGGTGGTGACGCCGAGTTCGCGGACCAGGTCGAGCACGTCCCGGCGGATGCCTTCGGCGTCGGCCGTGGGGTGCGTCGGCTCGAAGATGCCGGTGTACACACAGCGGCCCAGGTGCTCGACGAAGGAGCCGAAGAGACGGGGGTTGACTTCGCCGACGGTGAAGGCGGGGTCGAGGGTGAAGCGGGCGGTGCGCAATGGTCGCCTTTCGAGGTGGGTGGTTCTCCGTCGTGGGCGGCCCGTTCGAGATACCGACTTGCGCCCGTGTCCTCGAACGGACCGTAAGATCGAAGCGCCCGCGCGTCAATGGGTCCGACGCGAATCCCGCGGTGGCTTCTCGGTTGCGATGCGGCGGGTGCGGACCGTTAGCCTGCCGGGGAACGTGGTCGTCGTCAGTCAAGGGAGCTCCGTCGTGCCCCGCATAGCCCTCGCCACCTACGACCCCGGCGCGGAACCGAGCAAGGACCAGGACCTGCCGGTGCTGCTGCGGGCGCTGGCCGACGCGGGGGCCGAGGCCGTGGCCCGGCCGTGGGACGACCCGGAGACGGAGTGGGGCGGCTACGACCTGGTCCTGCTGCGCTCCACCTGGGACTACAGCTGGCGTCTCGACGAGTTCGTGGCGTGGGTGGAGCGGGTGGGCAAGGCGACCCGGATCGCGAACCCGGCGGAGGTGGTGCGGTGGAACACCGACAAGCGGTATCTCGGTGACCTCGCGGCGGCCGGTGTGCCGGTGGTGCCGACCCGGTATCTCGCCCCCGGCGACCCGGCCGGCCCCGCCCTCCCCACCGACCGCGACTTCGTGGTCAAGCCCACCTTCGGCGCCGGCGCCCGGTTCGCCGCCCGCTACACACCCGGCGAGCACGACACCGCCCTGCGGCACCTGGCCCGGATGCACGAGGAGGGGCTGACCGCGATGGTCCAGCCGTACGTCTCGGGCATCGACGTCAGCGGAGAGCGGGCGCTGCAGTTCTTCGGCGGGCGGCTGCTGCACGCCAGCCGCAAGCGGGCCGTGCTCACGCCGGGCACGGCGTACGACGCGGACAAGGTGGCCCATCCGGACCTGGTGCCGTGGACGCCGACACCGGCCGAACTGGCCGTCGCGGAGCGCGCGTTGGCCGCCGTACCGGAGGCGCCCGAGCTGCTCTACGCCCGGGTGGACCTGGTCGACGGCGAGGACGGCCGGCCGCGGGTGATGGAGCTGGAGCTGGTCGAGCCGAACCTGTTCCTGTTCCTGCACCCCGGTTCGGTGGCCGAGGTGGCGGAGGCGGTCATCGGCGCGGCCCGTCGATGACGGCGGTGCGCTGGAGCAGGCCCCAGGTGAACTCGGCGACCGCCTGACGGCCGTCGGGGAGGGTGAGGGCCAGGCCCCACCGGGTGGGGGCGGTGCCCTCCAGGGGGCGGGCGGGGGCGAAGGCGCGGGCGGCCTCGTCGATCGTGCAGGACCAGGGGGTCAGGTCCGCGTAGGTCTCCAGGGTGGGGGCGGGCGCCTCCGGGTCGCGGACCAGCCACTCGTTCCAGACCGCGCCGCCGCCCGCGACCAGCACCTCGAAGCGCAGGGTGGGCCAGAGCGGGAGCCGCCACTGCCACACCGCGCACTCCAGGTCGCCGACCGTGCGTTTCGCCTCCCAATGAGGCGGCCCGAGCACTGAACGGTACCGGGCGGCGGCGGACCGGGACCGGGGCGAGCGGACCATCGCCTGCCAGCGCTTGTTGGCCTCCCTCATGTCCGCGAGGGACGCGCCCAGTTCGCGGCGGGCGTCCTCGACCAGGTCCGGATTGTGGTCGGCCATGCGGCGCAGCAGCACCAGCTGGAAGTCCAGTTGCACAGGACCCATGGTGCACCTCCGGGTGCCCGGCTCGTTCCCGGCCATTGCCCGGGCAATCCCCGATGGCTAGCCTGTGTTCGTCATGCCGATCGCCTGTTGATATCTCGAACGGCTCCGCCGCTCCGACGAGATCTGGCGCTTAGACCCAAGGGAGGGGGCCGGACGTGGGACGCTTTGTGCCTGCCGTGACCCGGGCTCTCGACATTCTTGAGCTCTTCCTGGACGGGGACGGGACCCTCTCCGCCCCCGACATAGTGCGCAAACTCCAGTTGCCGCGGACCACCGTGCACGAACTGGTGACCACGCTCGCCGCCCGCTCGTACATCGTGCCCGTACCCGGACAGCCCGGACGTTACCGGCTCGGCGTGCGCCCGTACCAGCTCGGCAGCCGCTACGCCGAGCAGCTCGACCTCGCCGCCGAGGGCCAGCAGGTCGCCCGCTCCGTCGCCGAGACCTGCGACGAGACCGTCCACGTGGCGATCCTCGAAGGCACCGACGTCATCTACATCGCCAAGGTCGACTCCACGCACGCGGTCCGCATGGTCTCCGCCGCGGGCCGCCGGCTCCCCGCGCACTGCACCTCCGTCGGCAAGATGCTGCTGGCCTCGCTGCCGGAGCCGGAGCTGTCCGCGCGCATCCCGGACGACGCCGACCTCGTCCGCATGACACCGAACAGCATCACCGACCCGGACGCGCTGCGCGCGGCCCTCACCGAGATCCGCGCGCGCGGCATCGCCGTGGAGAGCCGCGAGTCCAACCCCGACGTCTCCTGTGTCGCCGCGCCGGTCCGCGACCGCACCGGCCAGGTCGTCGCGGCGCTCTCCATCTCCGTACCGATGATCCGCTGGAGCGACGAGCGCCGGGACGAGCTGGAGCGGCTCGCCGTGAAGGGCGCCGCGGAACTCTCCGAGCGCCTCGGCCACCGGAGCGTGGCATGACGACGACGGTGCACACCGCGTACGAGGTCGCGGTCGCGGCGGAGGCGACGCTCGGGGAGGGGCCGACGTGGGACGCGGCGACCGGCCGCCTGCTCTGGATCGACATACTCGGCTCGCGCGTCCACACGTACGACCCGGCCACCGGGCGCCGTACGACCCGTACGACCGACCAGCACGTCGGCGCGGTGAAGCCGCGTGCGAACGGCGGGCTGGTGCTCAACCTCCGGGACGGGGTGGCGCTCCTCGACCCCGACGACACGTTCCGCTGGCTGCACCGCGAGCCGGTGCCCGGCCGCCGCGCCAACGACGCGGCCGTCGCGCCCGACGGCTCGCTGTGGGCCGGCACGATGCGCTACGACGAGGCGACCGGCGGGGGCACGCTGGCGCGGGTGGGGGCCGACGGAGCGGTGACGACGCTGCTGCCGGACGTCACCGTCAGCAACGGGACGGGCTGGAGCCCGGACGGCCGCCTCGTCTACTACGTCGACACCCCGACCCGCCGGGTGGACGTCTTCGACTACGACGGCGGACTCCCCCGCAACCGGCGGCCGTTGGTGACGATCGAGGAGGGTGCCGGGTTCCCCGACGGGCTGACGGTGGACGCGGACGGGTGTGTGTGGGTGGCGCTGTGGGACGGGGGTGCGGTGCGGCGCTACACGCCGACCGGTGAGCTGGACCGGGTCGTCACGCTGCCCACGCCCCGTACGACGGCGTGCGCGTTCGGCGGCGCCGGGCTGACCGATCTGTACGTCACGACGGCGCGCGTGGGGTTGGCTGCGCCGCAGGCGACGGCCGGGGCGCTGCTGGTGGTTCCGGGGGTCGGGCAGGGGGTTGTCCAGCCGGTGTTCGCGGGATAGGGGGTCAGGGTCCGGGGGGCGGGGCCATGTTTCGGCTGCGGGTGCGTGGGGGCTGATCGCGCAGTTCCCCGCGCCCCTTACGGGGCGCTGTGCTGGGCGTGGGTCGGGCGGTCGGCGGTGGACGGCGGCCGTGGTGGGGGTGGGTTCGGTGGGGTAGGAAGGAGGCGTTCGGGTTTCGATCGGTGAGGGGCGTGGCGTGTCGGGTCTGTTTCCGGAGCTGGTGGGCGAGCGGGTCGCGTTGCGGTTCGGGGGGCGGTCGCTGACGTACGGGCAGCTCGGCGGGGCGGCCGGGGCCGTCGCCGGGCGGGTGCGGGGCGCCGCGCGGGTCGCCGTGTGGGCGACCCCGGAGCTGGAGACCGCCGTCGCCGTCGTGGGCGTCCTGCTCGCCGGCCGGGCGGCCGTCCCCCTCAACCCCAGGTCGGGCGAGAAGGAACTCGCGCACATCCTGTCCGACAGCGCGCCGACGGCCGTGCTGGCCGCACCCGGCGCCGAGCTGCCGCCCGCCCTCGCCGGTCTGCCCCGCATCGACGTCGACACGCAGGCGGTGGGCCCGGTGCCGGAGGACGACTCCGCCGAGTCCGACCCCGCCCTCGTCGTCTACACCTCCGGCACCACAGGCCCGCCCAAGGGCGCCGTCATCCCCCGCCGGGCCGTCGCCGCGACCCTGGACGCGCTCGCCGACGCCTGGCAGTGGACCGGGGAGGACGTCCTCGTCCACGCCCTGCCGCTCTTCCATGTGCACGGGCTGGTGATCGGGATCCTCGGGCCGCTGCGGCGCGGTGGTTGCGTCCGGCACCTGGGGCGGTTCGACACGGCCGGCGTCACCCGTGAGCTGAGCGACGGCGCGACCATGATGTTCGGCGTCCCCACCATGTACCACCGCATCGCCGAGGCCCTGCCCGCCGACCCCGAACTGGCGCGGGCGCTGGGCCGGGCCCGGCTGCTGGTCTCCGGTTCGGCCGCGCTGCCCCTCCACGACCACGAGCGGATCGCGGCGGCCACCGGGCGCCGGGTCATCGAGCGGTACGGCATGACGGAGACCCTGATGAACACCAGCGTGCGGGCCGACGGCGAGGCCCGCGCGGGCACCGTCGGCGTACCGCTGCCGGGGGTGGAGCTGCGGCTGGTGGAGGAGGACGGGACGGCGATCACGGAGTACGACGGGGAGAGCGTCGGCGAGATCCAGGTGCGCGGCCCGAACCTCTTCACCGAGTACCTCAACCGGCCCGACGCCACCGCCGCCGCCTACACCGCCGACGGCTGGTTCCGCACCGGGGACATGGCGGTACGGGAGCCAGACGGCTATGTGCGGATCGTCGGCCGCAAGGCCACCGACCTGATCAAGAGCGGCGGTTACAAGATCGGTGCCGGTGAGATCGAGAACGCGCTCCTCGAACACCCCGGGGTGCGGGAGGCCGCCGTCACCGGGGAGCCGGACGCCGACCTGGGGGAGCGGATCGTCGCCTGGATCGTCCCGGCTGATCCGCAGTCGCCGCCCCCGGCCGAGGAGTTGGCCGGCCATGTCGCCGGCCGGCTCGCCCCGCACAAACGCCCGCGTGTGGTCCGCTACCTGGACGCCCTCCCCCGCAACGACATGGGGAAGATCATGAAGCGGGCCCTCGGTGAGCATGCCTGAGCGGCTCTCCGCCCGGCGGTTCCTCGACCTCGTCACCGACCCCGGCACCTTCGCCGAACTCCCGCACCGGGAAGGGGAGTCCGCGCCCGACGGCCCGCTCGGCTGGCAGGGGTACGACGCCTCGCGCGCCCGCGCCGCCGCACGCACCGGCGAGCGGGAGTCGGTCGTGGTCGGCACCGCGCGCGTCGAGGGCACGGCGGCCGTGCTGATCGCGTTCGAGTTCGGGTTCCTCGGCGGGTCGCTGGGCGAGCGGACCGGGGACCGGCTGGAGGCGGCGTACGGCCACGCCCGGACGCACCGGCTGCCGGTCGTCCCGCTGGTCGCCACCGGCGGCAGCCGGATGCAGGAGGGCATGCTCGCCCTGTCCCAGCTCCAGCGGGTGGCACGGCAGTCGGCGCTCACCCGCGAGGCGGGGCTGCCGCAGATCGCGGTCCTGCGGGACCCGACGACCGGCGGCGGCTGGGCCACCCTGGGCGCGGGCGCCGACGTGATCCTGGCGCTGCCCGGCGCCCAGGTCGGTTTCGCGGGCTCCCGGGTCCGCCCACCGGACGCGGACCCGGCCGCGTACACGGCGGACGCCCAGCTCGCGTCGGGGACGGTGGACGCCGTGGTGCCCCCTGCGGACCTGAAGGCGTGCCTGGGGCTGTGGCTGCGACTGCTGACCTCCCCCTCCACGCGGCCCGCCGAGCCGCCCGCCGCCCTCGGCGACGCCCGGTTGCCGGGCACCGGCTGGGCGGCCGTCGAGCGCGCCCGCGACCCGCGGCGCCCGCGCGCCGGCGCCTACCTGGACGCCTATTTCAGCCGCCGGGCCGCCCTGGTCGGCGACCGGTGCGGGGGCGCGGACCCCGAGGGGATGCTGTGCGGGTTCGGGGAGCGGGAGGGCCGTACCGTCGCCTACGCCGCGCAGACCGGTACGGCGACCCGGCCCGCCGGATTCCGCACCGCCGCCCGTCTGATACGGCTCGCGGACCGGCTGGGGATCCCCGTGCTGACGCTCGTCGACACCCCGGGCGCCGCCAACGACGCGGAGGCGGAACGGCAGGGCGCGGGCGCCGCGATCGCGGAGCTGTTCGGCGCGGTGGCCGCCGCCCGTACGCCGGTCACCACGCTCGTCATCGGCGAGGGCGGCTCCGGCGGGGCACTGGCACCGGCCGCCCCCGGCAACACCTGGGCCACCCCCGACAGCTACTTCTCGGTGATCGCCCCGGAGCTGGCGGCGGCGATCCTGAAACGCCCCCCGGAGGCGGTCGAGACCACCGCTGACCAGCTGCGCATCCGCCCCCAGGACCTGCTGTCCCTGGGCGTGATCCAAGGCATCGTGCCCACCGCACCCTGACCACGGCCGCCGCCCCTGCCCGGTGCCGTTCGTGCCCGAACCCCCCATTCAGCGGCGCCCCGCCCGGCCCCCTCCCGCAGGCGCGCCGTCGGCATCACCCAGAGGATGCGAAAGGAGCCGTCGTCCGCCGTCCCACGGCCCGCGCACTCGGGAGGATCGCCGTGACCGTCAGTCTGGAGCAGTTGCGCCGCTGCCATTTCGCCGTCGATCTCGGGGCCGCCCGCACCCGGGTGTACGTGAAGGGCATGGGGCTGGTGGTGGACCAGCCGTCCGTCGCCGCGATGAACACGCGGACGGGTGCCCTGATCGCCGTGGGCGAGTTCGCGGAGAAGATGACGGGCCGTACCCCCGACTACATCCGCGTGGTGCGTCCGATCTCCGGCGGCACGGTGGTCGACATCGAGATGGCCCAGCGGATGCTGCGGCAGCTGCTCGGCGACCGGACCCGCCGCATGCTGCGCCGCAAACCCCGGCTGAGGGCCGCCGCCTGCACCCCGCACGACGCCGACCCGCTGGCGCAGCGGGCCACCATCGAGACGCTGGTGGGGCTCGGCGCGCGGCGGGTGGAGCTGGTCGACACGCTGATCGCCGCGGCCGTGGGGTGCGGGCTGCCGGTGGAGCGGCCGGAGGCGACGATGATCCTCGTCTGCGGGGCGGCCGCCACCCAGGTGGCCGTGCTCTCCCTCGGGTCGATCGTGCGCGCGGAACGGATGCCCGTCGGCGGCGAGTCGGTGGACCACGCGATCGTGCAGCTGCTGCGCCACGAGCACGAACTGATGCTGCCGAGCCAGGCGGTACGGCCGTTGCAGCTGGCCCTCTCGGAGAACGGGCTCACCCCGCACGGGCCGACGTCCACGGAGATCCACGGCCGGGACGTGGCCACCGGCCTCGCCCGCAGCGTGCAGGTCGACACGGCGGCCGTACGGGACGCCATCCAGACGCCGCTGACCGCCGTCCTGGACGGGATCGGCAAGGTGCTGCGGGACTGCCCGCCCGACCTGGTCGCCGATCTCGCCGACCGCGGGATGGTGATGGTCGGCGGGTCCGCGCTGCTCCCCGGCTTCGACCAGCTGCTGCGGCAGGCCACGGGGATGCCGGTGCACATCGCCGAGCGACCGGACGTCTGCGCCGTCCAGGGCCTCGGCGAGATGCTGGAAGGCCGCATCGAACCCCTGCTGCTGGGCCCGCAGACCTGCTGAGAACCCAGGGCTTCGGCGTAGTCGGCGGGCGCCCGCTTTGTGATCACGTGAGGCCGAGGAGTGCGAGGGGGCGGCGGGCGTCGCGTGCGTTGCGGCGGAGGCCGGCGGCGATGTTCTTGACGCCGCTCAGCCGGAGGGCGCCGACGGCGAGGTTGCGCCAGGTTGCCATCGCGCGGGGTGCGTTGCAGGTCCGCAGCTGGGAGGCGTCTTCGGCGAAGGTGGTGTCGCGGACGTGGTGCAAGGCTTCGATCTTCCAGTGGTCGCGGATCAGTCTCGCGAGTTGGACGGGAGTGGCCTGCTCGGCGGTCAGGTCGGTGACCGCGTAGACGGTCGTGATGGTGGTCTTGCCGGTCTTGCGGTCGGTGCGGCGGCGCTTGATCTGGACGGCCTGATGGGCGCCGGGGAAGAGCAGGTTATTCAGGGTGGCGACCTTGATCCGACGGATCTTCACGCGGCCGTGGCCGGTACCCCGGGTGCGGTCCTGGAACGGGATGTCCCTCCAGGGAAGGGACTTCAGCTGCTTGCGTAGCTTCTTCCGATTGCCCTTGACGATCGCGATGTAGTGGGCCCTGCGGCCCAGGAGGTAGGCGGTGTGCTCGCGTTGCGTATGGAGCGCGTCGCTGGTGACCACGGTTGCGGCCAGGTCTGTGGCGGTGTCGAGCAGCGGCTGGAAGCGGGTGACCTCACCGGTTATCTCGCCGACGCAAGTTGGGCCAAGACCAGCCCGGTCGTGTGCTCCACCGCGGCGAGTAGGTGGATCCTCCGCCCCTGGGCCTTCGCCGCACCGCGCAGGGACTTGCCGTCCACGGACAGTCCACGCAGCTCGGCGCTCTTGGGCTGGCGGTCGGCAAGCCATCTGCCCACCGCCTGGTCCAGGGCATCACCGTCGATGCGGGCAAGCAGCCGACGGACCGTCGCCTCCGAGGGCACGAGCCTTCGGGGCAGTAAGGGATCGGGGCGCACGCCGAGTCGCTCCAGCACGTGCGGCGGCGCGTCCGCGATCCACTCACCGACCGCCAGTAGCGAGGTCGCGCCAGTCAGCACCGCGCAGGCGGTCAGCGTGAGCACGACGGCCAGAGTATGGCGCACGCCGCGTGGATCACGCGGATCCGGCACCTGAGCCAACCGCTCCAGCAGGCCAGGCACCTCCTGGGCCCGACGTCGGACTGCTCGCGGAGCCGGTCAAGGGCAGGTGGGATCAGGGATGATGCGTCGGCAGGCACGGTCTTCCAGGCAGGTCATGGACGTGGAGCACTCCGTGATCACGAGTACCTTTCCTCGCCCGCGCACAGCTACGCCGCGGCCTCGCCCGCAACCCAGGTCTGCCAGACGCGACGGGTGTTCGGCAGGTCAGGGCGATCAAGGAGCCAGAGCACGTACCCGGCGTGGCACCGGGCCCACGGACTGTCCGACTCTGCCGCCCGACCGAGCCTGCCCCGTAGATCAGCGCTGTCGACAGCCCGGGCAACCCGCACGTATTCGCGATCCTTGCAGCGATACGCCCGGTGGACGACGATGTCGACCAGGTCGGTGAGCTTCGCCTTGATCGCTTCGTCCTGGCGAGCACGGGCCACCGTCCGGATCAGGCTCTGCTTCGTACCCCACGCCTTCGCATGTTGCGTCCACTCCAGCGGGTACCTCGCCTCCCACTCCAGGAAGAGCACCACATAGGGCAGCCCCGGCCACGTCGCCAGATCCCCGTCCGCAGGACCACCCCACACCCCATCAGGCAGCGAACGCCTCTGGGCTTGCTGATGCCTCCGGCGCGCCTGCAGAAAGGCCGGCTCCCGGTACTGCTCGTCCGCTCCCAGGTGCCGCGTCCGCAGCCACATCTCGTTGGACCGGGCGAGCGCGTCTGTGACCTTGCTCTGGGCCTCCGTCAGATGGACGAGCGCTGCACCTCTCGCAGCCGGATCCTCCGCTATAAGCCCGAACGCCCAACCCGGCCGCTCAGCCCATGCGCAAGCATCGTCCGCATCCGTACCTGCCTCTTCAGCCACGCACGGGATCATCTCCTAGCGCAGTCGGCTCGCTCCACCCGACGGTGCGGGGGAGACGCAAGGGCTCCGGGGCGCAACGGACGTGATCAGGAACCGCCCACTCTCCCTCTCTTCATCTCAAGTGATCACGAAACGGACGCCCGCCGACTACGCCGAAGCCCTGAGGTCAGTCGTGCCGCTGCCCATTCATCTCCCCATGAACCCACTCGATACATTCAGGCCGATCACCGGTTCCGAGTCGACAGAACTCCTCAAGTGCAGCCCGAATTTGATCGACTGGAAGAGCACTTCTGGGCTCGAAGAAGTAGGGGACTCCGGGATCAGACACGACGCGTGGGTCGAATTCCGGAGGGCTAGGATTATTGGACACCCAGATATATTCGGAAATTTCATTCTTGGTGACACGCTCCTGGGTGGCGAACCAAACGAGCCCTCCATAGCCCGTCTCAGAGTTCACCGCGACCTGAAGGGTGTTATCCGGCCACCAGTCGCGTACCGATTCGGAGTGACACCCCTCAGCAAACATAAACAGAGCGATTTCGCCTGGGGCGAGCCACGGCAAATCACTTCGCTCTGACCGAAGATTTCCCGTGACTTCCGCGATTAGCGGTTCCATTTCGGACCAACTCCGGGCGTAACGATAGTTTCCATGAATCACTGCATTCAGAATCAAGGCGCAGCAGCCTCTCCGGAAATGATAAACGGCTTGGCCTCGCCAGGGTACCACACAGACATTGTGGAACCTCTTGGCAGAATTGCCTTGATTGCACTCTGGCATCCATACGGCCCACCACACACGCCTTCTGCGTTATTCATGACCACAGTCGCAGAAGTTATCCCCTTCTCGCGCATCAACATCGCATACTGAGACTCAACATGTTGCGCGGCCGGATAAAACCTAGCCTTCGGGTTAATGGGGGTGCCATGTTGCCTCAGATATGCGTCGGTATCCTTGACGAGATCACTGTTGCCGCCAGCCTCTATCCCTCCATGGATGAGATTCCCACCCGAATCCAAAAGCAGCCCGGTCGTTACGCGCTCAGCGGCTAGCTCGTCAAGCGCCCGCCCAACATTGGAGCCCTCGAAAGCACCCCCTTCCTCGGGGCCTACCTGGATGGTACCCGTAAGCGGTGCACAAGCCTCATTATCACGTTCCTGAGCGTTGGTGCACGTGCTCTTGCTCAGGAATTTCCAGTACTCCTTGAGCTTCTTTTGGATTTCGTTCAAGAATGGGGTGACGTTCCTGGAATTACTGGTGTCTCCCATGTCAGGGCTGTAAGAAGGAGTCGAGCACGCGGAGAGCGGCCAGCAACTGGAAGCGCCACTAGATACGCCGCTGCTTTTATGCGACGTACCGTTATAAGATTCGTGATTTTCCTCAAAGAGGGTGTTGGATGATTTCTTCGGCTTTCCGGGCTTGTGCCCGGGTGTTGTGTTCTCGTAGCCGGGGCCAGGGCGTGTGGGGCAGTCAATATCCGCGCAGAGACCGGTGGGGTCACTCTCGCTGACGGGATTGTCGCCAGCATAGGTGTAGCCGCCGAGTTCTTGAGGGCTGGTCGCTTCGAAGACCGGGTCGAGGCTGATGAAGCGGCCGATAGCGGGGTCGTACTCGCGGGCGCCGATGTCGGTGAGGGCGGTGGTGGTGTCCGTGGTTTTGTTGAGGAAGGTGCGGTTGTCGGCCCAGGTGGTGGTGGTGGTGCCGCGGGGGTTGCCGTAGGGGTCGAACTGGCGCCAGGTGGGGGTCTGGGCGGTGTAGTCGAGGTAGAGGCTGTTGGTGCCGTGCTGGTCGGCGGCGAGTTCGAAGCCGTAGTTGGTGCCGGTGCCGGTGCGGACGATGGTGGCGCCGCCGGGGGCTGTGTAGTAGCGGACGCCGGTGGCGGTGCCGGCGGAGTCGTTGAGGGTGATCTGTTCGCTGCCGAGGTACAGGGTGGTGGTGCTGGGGTCGACCTGGAGGAGCAGGTTGCCGTCGGCGTCGTAGATGTAGCTGGTGGCGGTGCCGGTGGTGCTGTTGGAGACGCTGGTCAGCTGTTCGACGTTGTTCCAGACGAGGGTCTGGTTGCCGGTGCTGGTGTTGCGGGTCTGGGTGTTGCCGGCACTGTCGTAGGTGTAGCTGGTCGAGCTGGTCGAGCCGCCGGTGTTGGTGGTGCCGGTCATGGTGTTGGGCTGGCTGCTGGACCAGACGCCGGTGGTGAGGGTGTCGCTGCCGGAGCCGGAGACGGTGTGCTGGGTCTGGGTGAGCCGGTTGCCGATTTCGTCGTAGGTCCAGCTGGTCCAGTAAGCGCCGCTGCTGATGCCGTCACCGACCATGCTGTGGTCACTGCTGGTGGGCGTGGCAGTGCAGGTGTCGGTTGCTGTCGAGGCGGTAGTCCATGCGGCGGTGAGGCGGTCGAGGGGGTCGTAGTTGTAGCACTGGGTTTCGGCCGTGGTGCTGGAGCCGGAGCGGGTCTCGGTCTGGCGGGTGATGTTGCCGGACAGGTCGTACTTGTACGCGGTCTCGTCGACGCTGGCGGGGCTGGTGGTGGAGCGGGTGACCAGTTGGTCGGTCAGGTCTCCGGTGTGTGCGTCGTAGGCGTCGGTGACGGTGGCGTAGGAGGTGGAGGAGCCGAGCTGGACCTGGGCGACCTGGTTGTAGGCGCTGTAGGTGGTGCTTTGGGCGTAGCCGTAAGAGGTTGTGGCCAGGCCATAGGGCTGACCGTCGTTGTTGTAGCTGTGGGTGACAGTCTCGGCGGGCAATCCGCCGCCGGCGCCGTAGGCGTCGGTCCACAGCAGGCCGTTGATGCTGCTGTAGGTGTGGGTGATCTTCCAGGTCTTGCCGAGGACCGAGCCCTGTGCGGCGGAGGGGACGATGGTCTCCTCGCCCAGGGACTCGCCGAAGACGTTGAAGTTCACGGCCTGCTGCACGTAGGCGTAGCCGCCGCTGTAGGAGGTGGCGGTGGTGACGTGGCCGACCGGGTAGGTCATGCCGGTGATGGCGGTGTCGGAGTTGTCGTAGACCCAGGACGCGGTCTGGTTGCCTGGCGAGGTGGTGGAGGCGTAGGCGGCCTGGGCGGCGGTCGCCGCGGCGTACTGGCCGGTTTTCCGGTCGAGTGCGTCGTAGGTGTAGGAGACGTACAGGCCGCGGGAGTCCTTGGCCTGAAGCAGGTTGCCGTCTCCGTCGTACGTCATAGCGGAGGTCTGGCCGGCCGTGGGGTCGGTCTTGGAGGTCACCTCGCCGGCCAGGTCGTAGGTGGTGGTCCACACGTGGTTCTTGGCGTCGGTGGTGGTGGACTGCTGGTTGTGGCCGTCGTAGCCGTAAGTGGTGGCGGTGGTGCTGCCACCGGTGAGGTAGAAGATTCCGGTGGCTGCGTTGAGCGGTGTGGTGAGCGTGGGTGCGGTGGTGTATTCGTCGAGTTCGTGGGTGCGGCCGACCGGGTCGGTGCGGGTGGTCTTGGTGACGCCGCCGGTGGGCGGGATGACGGTGGTGGCGTCGCCGTTGTAGACCGTGGTGGTGGTCGAGACGATCGAGCCGTTCTTCTCGGAGATGTCGTAGATCTGCCGGCCGAGACCGTCGTAGGTGTACACGTCCTGGTCGGCGACCTGGTTGTCGGGCACCGAGTCCAGCGCCAGGGTGGGGGTGGTGGCGCGGTCCCAGTAGTCGTTGTTCTTCTTCGCCGTCCAGCCGCGTGAGTCGTACAGGGTGTCGTCGATGAGACGGCCGCCCTGCGGGGTGTAGGTCTGGGTCTGGCGGGTGCGGCCGAGGGAGTCCTCGATGCTGACCGAGGTGAGGTAGCCGCTGTTGTCGTTGAGGGTGTTGGTGACCACACCCGACAGCGAGCTGTTGGACAGCGTGTAGGTGTAGGTGAGGTTCGCCAGCGAGGTGGTCGCGCGGGAGTTCTTCCACACCGACGTGGGCCGGCCCAGCGCGTCGTACTGGACGGTGGTGACCACATGATTGGCGTCGGTGCTGGTGAGGGTGAGCCCGCGTTCCGGGTCCAGCGTCGAGCTACTGGTGTGAGCGACCCCGCTCACGGTGGGCGCGGTGACTGTCTGTCCGGTGGTCAGGTAGGCGGAGTTGACCGTGTAGCTGGTCGTGGTGGTGTTGCCGTTGCCGTTGGTGGTGCTGGCCAGGCGGTGGTAGGTGCTGTCGTAGGTGTTCTTCGCGGTGGTCCGCCAGGTGAAGGCGCCCGAGCCGTAGTCGGTGGCCTTACGGGTCATGGTGACCAGGCCCATGGTCGGGGCGGCGGCCTGCGGGAAGGTGGTGGAGAAGGTGGGGTCGTCGTAGAAGGTCCGGGTGGCGGAGACGACCTGATCGGGCCGGTTGACGCTAGCGGGGGCGCTCAGGGTGTTCAGTCCGCTGGGTACGGAGGCGACCGAACCCTCGGTGAAGCCAGAGCAGGCGACGGAGTCTTCTTCGGTGCCGGAGACCAGGCCGACGAGGTTGGCGCTGGTGTTGGCCGGGGCATAGGTGGTGGTGGTGCACCGGTCGTAGTCGGTGTCGGTCGGCACGGTGTGCGTGTAGGTGTAGGTCGGCAGGCCGAAGTCGTCGTCGGTGCGGGTGGCGTCGTAGGTGGTGTCGGTCTCGTTGTAGCGCCAGCTGGTGCTGCCCTTGTCGGTCAGTCGTTGCCGGGTCCACTCCTCGGCGGTGCCGGTCGCGTTGGCAGTGAGGTCCGGCAGCCCGGACCGTGTGCGGGTCGCGGTGGCCGCGGAGATCCAGTACGAGGTGATCGTGGAGTGGTCGACACCGCCGCCGTTGCCGAGGTAGGAGGTGGACTCCAGTACGCTGCCGGCGAGTTGGGGGGAGTCGGTGTGGGTGCCGCCCTGGGAGTCGGTGAGCGGCACGCTGCGGGTCTTCGTGGACGAGAGCCAGTCGCCGTCCATGCCCTGGTAGTAGGAGTCGACCTGCTTGGTCTGAGCGTCACCGGAGCCGTTGCCGGTGGTGGTGGTCACCTGCTGGTAGCCGCGCCACTGCCCGTACGTGCGGTACTTGGCCTTGGTGGTCTCGTCGTCGTCGTAGTGCCAGGCCGCACCGCTGTAGGAGTAGTCGGTCTCCTTGATGGCCGAGCCGCCGGTGGTGTCGGTCTCCAGGACCTCCTGGACCGCGTACTTGTTGAACCAGTCCAGCATCGGGCTGATGTAGCCGCTGGGCGTCCAGTACTCCGGGAAACATGAGGCGGTGTTCGAGGACGGGGAGGCCGAGGTCGAGCAGGCGGTCGGGAGCGTGTAGGAGACGCCGGTGACCCCGCCCAGTTCGTTGGTGATCTTGGTGATGCGGTAGCGGAACAGGCCCGGGTAGGTGGCGGTGCTCACCCGGTTTTCCAGGGCCGAGCCGGTGAACTGCACCGCCGGCATGGTGATCGACGAGGTCGAGCCGCCCGCCGTGGTGTCCGAGCCGGTGCGCTGCACTGAGGACAGCCACAGGGTCGCGCTGGTCGCATCCCCGGTGGACGGCTCCGTTTGCGTCAACGCGTAGGAGTCGACCGTGACGTACGCGCTGGAGGCGACCGAGTACTGCTGGGTCGTGATGGACTTCAGGCGGACGGTGGAGAAGAACGACGGCGCGTACGGGGTGCAGGTGGCCCCCTTCGCGCAGACGAGGTCGTAGGGGACGTCGGGATAGTAGGCGGCGTTGGAGGAGGTCTCCGCGCTGCCGCAGTTGGTGCTGGTGGAGGTGCAGCGCACCGACGGGTTGTAGACGATCTTGTCGGGGACGGTGCCGTAGGGGCCGGTGGCGGTGGTGAAGCCGTAGTCGATGTGCGCGAGGTAGGAGTCGCGCACGTACTGGACTTCGGAGGCTCCGTTGTAGGCGCCGTAGTAGTTGGTGTCCTGCGTGTAGTAGTACGCCATCGCGTCACCGGTGGCGGTGGTGACGTAGTCCAGGTGCCACTTGTAGGCCATGGTGCAGTAGCTGCTGGTGGCCGTGGAGTTGTAGCAGGGATCCGTGGAGTGGGCGGCGTACACACGCTCGGAATCCACCGAGTTCGTCGTGTCCTTGCCGGACGCCCAGCCGGGCAGTTCGTTACGGCCGAAGTAGTACTTGGTGCCGTCCCGCTCGGTGATCACCCAGTACGACGTGTCGTACGTGCCAGAGCCGTTCGCCGAGCCGGTCACCTTCGTGACCATCTCGCCGTTGTCGTCGGCCAGCTTGTAGGTGGAGGAGTCCTTGTCGTAGACGATCGACGTCGACGACCCGTTCAGCGACATGGTCAGAACAGGGCCGTCGTAGCACTCGTCCGAGGTGGTCACCGAGCCGACACTGCCCTCAGGGGAGTCGGAGCAAGGTGTGAACTCCTGGGCGACAAACGAATCCTGCGTGGTCCAGCCGTCGCCCACCCAGGACGACTGTGCCTGCGTGTTGGCTGTCTTCCCGTCGACGCTGCCGGAGTCGTAGGACAGCGACGCGTCCGGTGCCAGTGACGTGGATGCTGCCGGCGAGTCCACCTTGTAGGTGTAGGTGAAGTCGCCGGAGGAGCCGGACTGTCCCCAGGAACCCGCGGAGGACAGAGTGGAGGCGTAGTTGCCTCCGGCCCCGCCTTCCTGGCCGGTCGAGTCGGTGGCCGCGATCACCGTTGCGGCGCCGGACGTCGACGCCGCCTGGGCTGTGGCAGATTGGGAGACCGGGCCGGTGTAGACAGCCGGCTTCGCCGCCCCGGCCGCGGTGCGGACGGCGCTGGTAGCGCTCTTCACCGAGCCGGTGCCGACGAGGGTGACCTCTGCGGAGACGGCGGTGTTACTGGGATCGTTGTGGGACGTCAGAGGGGTCTGCTTGCGGCACTTCGCCAGTTGGGGGGTCGTCAGCGCGCAGGCGGGCAGTTCCACCAGCCGCAGCCGGGAAGCGTAGTTACCTCCGATGACCTGGCTGAACGCTGCGTAGTCCAGGCCCACTTTCACCCGGCCGGAGGCGACGGCGGTGCTCCCGGAGCGTGGGACGGCTGCGAGCGACCAGATGGGGCCGGATACGCCCAGCCGTCGGGACAACGACCGCGACTTGACCGAAACCCCAAGCGTCGTTGGGCCGGCATAGCTGCCCTTGCTGGACGCTACAGCCTGCGCCCACACGGGTGTCCCCGACGCGATGGCTTTGGAGCCAGTGGCTGCCGAGTGCTTGGGCACCGTCAGCGTCAAAGTCCCGGCCTTGGCGGCCGGCCACGCCGTCCTGGTCGGTATGACGGTGTGCCGGGTGGCGCCGGAAAGACGCACGCTCTTGTGCGGAACGGGCTTGAGTCCCGTGACCGAGCGGCCGAGATCCGCCTTCGGCTTCGCAGCCGACGCGGCAGTCGTCGCGCTTGACAGGGGCAGCGCGGTCGCTGTCGCCCCGAAGGCCACGCTCAGGCACAGGGACCAGGCGAGCACCGCAGCCCATCCCGCCAAGAGCCTTCCGGCCGTGCGCCGGTATCGCGCCCTCACAGCTCCGCTGTTCCTGCGCACACGTCTACCGGACACGGCCTCCCCCTCAACATGACGACATGCCGAAATACCGAACGACCACCTCGGCCTATGGCAGCACCAGTGATCGTTCGCCCGATGGCAAGAAATACATGAAGGTTCAATGCAGAAGAATAAGGAGTTCGAAAAAAACGCGTCCAAGAAGGTTGACAATCTTCACCAGAAGGGGACATCCGAGTCATGTACATGCCGTGATCTGGGCCACATTACCCCGCGCCGGATCACCAACTCCCCGTACGTTGGCGCAGCCCAGACCACCCGCCGAGCCGACTCGACGCCATCTCGAAGCCAGTTGACCGACTTCGGCGAACCGTAAAGAAAAATCAAAATCACTTTACTAAAAATTGGACCGTATCCGGGATTGAGTAATGCCGGACGGGGTCAGGGCGTGCAGATTTTTTAATCAGTAGGCTTTTGGGGGAAAGAACATGCAAAAGACTTCGCGGCCGTCCCTGCCTCGTTCGCACGTGCGCCGCGTGCTCGTCGGTGCTACCGCTGTCGCGGTCTCCGGCATCTTGGGGCTGCCCGGCCTCGCCCACGCGGCCACCACGGCTCACGCCAGCACGACCGTCACATCAACGAGCGCTTCCGCCGGGCTGAGCGAGGACCAGGCCCTGACAAAGGCCCGGACCACCGGCAAGCCGGTCCTGGCGACAGCCGAGACCACAGACTCCTCTACCCTCACCGCGAACCCGAACGGCACGCTGACGCTCAGACAGACGCTCGCCCCTGTCCGCAAACGGGTGCACGGCAGATGGAAAGACCTGGACCCCACGCTGGTGCGTCACGCGGACGGCACCATCTCCCCCAAGGTGTCCACCAGTTCTCTGGCCCTGTCCGGTGGCAGCGCAACTGGCCCGCTGGCCACCATGCGGGCCGGCAGCGGCTCTCTGGCCGTCTCGCTCCCCGCAGCGTTCACCCTGCACGCGCCCACCCTGTCCGGCTCTACAGCGACGTACCACGACGTCTTGCCCGGCGTGGACCTCTCGGTCACCGCGCAGGAAACCGGCGGGTTCAGCGAGGTCCTGGTCGTCAAGAACGCCACCGCCGCTGCGAACCCTGCCCTCACCGACCTGAACCTGGCCACCAAGGCCATGGGCGTGACCCTGGCCAGTGACGCGGCCGGCGACATCACCGCCAAGGACCACGACGGGCAGACCGTGTTCTCGGCCACCGCTCCCACCATGTGGGATTCCAGCCGCCCAGCCGCGAACACACCGACAACGACCGACCCGCACTCCGGACAGACCGTCGACAAGCGCAGCGGCGTGCCCCTCGCCTCCAGCACCGCATCGCCGGGCGACGCGGCCCGCACGGCGAGCCTGAAGGCCGCCTACCACCGGGGACACATCAGCCTGTCACCCCAGCACACGCTGCTGAGGGGCAAGAACACCGTCTACCCCGTCTACATCGACCCCACATTCATCCCCTCGGGCCAGACGGACACCGTCCAGGCGTGGGCGTTCGTGGACAGCGAGTGGCCCGACACCTCGTTCTACAAGCCCGCCGCGTCCACCCCCGGTCCCCTGCACGTCGGCTACACCGACTGGACCTCTGACGTCTCCACCAACCGTGCCCTGTTCCAGACGAGCATCCACAGCAGCATCTGGGGCGCGCAGGATGTGATCTCGTCCAAGATCTCCTTCTACGAGAACTGGTCGGCCTCCTGCACCAAGACGGAGGTCGACCTGTGGCACACCGGCTCCATCTCCTCCAGCACCACCTGGAACAGCACACACAGCTCCGGTGACCCTTACAACAAGTTCTGGTTCAGCAAGCTCGACTCGCAGACTGTCGCCAACGGCTGGTCCACCAACTGCGGACCCGATGACGTCACCTTTGACATCACCTCGTTGATGAAGTCGGCTGCCAAGGGCAGGTGGACGCAAGCCACTTTCGGGCTGCGCGCCGCCAACGAGAGTGACGACCTGGCCTGGAAGCAGTTCAGCAAGCAGGCCACCATCACCAGCACCTACGACCACACCCCCAACACCCCCACCGCCCTGACCACCAGCCCCAGCACCAGCTGCACCGCCGCCACCCCCACCTCGCTCGGTCTGGGTGACGTCACGCTGCGCGCCGGGGTGTCCGACCCGGACGGCACCACCAGCCCACTCACCGCCAACTTCACCCTGAAGAACATGGCGAGCGGTACGACCTACACCCGTGCCATCAACGCCACCAGCGGTACCCCCACAAGCACCCTCTTCTCTCACACCAGCAGTTCAGGGCCCTTCCAGACGCTCACTGCGAAGACCGAGTTCGCCTGGTATCTCACCGTCACCGACCATGACCTGACCAGTGACCCGTCCAAGACCTGTCACTTCTACTACGACCCCACCGCCCCCGGCGCACCCACTGTCACCCCTGTCCCGTCCTCCACGAGCCAGTGCTCCGAACTCACTGACAGTCCCTCGGGCGACAGCCAGTGCACGGTGGGCACGGCCGCGAGCTTCACGATCACGGACACCGGCACCAGCACCGCGCCGGGCAGTTACCGCTACCAGCTCAACGGCGGCAACCCGGTCAGTGTCCCCGCCTCCACCACCAGCCCCTACACCGCTACCATCGCACTGAAGCCGACCACGCAGACCGACGTCCTGACCGTCACCGCCGTCGGCACCAGCGGGAACATCGGTGACACCTACGACTACCGGTTCATCGCCAGGGCTCCCGCCACCGCCACCGCCGACGACCTCAACGGCGACGGCAACGCCGACCTGCTGACCGTGGGCGGTAAGAACTCCCTGCCGGCCGGGCTCTGGCAGGCCACCGGCACCGGAAGCGGCAAGATCGACACTACTGCCCGGGACATCGGCATCGACGGCAACGGGGTGTCCACCGCCCAGACCGCAACTTCCTTCACCGGCACCCAGGCCATCACCGGCCACTTCGCGACCGCCACCGGTTTCACCGACGTCCTGGACTACTCCTACGACACGTCCAAGTCATCAGCCAGCGCCGAAATCCTGCGCGGCACCGGCGACGGAAGTCCCCTCGATCCCAACAGCGGCATCCCGGCCGCACTCGATACCACCGCCGCCTTCAGCCGCTCCGTCACCACACCCAACAGCGACGGCACCGCCAGCACAACCATTGCATTCGCGACATCCATCGCCAACGGCGGCGGCCTCTTCAACTACGCCGTCAGCGACACCAACGCTGACGGCACGTTCGATCCCACGGCCATGACCGGCTACTCCGACCTGCTCATGGTCATCGGCGGCAAGCTCTACCTGTCACCCGACAGCAACCAGCCCGGCGGCTACAACGGCGCCAACGCCGCCACCGAACTCACCGACTACAACCCCTACTGCCTCGCCCAGAACACCAGCACCACCACCAGCTGCACCACCGACTGGAGCGGCTGGACCATAACCAGCACCGTGCTGAACGGACTGCCCGCGGTCTTCGCCCGTGACGCCAGCAGCGACACCAGCGACCCCTCCCACGGCCAGCTGTGGTACCTCAGCCCCAACAACCTGACCAAACTCGCCGACGACGCGATCAACAACCAAGTCACCGACACCGCTCTCACTCCCGTCGAGGCAGCCGCCACCCTCTGGGACGCTGGCAACCAGCCCACCCTCCAGGCCGCAGACATCAACAACGACGGCACACCCGACTTGTGGACCGTCAACAGCACGGGCACCGCTACCGCCCATGAAATGACTCTCTCCGGCACCACGGCCAGCTGGACGATCCCCAACGGCACGGGGCAGGCGCTGAGCACCGATACCCACGACTGGCCCCTCAACGACTACAACGCCGATCCGCTGGCGCCGCTGACCGCGAAGGACGGCGGCACCAACGCAATCAGCCTTACCGGCAAAGGCACCAACGGCGTCACCGCACCCAGCGGCGGCCTGTTCGACCCCGACGTCCAACTCGACGCGAGCGACCACGACTACCTACAGGGCTCCAAGGCCCTGGACCTGACCAAGTCCTTTACCGTGTCCATCTGGGCCGACCCCACCGCCTACGGCGGCGCCGTCCTCTCCCAGAGCGGCAGCGCCGACTCCGGCATCCTGCTCCTGCCCACCAGCGACGGCTGGCAGTTCAGCCTCAATACCGGCGCCGGCACCACCTGGGCTTTCGACACCGTCACCGGCGGCACCGTCCACCTCGGCACCTGGGCCCACCTCACCGCCACCTACGACAAGACCACCGGCGTCATGAACCTCTACGTCGACGACGTCTTCGTGGCCACCGGCAACCACACCGCGCCCAGCACCGGCGCGAGCGGCAACTTCCAGCTCGGCAACGACTTGCACACCCTCGACGACGCCTCGCACACCATCGTCCACGACTACTTCGGCGGGGAACTCGCCCGCGCCCAGACCTGGACAGGGGCCGCCCTACCCCCGGCCCAGCCCTACACCCCGGCCGGCTACCACCAGGCCGTCACCCCCACCCGCATCCTCGACACCCGCAGCAGCAACGGCCTGGCCTACACCAGCGGCATCACCGCCGGCGCCAGCACTGTCAACGCTGACTCCGTCACCCACCTCAAGATCGCGGGAGACACCGTCACCACACCGGTCAGCGGCGCACCCGCCACCATCCCCAGCACAGTCACCGCGGTCGCCGTGGACGTCACCGCCACCGCGCAGACCGACAGCGGCTACGTCACCACCTACGCCGACGGCACCCAGCGCCCCAAGACCTCATCCACCAACTTCGCCGCCTCCACCACCGCGACCGGCTACCAGATCGTCCCCGTCGGCAACGACGGCAAGATCGACCTCTACACCCACATCGACAGCAGCACCGGCACCGCCGCCCTCCTCGTCGACCTCACCGGCTACTTCACCAGCGACCCCACCCTCACCGGCGACCAGACCTACACACCCCTGAGCAGCGCGGTCCGCGCCCTGGACACCCGCTCCAGCGTCGCGCACACCAGCCTGGCCAGCACCGGCACCGTGGCCGCCGGCACCAACTTCACCCTGCAGATCACAGGCCTCAACGGTGTGCCCAGCAACGCCACCGCCGTCGCCGTCAATCTTGCCGCCGCCAACGCCACCGGCAGCGGCTACCTCCAGGCATACGCCACCGGATACGCCCCCACCGCCGCCACCAGCCTCAGCTTCAACACCGGCAATGCCGTCGCTTCCCTCTCCGGAGACGTCCCCATCGGCACCTCCGGAACCATCACCGTCTCCGTCCACAGCAACGCCACTGCCGTCCTCGCCGACATCTCCGGTTACTACACCACCGGCACCGGCGGCCAGAAATTCCACACGGTCAATCCGACCCGGCTCGTCGACACCCGCAGCGGCATCGGCGGAACCAGCACTCCCGTAGCCGCCAACAGCACCTACACCCTCAGCACCGCCACCACCCAACAGATCACCACAGCCACCACCCCCACCCTCGCCGCCATGCTCACCGCCACCAACACGGTAGGCAGCGGCTACGGCGTCGCCTACCCAACCAGCACCGGCAAACCCGCCACCAGCAACCTCAACTGGGGCGCCGGCGACACCATCGCCAACCTCACCCTCACACCCACAGACGCCAACGGACAGATCAGCATCTACAACAACAGCTCCGGCGCCGTGGACTTCATCGTCGACTGCAGCGGCTACTACACCTGATCAACCCACCCCTCTATTGCGGAGGGTGCTTCCAAGAGGCCGAAGGCCCCCTCCTCTCGGTGAGGGCCTTCGGCCATGCCTGAGCGCCGAGGTCCAGTACTTGGGCGGTCATGCGTGGCTCAGCAGCCACCCGAACCGCCTCATCAAGTGCTCCCAGACGAGATGGAACATGCAGTAGTAGATCGGGGTGGCGAACGGGGACAGGACGCACTTGACAACAGCGGCGGTCCCGCCACTGAAGGAATCCCAGAGCAGGTGCGGCGCAGATTCCACGCCGATGCCGGTGAAGTACTGGAGGAGCCTGTCGAAGGAGACGAGGTCAGCGTGCTGCGCCGCGTTTGGGTCGTGATCCCTCGTGATGAGCCAAATGACACGCAGGTCGCACTGCGTGTCCCATCGCTTGCAGCAGTACCCCACGGGGTGGGGTACTGCCCCTGCAGCTCGGTTACGGGCTCCGATTCGGCAGCTCCACGCCGCCGTGGAAGGCCATTGTGCCGATGCGCCCCCTGCACGCCCGGTCAGCCCTCGGTTAGGCTGTACTCACCCAAGGTGACGGAAGGGGACGTTCCGTGACAGCCTCCGTGACAGCCGATTTCGCCGACCGTCCGGCCGAGGCGGCAGTGGTCCCCCGGCTCACCGTAACGCGGCTCGGTGTGACCGGGCACCGTGCGATCCCGCCGTCCGTGCTGCCCTTCGTGCGCACGGCCCTGCGGCTTCAACTCAGCCGTACCGGCGTGGCGTTGGAGGCGCTCAGCTGTCTCGCGGCCGGTGCGGACCAGCTGTTCGCGGACCTCGCCCTCGCCCATGGCGTCCCGGTGACGGCCGTGATCCCGGGCATGGACTACGAGGCCCACCTGGGTGACGACGCGGCGCAGGCGTCGTACCGCAGGATCCTGCGGTCCTGTGCGCACCGCGTCGACCTGCCGGTCCAACCCACCCACGAAGAGGCGTACTTCGCGGCGGGCCGGTGGATCGTGGAGCACTCCGACGAGCTGCTCGCCGTGTGGGACGGCCGTCCGGCGCGCGGGCTCGGCGGCACCGGTGACGTGGTGGCCCACGCGCGGCGCCTCGGCGTGCCGGTGACGGTGCTGTGGCCGGAGGGGGCGCTGCGGGACTGACCGCGCGCCGAGCCCCCCCTCAGGTGCCGAACCGCACCAGCCACTCCGTGTGGGCCGGCGACATCAGGCGCTCCGCCTCCCCGACCGCCTCGGCCCAGCCCGACTCCGTGACGGTGGTGGACATGGCGATCCGGGCGGTCTCCAGGTCCTGTTCGATGAGCGAGTGCGCGTACGTCAGCGGGCCGTGCCGCCGTACCTCCTGCCAGGCGACGCCCGCCGCGGCGGCCGCGCTGAGCAGGCCCGCGAGGTCCGCGCCGCCGAGCAGGCCGACGGTCCGCACCAGGGCGGCGGCCAGGGCGAGCAGGGTCAGCGCGGCGGTGACGGCCGACCAGCGGGCGGCGGCCCGGTGCGCCCGGGAGGCCCGGTTCTTGTACCAGACCGTCTGCTCCAGGAGCCGGTCGCGCAGATAGAGGTCCCGGCGCGCCGCGAACGACTTGGCGCGCTCGGCGCGCATCCGCGGCGTGATCTGGCCCCGGCCCCGTTCCCCGGCCCCGTCGCGGGAGTCCTCCCAGCCGCAGGCGCGCAGTTCGCGCAGCCGCTCCTCCAGACGCTCCGCGAACACCGCGTCCGGGTCGGCGACGGCGGAGTGGAAGGGACCCCCGTGCGCCATGTACTGCCAGGCCAGCGACTTCAGCAGCTCGGCGGCGGCCCGGTGCGCCTGCCAGTGGGCGCGGGACCGCCGCCGCGAGGTGTTCAGGCCGAGGACGATCGTCAGCGCGTACAGCAGCGCGGCGAGCACCGCCATGACGTGGCCGGACGCCTGCTCGGTCAGGACGGCGGCCGTGGTGGCCAGCAGCAGCACGAGCAGATGTGTCCGCACGGACCGGAACGAGTCACTCTGGTGGCGCAACGCGCACTGGTCACTCACCTGGAACAGCGGTGGCAGGTCCCGTTCGCCCAGCGTGGTGCTCGGTACCGGAGTGGTAGCGGCCCCCATGACGCCCCCCGAATGCCCTGCGCGCCCCCGAAGGCTTTCGCGCGCCCCCGAAAAACAGGTCTGAGACATCAATGAGTACGGAAACCCGGCCCGTGCACAAGAGGTTCGCACGGCATTCCTGGTATAGGGTCCGCACCATCGGGACCAGTCTCGGTTCCGCGAGCCCGAACCGGAGCGACGAAACAATCATGACGACCACCTCGACGCAGTTGCGCAACCCGGCGCCGGCCGCCCGGCACACCCCCCTGGCGGACATCGACCCGTACGCGGCCTCCACGGCGCGCGACACGGGCCGCGTGACCGAGGCCCCCGACCACCGGTCGAGCCGACCGGTCACGTTCAACTCGGCGGCCTGACCGGGCAGCACGCCACGGCAACGTCACCCGGACGTGGGTGCGCCGGCCCCGGCGCGCGCCGCCCGTACCCACGTCAGTGCGCTGACAGTGCGTCAATGTTTGTCGCCGTGATGCCGTTTGGGGCCCGTCGGGGGCGGGAAGTCTGACAGACTGCCTCCGGTGACGATCCAGTCGCCCGACAGCCCACCCCTGAGACAGCTGGTCCTCAAGATCCACAGCAGGTGCGATCTGCTCTGCGACCACTGTTACGTGTACCAGCACGCCGACCAGAGCTGGCGGTCCCGCCCTACCTTCATCCGCCCGGAAACCGTCCGCGCCGTCGCCGGGCGGCTGGCCGAGTACACCCGGGCACGGGCGCTGGAGTCCGTCTCGGTGATCCTGCACGGCGGGGAACCGCTGCTGGTCGGACCCGCCCGGTTACGGGACGTCTGCGCCGAACTCACCCGTGCCCTCGCCCCGCTGACCGCGCTCGACCTGCGCATGCACACCAACGCGGTCACCCTGAACCGGCGGCACCTGGACGTCTGCCGGGAGTTCGGGGTCCAGGTGAGCGTCTCGCTCGACGGCGACCGCGCGGCCAACGACCGGCACCGCCTCGACCGCAGGGGCCGCAGCAGCTTCGACCGGGTGGTCCGCGGCATCCGGCTGCTCCAGGAACCGGAGTACCGCCACCTGTTCAGCGGGATCCTGTGCACCGTGGACGTCGCGAACGACCCCGTCGCCGTGCACGACGCCCTCACCGAACTCGCCCCGCCGCGGATCGACTACCTGCTTCCGCACTCCACCTGGGACAGCCCGCCACCCCACCCGGACAAGGCCGCCACCCCGTACGCCGACTGGCTGCTCGCGGTCTTCGACCGCTGGGAGGAACAGGGCCGCCCGATGCCGGTGCGGACCTTCGACTCGGTGCTCAGCACCCTGCGCGGCGGGCCGCCCCTGACCGAGGCGATGGGGCTGGCGCCCAGCGACCTCGCCGTGATCGAGACGGACGGCACCTTCGAACAGGCCGACTGGCTGAAGATCGCGTTCGCCGGGGCGCCGGAGACCGGCTACGACGTCTTCCGGCACGGCTTCGCGGAGTACGCCGCGCATCCCGGGGTGCGGGCACGGCAGCAGGGGGTCGAGGGGATCAGCGAGACCTGCCGCCGCTGCCCGGTGGTGCGGTCCTGCGGCGGCGGGCTGTACGGGCACCGGTACCGCTCGGAGAACGGCTTCGACAACCCCAGCGTCTTCTGCGGCGACCTGCGCTCGCTGGTGGAGGGGATCGCCGACCGCGTGACCGACCGTTCCTTCGCCCCGGCCGTGCTGAGCCAGGACCGGCTCGGCTGGGCGCAGCTGGAGCTGGACCGGCTGCTGCTGCGCCGGACCCGGCAGCAGTTGGTGGCCGAGCCCGACGCGGCGGAGGCCTGGCGGCTGCTGCTGGCGCTGGACGCCGATCCCGAGACCGCGCCACGGCTCGACGAGGTGCTCGCCCACCCCTATGTGCGCACCGGCCTCCGGCGCTCCCTGCGCGGGCCCGCCGACACGGCCCGGTTCATGTCGCTGACCGCCGCGGCGGTCCTGCGCGCGGGACGGTCCGCCACGCTGTCCTGGGACCAACCCGGCACCCGGCTGCACCTGCCCACCTGGGGCACCTACCGGCTGGCCGCCCCCGGCCGCGTCGAGGTGACCGTGGCACCGAACGCCTTCCGGGTACGCGGCCCCGGCGAACCGACCGCACAGGACGGCGAGGACGACGCGTACACCAGGGACCGTGAGGACGGCCGGGTCCGCAGGGACCACGCGGAGACTGGGGACCGCGCGAGCACCGGACACCGCGAGGACGCCAGGCACCGCGAGGACGCCAGGCACCGCGAGGACGCCGGGGACGGTGAGGACGGCCGGGTCCGCAGGGACCGCGCGGGCACCGGGGACGGTGCGCTCACCGGGTCCGTCCAGGACGGCTGGGTCCGGCTGGACGGGGCGCCCGGTGCCCGCTGGCGTCCGCTCGGGCGGCTGCTGGCCCAGGGCGCCCCGCTCGTCGACGACGCCGATCCCTACCGCGACTGCTACCCGGCCACGGTCGCCCCGCCGCTCGTGAGCGGCGACTTCGTGGAGCGGCTCGGCCGGGGCTACGAACTGCTCGACAAGGACGCGTCCGGCCCCCGCCCCGACGCGGACGCGTTCCGGCCCACCGTGCTCACCCCGCTGGAGGCGGGCAGCGGACTGCTGCTCGGTGCGCACGGGTTCGGGGCGCTGGGCGTCGCGGTGGACGTGACCCCGGAGGAGTTCGCCCGGGAGCTGCCCCGCATCGGCCGCCGGGCCCGGCTCACCGCCCTGCGCGAGACGGCCGACCTGCACCGGCCGGGCAGCCCCGCGGGCGACCTGCTGGACCGCGCGGACGACGAGCTGGGCCGGGCGGCCTACCCGGCGGCGGCCCGCGCCCTCACCGCGCTCACCCTGCTGCCGGAGTCCGAACTCACGGCGACCGGAGCCGTGCTGGTGGCCCGGATGTGGTCGCAGTGGGCGGGCCGCCGTGGCTGAACAGGCGTGTGCCACCGCGGGCGACGCGGCGCGGAAAGCAGAACTGAGCGACCTGTTCGGCTCGTTGGGGGTGCGGCGGGGCGGGGTGCTGATGGTGCACGCCTCGCTGAGCGGTACCGGGGCCGCCCCGGAGCTGGTCCGGGACGCGCTGCGGGCCGCGCTCGGCCCCGCGGGCACCCTGGTCGTGCCCACCTTCACCCCGGAGAACTCCGACACCTCCCGGGCCCACCTGGAGGCCGTCGCGGGCCTGAGCGAGCGGGAGGCGGCCGAGTACCGCGCCGCGATGGCCCCGTTCGACCCCGACGCCACCGAGTGCCCGACGATGGGCGCGCTCGCCGAGTGCGTACGGACGACGCCCGGCGCCGTGCGCAGCGCGCACCCGCAGACCTCGCTCGCCGGACTCGGGCCGCTGGCACCGAAGTTGCTCCGGCGGCACCCGCTGCGCAGCCACCTCGGCAGGCTCTCCCCGATGGCACGGCTGTACCGGGCCGACGCGCAGATCCTGCTGCTGCGGGTCGGGTTCGAGGTGTGCAGCGCGTTCCACTACGCCGAGTACCTGATGCGGCCGAGGCCGCCCCGGCGCGTGTACCGGTGCGTGGTGGGCGACAAGGGGAACTGGGTCCCTTACCGGGATCTCTCCCTGGACGACAGCGACTTCGGCGAGATCGGCGCCCGGCTGCCGGGCGGGCTGCTGACCGCGGCCGAGTGGGCGTCGAAGCCGGTCGTGCTGTGCTCCATGCGGGACGTGGTGAGACACGCCAAGGGTCAGATGTCTGGATATCGTCGGGCTTTGGCCTGAAAACAGTGAACCGGAAGCGGGGTCCTTCGGGCACATTGTTGAGTCCGGCTCAGGCGTTGACGACGGGGGCGGTCCAGCTGCTTGCCGAGGGGCAGGGAGACGTGCGGACATGGGGGAACGGGTGCAGAATCGGGCTCCGGACAACCGGCCCTATTTCTTCCTGTCGTACGCCCACACCCCGCAGTGGAGCCCGGACAGCGGGGACCCGGACCACTGGGTGCGGGTGCTCTTCAACGACCTGTGCAGCCACATCATGGCGCTCACCGACCTGCCCGCCGGGTCCCAGGCCGGCTTCATGGACCGGGACATGCGCTCCGGGGAGGGCTGGCCCGAGAAGCTGAGCGAGAACCTCGCCACCTGCCGGGTGTTCGTACCGCTGTTCTCGCCGCGCTACTTCTCCAGCGAGATGTGCGGCCGCGAGTGGTACGCGTTCCACGAACGGATGCTGAACGCCCGCACCACCGGGACGGCGACCGCGTCGGCCATCGTGCCCGCCCTGTGGACCCGGGTCGACATGAGCGAACTCCCCGACTCGGTACGCCGCATCCACGTCGAGGACACCTCGTCCGGCGGGCGGTACCTGAGCAGCGGCATCTACGGGCTGATCAAGCTGAGCCGGCTGCGCGACGAGTACGACGAGACGGTGTACGGCCTGGCCGAACGGATCGTCCAGGCGGCCCGCGAGTCCCGGCTGCCGCCCGGCCGTCCGCGGGACTACGAGAGCACGCCGAGCGCCTTCAAACCGCCCGGCACCGGGCCGCGGCACATCCGGCTGACGGTGGCCGCGCCCACCGAGGACAGCGTCCCGCACACCCGTGACCCCGGGCCCTACGGGGACGACGCGCTGGACTGGAACCCGTACCAGACCGAGTCGACCCGGGCGCTGTCCACGCACGCCGAGGAGCTGATCCGGTCCCTGGACTACCGGGTGAGCGTCGTCGCCTTCGACGACGAGAGCCCCGGCGAGGAGACACCGGCGTCCGGGGACCGGCAGCCCGGGATCCTGCTCGTGGACCAGTGGGCGTTGACCGACGAGGAACGCCGCAGCAGGCTGAAGACGTTCGACGCGTACGCCCGCCCGTGGGTGAGCGCGATCGTGCCGCGCTGCCGTGCCGACCTGCAGAACCACGGCGAGCAGGGGCGCCGGCTCGCCGAGGAGCTGGAGCGGGTGATGCCGACCATCCTGGAACGGGCGCGGCGCGGCGACGCCCGGCTCCCCGTCAACGGCGTCCCCACGCTCAAGGCCTTCACCAGGGTGCTGCCCGAGGTGGTGGCGTACACGACCAGGCAGTACCTGAAGAACGCGGAGGTCCGACTGCCGCCGGGCCCGGACATCCCCAGGCCCCGCCTGGCGGACCCCTACCCACCGTCCGACCCCGACGCGGGCGACGAACCCGGAGGAGACGCATGACGGCCGCACCGGACGGACGCATCATCACCTTCTACTCGTACAAGGGCGGTACCGGACGGACGATGGCGCTCGCCAACACGGCGTGGATCCTCGCCGCCAACGGCAAACGCGTCCTCGCCGTGGACTGGGACCTGGAGGCCCCGGGCCTGGACCGCTTCTTCCACCCGTTCCTGGACCCCAACGTGCTCGCCGCCACCGGGGGCGTCCTGAACATCCTCCAGGACTACGCCTGGGCGGCCACGGACGGCATCACCCGCTCGGGACCCTGGCACCTGGAGTACGCGGACGTGGAGCAGCACGCCGTGTCGCTCTCCCCCGAGCGGCAGGGACTCGGCTTCGAGAACGGCGGCTCGCTCGACTTCCTCTCCGCGGGCAAGCAGTTCCGCGCCTACTCGGGCACGGCGTCCTCCCTGGAGTGGGACAACTTCTACGACCGGCTGCGCGGCGGCATGTTCCTGGAGGCACTGCGCGACAGCATGAAACGGTCGTACGACTACGTGCTGATCGACTCGCGCACCGGGCGCTCGGACACCGCGGACATCTGCACCCTGCAGATGCCCGACATCCTCGTGGACTGCTTCACCTTCAGCGACCAGGCCCTGGACGGCGCCGCGGACGTGGCGTACAGCGTCGGCGACGAGCACCGCAACCGGCGGATCCGGGTGCTGCCGGTGCCGATGCGCGTGGACGACGGCGAGAAGGACAAGGTGGAGGCGGGCCGCGCGCTGGCCCGGGCGAAGTTCGCCGGACTGCCGAAGGGGCCGGGCGGGGAACGCCTCAGCGCCGACGAGATCACCGCCTACTGGGGCAGCGTCGAGATCCCGTACAAGCCGTACTACGCGTACGAGGAGACGCTCGCCGTCGTCGGGGACAAGAAGGGCGACCCGAAGTCGCTGCTGGCCGCCTTCGAACGGCTCACCGCGTTCGTGACCGACAACGAGGTCACCGCGCTGCCGCCGATCCCGGACGCGGTACGGCTGCGCTGCCGGGACGCGTTCATCCGGCGGCGGCCGCAGACCACCGCGATGCAGGTGGCCGTGGTGTACGCGGCGGAGAACCGGATGTGGGCCGACTGGGCCGAGTCGCTGCTGAAACGGGCCGGCTGCACCGTCGCGCTGCACGACCTGACCGCCGGACCGCTGGAGCGTCCCGCCCCCGGCACCCGCGTGCTCGTCCTGTGGTCCAAGGCGCTGTACGGCTCCCGGCACACCGCCCTCCTGCCGGGCCCGGCGGCGGGCACCGACGGGCCGGCGGGCACCCTGATCCCGGTACAGGTCGACGACGTCCCGCCACCGGAGTCGTACCGGCACCAGGCCGACGTCGTCGACCTGCACGGCCGCGACGAAGCGGGCTGCGAGAGCGTGCTGCTCGGCGCGCTCGAACTGCCCGCGCAGCTGCCCAAGGCCGGACCCGCGGCACCCCGGTTCCCCGGCCACGTCCCGGACCACTGGAACGTGCCGCAGCGCAACAGCACCTTCACCGGCCGCGGTTACATCCTGGAGAAGGTGCGGGAGCAGCTGCGCAGCGGCATGACCGCGGTACTGCCCCAGCACCAGGCGCTGTTCGGGATGGGCGGGGTCGGCAAGACCCAGATCGCGCTGGAGTACGTGCACCGGTTCAGCGCCGACTACGACCTGGTGTGGTGGGTGCCGGCCGAGAACGTCGACAACGTGATCGCCTCGCTCGCCGAACTCGGGGCCCGCATCGGCGCGCCCGGCGGCGAGGACATGGCGCTGGCCAGCAAGGAAACCGTCCGCATGCTGTCGCGCGGCAACCCGACCAAGCGGTGGATCCTCGTCTTCGACAACGCCGACGACCCCGACGACCTCACCGGTTACCTGCCCACCACCGGCGGCGGGCACATCCTGGTCACCTCCCGCAACCAGGCCTGGTCGGACAAGGGCGAGACCCTGCCGGTCGACGTCTTCCAGCGGCAGGAGAGCGTCGAGCACCTGTCCCGGCGCGCCCCCGGCCTCTCCCCGGCGGAGGCCGACCAGGTCGCGGAGGCCGTGGGCGACCTGCCGCTCGCGGTGGAACAGGCGGGCGCCTGGCTGGCCGAGACGGCCATGCCGACGGCCGAGTACCTGCGCCGCCTCACCGAGGAGACCGCCGCGGTGATGGGGCTCAACCAGCCCTCGGACTACCCCGAGACCGTGGCCGCCACCTGGAACATCTCCATCGAGCGGCTCAAGGAGCGCTCGCCCGCCTCGGTACGGCTGCTGCAACTGTGCGCGTTCCTCGCCGCCGAGCCGATCTCCTCCAAGCTGCTCTACGACAGCGACGAGATGCTCGGCGCCCTGCGCCCCTTCGACGCCGCCCTGACCGAGAGCCTGCTCATCGGCCAGCTGGTGCGGGAGATCGGGCAGCTCGCGCTGGCCAAGGTCGACCAGATCTCCCGTTCCATCCAGGTGCACCGCCTCGTGCAGGCGGTGATCCGCTCCCAGATGACGGAGGACGACCGGCGCCGGGCCCGGCACACGGTGCACGAGATCCTCCGGGGAGCCCGCCCCAAGGGCGACGAACCCACCGACAACCGCGAGAACTGGCCGCAGTTCGACATCGTCTGGCCGCACCTCACCGCCTCCGACATCCGCAACTGCACCGAGGCGGAGCCCCGCAGGCTGCTCATCGACCGCGTCCGCTACCTGTGGAAGCGCGGCGAGTTCCCCCGCGCGCAGCGGCTCGCCGAGGAACTCCTCGACCACTGGAAGGAACCCCTCGGCGAGAACGACGAGCAGTACCTGTACCTGCGCTGCCAGCTCGCCAACGTGCTGCGCTCCCAGGGCCTGTACGTCGAGGCGCGGGAGATGGACGACGACGTGCTCGACCGGCAGCGCCGGCTGCTCGGCAACCGGCACCCGCACACGTTCATCACCACCTCCGGCCTCTCCAGCGACCTCGCGGCGCTGGGCGAGTACACCAAGGCGGTGGAGCTGGCGAAGGAGGCGCACGACGGCTTCAGCGACCTCTTCTACGAGGCCCACCCGCGCACCCTGAACGCCGCCAACAACCTCGCCCTGGCGCTGCGCATGGTCGGCAGGTACCGGGACGCCCGCGGCATCGACGAGGTCACCCTCGCCCGCCGTACCCAGGTGCACGGCGCCGACCACATCTACACCCTGTCGTCCGCCGAGAACCTCGGCCGCGACCTGCGCGAGGTCGGCGAGTACACGGCGTCGGTGGCGGTCCTGTCACGGGCGTACGAGCAGCACAAGCGGGTCCTCGGCAAGGAGTTCCCCGGCACCCTGCGGTGCGCGAAGTCGCTCGCGGTGTCGCTGCGCCGGGCCGGCGAGCTGGAGGACGCGCGGCGGCTGACGGCGGCGACCCTGGAGCAGTACCGGGCGCAGTACACCGCGCCCACCCCGGACTCGCTCGCCTGCGAACTGAACCTGGCCGCCGACCTGTTCGCGGCCGAGGACCCGGAGGCCGCGCGGGACGTCGCGCAGAAGGTGCTCACCGAGTACGTGAAGAAGCCGGGCGAGGCCCACCCCTACACCCAGACCGCGATGAACAACCTCGCGGTCTTCCACTGGGGCTGCGGTGACCGGGACGAGGCCGAGGAGGTGTTCCGCAAGGTGCTGGAGCGGATGACCGAGGTGCTCGGCGCCCATCACCCGCACACCCAGTTCTGCTCCGCCAACTACGCCATCGTGCTCGCCGAGACCGGCCGCCTGGAGGAGGCCTGGGAGCGGGAGCGGCACAGCGCCGACGCGCTCCGCGCCGACCTCGGCGCCCAGCACCCCGAGGCGCTGGCCGTGGTCAGCAACAGCGCCGTCACCCTGGGCGCCCTCGGCCGCACGGAGGAGGCCCGCGCCCTGCGCGAGGACACCGTCAGGCGGCTGAAGGGGCTGCGCCAGCAGCTCGGCGAGAACAACGGCATCACCCGGTACGCGGTGGAGGAACGGCGGGTGTACCGGGACCTGGAGCCGCTGGCGGTGTGAGCGGGCCCCCGGAACGCGCCGGGGGCGGGCGCGGAGGCCGTCAGTCCGGTGTCCCCGCCAGCAGCCAGTCCAGTACGGCGGGCAGGGCGCGCAGGGATCCGAAGTGGGCCGCCGTGGGCTCCAGGACGGCCTGGGCGCGCGGGATGCGGGCAGCGAGCCAGGAGAAGTGGGAGGCGGGCGAGAACACGTCCTTCGCGCCGTGCCACAGCAGCACCGGCACCCCGATGTGCGCCGGGTCGAAGCCCCACGGGCGGGTCAGCGCGAACGCGTCGTCGATCCAGCCGTACGGCGAGGTGCGCAGCGCCTCGTGGTAGGTGCGCAGCAGCATCGAGCGGATGCTGCTGTCGGAGACGATCAGCCGGTCCTCGTCGGTCAGGTCCGAGCGCAGGTCCTCCAGCAGCCGCGCCGGGTTGGCGCGGATGTCGGCCGAGCGGGGGATGATCCCGGCCGCGTAGCCCTCCGGGTCGGTGACGGCCGTGTGGAACTCCCGGACGTTGAAGGGCGTCATCCCGGCGAACCAGTCGAGTCCCTCGGCGTCCCGCGGCGCGAGGGCCACCAGGGCCGCCGCCCGCGTCACCCGGCCCGGCAGCAGGGCCGCGCAGGCCAGGGCGTGCGGTCCGCCGCCGGAGCGGCCGGCCACCGCGAACCGGTCGAGACCGAGGGCGTCCGCCACGGCCGCCACGTCCTCGACGACGTCCACGACCCGCCGTCCGGGCCGGCGGTCCGAACCCCCGTAGCCGGGGCGGTCGAAGCTGATGAGCCGGGTGCCGTGCTGGTACAGGAACATGGGCCGGGGCCGGGGCCCCACCCTGCTGCCGGGCATGCCGTGCAGCAGGAACACCGGCCGCCCCCGGGGGTCCCCCGACACCTCCACCCGCAGCCGCCGCCCACCCGTCGTGCGCACCAGATCCGGCACCGCCGTGTCCCCCTCCCGCGGCCCTGGCCGGGACCACGTTGCCCCACCATTTCCCACCCGGCCCCGGGACGAAACGAACGTACCGGTCGACCGGACGGGACCGGCGGCCGACAGCAACTCGACTCGTAGACCGTCCAGTTCGGACGCAGCCGACCCGGGGAGGGGAAGCCGACGGCCGACGCGCACCAGGCTTGCGGTCCACCCGATCCGTGCGCACCCGCGGACCCGGCGGGGGACCGGCGGGCCGAAGCCGACCGGGCTCAGGTGCGGGGGGCGAGAACGGTGGTCAGGGGGTGAACCAGCGGCGGATCGTCAGGCGGCCCTTTCACGCACCTCGAACTCCAGCTGACCGCGCCCTCCTCCTGAGGGTGGCGGCCCGGCCACCCCGCACAGCCGTCCCGGCCACGAGCGCGCCCCGCGTGCACGGATGGGGCCAGGGCCTGGCCGACAGGCCCTAGTAGGGCAGGATGCGCCCGGAAGGCGTCCTGCGGTCGATCTCCTGCCCCCGGGGAGCGGGGCGACGAACGACGCGTACTCGGATCCGACCGTCCATGACGCCCTCCTCGTGCCGAACCGTGACCGGCACCCGGTGTCCGGTAGGAGGGCTCTGCCCCGCACGCGGCAGATCCAAGCCTCGTGCGGGGCAGCAAAGTTGGCGGGGTCAGCCGAGGCCGAGGCTGGACAGGGCGGTCGTCCAGTCGGTGATGATCGCGTCCTGGGCGTCGGAGAGGCTGACGGTGCCCGCGCAGACCGCCTTCTTGAGCTTGTTCTCGACGGTGTCCTTGTTGGCGGCGGTCTTGGTGCCGTACTCCGGCTCGGGCCAGAGGTTGAGTTCGCTCTTGGGGGCGCCGCCGAGTTCCAGCGGCACGAAGTGGTCCTCCTCGTAGTCGGAGGTGCTGGTGTCGGTGTACCCGTACTCGACGATCTGCTTCTTCTTCAGCGCGGTGGTGTAGGAACTGGACGGGCGTACGGTCGCCGTCCAGCCGGAGACGCAGATGGTGGAGTCGATGGTGCTCTGGGTGACGTCGGGGTTGAGGTCACCGGGCTGGCAAACGGGGTCGGGCAGCGGGAGGTAGGCCTGGCTGCACGACTGGGCGTGCGCCGTGCCGGTGGTGAGGGTGAGGCCCGCGAACGCGAGGGCGAACGCGGAGACGGTGGTCACGAGGGGACGGTGTATTCGGGACATGTGGGGGTCTCCCGGGGAGGCGCCCGGCAGGGTTCCGGGCAGACGTGAGCATGACAGCACCGCCTGCTCTATGCGGGTAGATCTCTTTGCCCGCCCCGGGATTCCTTGGGCGAAGATTGGCCACCGCCGGGACAACCGGCCGCCAGGTCATGGCCGTGGCTTGACCGTCGGGCACCCGGCGTTCATCTGACCACCGGGCCGGCCCCTCTCCCCCGCACACGGAACGTTCGACCAGTCGGACATCGTTCGAAAAGCCTTGACGCCCCCATGGACAGCGTTTGACACTCTCGCAACGCGATGTCATCTCCATGTAACGGCAAGGGACTTGCAGGGAGCCCCCCATGACGCACACCGCACGACCCCGTGGCCGCGCGAGACGCCGGGCGGGCCGTCTCGCCGCCCTGGCCGCCGCCGCCACCCTCCTCGCCCTCGCCGGACCGGCACTCCCCGCGACGGCCGGGACCGGGGCCGCCGCCGAAGCCGGCGCCCCCACCGACGGCCTCGCCCTCTGGTACCCCCTGGACGCGAGCACCGGCAGCACCGTCCGCGACGCCTCGGGCAACGGCCGCGACGGCACGGTCAGCGGCACCGCCGACTGGTCGGCCACCGGCCAGGGCCTGGGCTTCAACGGCTCCGACACCTACGTCAAGGTCCCGGACGACGTCATGAAGGGCATGTCCGCCATCACGGTCTCCATGGACGTGCGCATCGACTCCGCCCAGTCCACCCCGTACTTCCTGTACGGCTTCGGCAACTCCAGCGGCAGCAGCGGCAACGGCTACCTCTTCGCCACCGGCAACCCGTTGCGCACCTCCCTCGCCAGCGGCAACTGGTCGACGGAGCAGACGACCAGGCCGTCCGACTCCCACGACCTGGCCCGCTCGGTGTGGAAGCACATCGCGTACACCCAGACCGGCACCACCGGCGTGCTCTACGAGGACGGCGTCGAGGTGGGCCGCAACACCTCCGTCACCCTCACGCCCGGCGCCATCGGGTCCGGCAGGACCGTCGCCGACTACATCGGCAGGTCCCTCTACTCCGGCGACAAACTCTTCAAGGGCCGCATCCGCGACTTCCGCGTGTACGACCGCGCCCTCGACGGCTCCGAGGTCGGGCGACTCGCGCTGCCCGTCGACACCCAGGGCGTCGCCGACGACAAGGCGGCGCTGAGCCTCGGTGACACCGGCGCGGTGACCGCCGACCTGGACCTGCCGAAGACCGGCACCGCGGGCGGCTCGTCCGTCACCTGGTCCAGCGACCGCCCCGGCGTCGTCTCGGACTCCGGCAAGGTGACCCGCCCCGCCGCCGGCTCCCCCGACGCCCACGCCACCCTCACCGCGACCCTCACCAAGGGCCCGGTCACCGACACCAAGGCCTTCGACATCACCGTCCTCGCCGACCCCGACGACGCCACCGCCGCCCGGCAGGCCGCCGGCCTGCTCACCGTGCACCACCTCGACGACGTCCGCGGCAACCTCACCCTGCCCGCCGACGGCGCCCACGGCACGAAGGTCACCTGGACCTCCACCGCCCCGGACGTGGTCTCCCCCGACGGCACGGTCCACCGCCCCGCGCACGGCGCCGGGGCCACGACGGCCGACCTGACCGCGACGGTCACCAAGGGCACGGCCTCCGCCACCCGCACCTTCACCGCGCGGGTCCCCGAACTTCCCTCACGGCAGGCCCTCAAGGGCTACATGTTCAGCTACTTCACAGGCGAGGGCACCGCCGACGGCGAGCAGCTCCACGCCGCCCTCAGCAAGGGGAACGACCCGCTGAACTGGCGGGAGCTGAACGACGGCAAGCCCGTCCTCACCTCCACGCTCGGCGAGAAGGGCCTGCGCGACCCGTTCATCATCCGCTCCCCGGAGGGCGACAAGTTCTACCAGATCGCCACCGACCTCAGGATCTACGGCAACGGCGACTGGGACGCCGCCCAGCGCACCGGCAGCAAGTCGATCATGGTCTGGGAGTCCACCGACCTCGTCCACTGGACGGACCAGCGGCTGGTGCGCGTCGCCCCGGACAGCGCGGGCAACACCTGGGCCCCCGAGGCCTTCTACGACGCGAAGCTCGGCGAGTACGTCGTGTTCTGGGCATCCAAGCTGTACGACGACGCGGCGCACTCCGGCGACACGTACAACCGGATGATGTACGCCACCACCCGGGACTTCTACACCTTCAGCGAGCCCAAGGTGTGGATCGACCGCGGCTGGTCGGTCATCGACTCCACGATGATCCAGAAGGACGGCACCTACTACCGGCTCTCCAAGGACGAGCGGAACAACAGCTCCTCGACGCCCAACAGCAAGTTCGTCTTCGAGGAGAAGAGCGACTCGATCCGCAGCACCGACTGGACGCCCGTCGCCGAGGGCATCGGCAAGGGGGCGATGACCGCCGCCGAGGGGCCGCTGGTCTTCAAGTCGAACACCGAGGACAAGTGGTACGCGTTCCTCGACGAGTTCGGCGGGCGCGGGTACATCCCGTTCGAGACCACCGATCTCGACTCCGGGGTCTGGACCCCGGTCGCGGACTACGACCTGCCCGCCAAGCCCCGCCACGGCACCGTGCTCCCGGTCACCCAGGCCGAGTACGACCGGCTGCTGCGCGCCTACCAGCCCGACCAGGTGGTGGAGAGCGTCGAGGACGTGCGGGTGCGGACGAGGACCGGGCAGGCCCCGGTCCTGCCCGCCACCGTCATCGCCTCCTACGCCGACGGCGTCGACCGGCCCGTGGCCGTCACCTGGGACGCCGTCCCGGCGTCCGCGTACGCGCGGCCCGGCACCTTCACCGTCACCGGCAGCCTGCCGGACGGCACCGCGCTCCCGGTGCGGGCCGAGGTCACCGTGTCGGAGGAGGGCCCCGACGTCCCGGCCGACCTGCTGCTGCACTACGACTTCGACGAGAGCGGCGGCACCATCGCCGTCGACTCCAGCGGACACGGCTACCACGGCACGTACGTCGGCACGCCCGCCTTCGGTACGGGGGTGAAGGGCGGCTCCTTCAAGATGTCCGGGGACGCGACGAGTTCGCCGTACGTCAAGATCCCGAACGGGGTGCTGAAGGACGCGGACAGCGTGACCGTCTCGGCGTACGCCAAGTGGAAGGGGGGTGACAGCTTCCAGTGGCTGTTCGGGCTGGGCCCCGACAGCGACAGGTACCTCTTCGCCACCCCCTCCAACGGCGGCTCCAGCCTCTACGCGGCCATCACCAAGGCGAGTTGGCCGGCCGAGTCGAAGCTGACGGCCGGCTCGCAGCTCACGCCCGGTCAGTGGCGGCACGTCACCGTCACCCTCGACGGCTCGACCGGCACGATGGTCCTCTACGTCGACGGCGTCCAGGCCGCCCGCACCACGACCACCGTCAAGCCGTCCGAGCTGTACGACGCGAGCAAGGACCACTCCGGCTACATCGGCCGCTCGCTGTACTCCGCCGACCCCTCCTTCGGCGGTGAGGTCGACGACTTCCGCATCTACGGCCGGGCGCTGTCACCGGCCGAGGTGATGGAGCTCAGCGGCAACACGGCGGGGATCGCCGCGGTCGCGCAGGCAGGCCTGAAGGTCGACGCCATCGTCGACGACGCGGACGGCAGGATCACGCTGCCGATGACCGAGGGCTCCGATCTCACCTCTCTTGCGCCGGAGTTCACCCTCGCCCACGGCGCCGCGATCAGCCCCGCCTCCGGGAGCGTCCGGGACGTCAGCAAGCCGGTGACCTACGAGGTGACGGGCTCCGACGGCACGAAGCGCACCTGGACGGTCTCGGCTCTCGTCATGAGGAGCCCGGTGCTGCCCGGCCTCAACGCCGACCCGAACATCGTGCGCTTCGGCGACACCTTCTACCTCTACCCGACCAGCGACGGCTACGACGGCTGGAGCGGGACACGGTTCAAGGCGTACTCCTCCACCGACCTGGTGCACTGGACGGACCACGGGGTCGTCCTCGACCTGGGCCCGGACATCAGCTGGGCGGACAGCAGGGCCTGGGCGCCGACGATCGCCGAGAAGGACGGGAAGTACTACTTCTACTTCTGCGCCGACGCGAACATCGGGGTGGCGGTGGCCGACTCACCGACCGGGCCCTTCAAGGACGCCCTCGGCAAACCGCTCCTCGCGGCCGGTGACTTCAGCGGCCAGATGATCGACCCGGCCGTCTTCACCGACGACGACGGGCAGTCGTACCTCTACTTCGGCAACGGCCACGCCTACGTGGTCCCGCTCAACCCCGACATGACGTCCCTCGACCCCGCGAAGGTCCGGGACATCACGCCGAGCGGTTACAACGAGGGCTCGTTCGTCATCAAGCGCAACGGGATCTACTACTTCATGTGGTCGGAGAACGACACCCGCGACGAGAACTACCGGGTCGCCTACGCCACCGGCCCCTCCCCCACCGGGCCCTGGACCAAGCGGGGCGTGATCCTCTCCAAGGACCTCTCCCTCGGTATCAAGGGCACCGGCCACCACAGTGTCGTACACGTCCCGAACACCGACGACTGGTACATCGCCTACCACCGCTTCGCCATCCCGGGCGGCGACGGCACGCACCGTGAAACGACCGTCGACAGGCTGGAGTTCGACGCGAACGGGCTGATCAAGCCGGTCGTGCCGACGCTCACGAGCGTCGACCCGGTGACGGTCGTGCACGCGGGCCCGGACGCCCGCGGCACGGAAGGCGCCGCGATCACGCTCTCCGGCACGGTGTCGGGGGCCGGTCCCGCCAGGTGGACCCTCCCCGCGGGCGCCCCCTGCACGGTCGCCGACCCGGCGGCCGCCGCGACCACCGTCACCTGCACCGACAACGGCGCCTTCACCCTCACCCTGACCGGCGGCCGCAGCACCGACACCACCACGGTGACCGTCGCCAACGCCCCGCCCGCCGTCACCGGCGCCCGCGGCCACGGCGACCGGCACGTGACCCTCACCGTCCGCTTCACCGACCCGGGCAGCTCCGACACCCACACCTGCACCGTCGACTGGAAGGACGGCAGCCGCCCGACGAAGGGCCGGATCAGGGGAGCCGACTGCCTGGCCGGGCACCGGTACCGCAGGCCGGGCGGCCACCGCCCGGTGGTCACGGTCGCCGACGACGACGGGGGCACGGCCACCGTGACGGTGCCCACCGGACCGCGGCACCGTACGACTGCTCGATCTTCGTACAGTCGTACGGTGCGGACCCGTTGACGGATTAAGGTCGGCGGGTGACGAGCAGCAGCGCGACGCGTTCCCACGATCTCGACGGCACACCTCCGGCGACGGCCCCGCCGAGCGGGCCGGACCTGCTGCGGGGACCCGGTCACCCCGCTGGCCGGGGCACCGCGCCACCGGTCGCCGGCGTCCGGGAACGCCTCGTCCCGCCGTTCCCCGCGCCCGCCACCCACCTCTGGCGGCTCGTGGGCCTCGGCCCGGCCCCGGCGGCCCGGCTCGCGCGCGCCACGGGTTGGCTGGGCCCGCTGCTCGTCGCCCTCCTGGCCGGCGTCCTGCGCTTTTGGCGCCTGGGACAGCCGCGGGACCTGGTCTTCGACGAGACGTACTACGCCAAGGACGCCTGGGCGCTGCTGCACCTCGGCTACGAGGGCACCTGGCCGGACCGCAAGGTCGCCGACCCGCAGGTCCTGGCGCACCCCCAGGTGATCCCGCTCTCCGACACCGGTTCGTTCGTCGCGCACCCGCCGACCGGCAAGTGGGTGATCTCCGTCGGCGAGTGGCTGTTCGGTCTCGATCCCGTCGGCTGGCGCTTCATGACGGCGCTCCTCGGCACCCTGTCGGTGCTGATGCTGTGCCGGATCGGCCGGCGGCTGTTCCGCTCCACGTTCCTGGGGTGCCTGGCCGGCGCACTGCTGGCGATGGACGGTCTGCACCTGGTCATGAGCCGTACCGCCCTGCTGGACCTGATGGTGATGTTCTTCGCGCTGGCCGCGTTCGGCTGCCTGCTGCTCGACCGGGACCGGACCCGGGCCAGGCTGGCGGCGGCGCTGCCGGCCGACGCGGACGGCCGGGTCCGCCCGGACGCGGACACCGGTGACCGCACCGCCCTGGGCCTGCGGCCGTGGCGGCTCGCGGCCGGTGTCCTCCTCGGCCTCGCGGCCTCCACCAAGTGGAACGGCCTGTACGTCCTGGTCTTCTTCACGGCGCTGGCCGTGCTGTGGGACGTCGGCGCCCGCCGGGTCGCCGGCGCCCGCCGCCCGTACCGTGCCGTGCTGCGCCGGGACCTGGGACCCTCGGTCCTCTCCCTGGTGCCGACCGCGCTGGGGACCTACCTGCTGAGCTGGACCGGCTGGTTCCTGTCCGACGACGGCTGGGGCCGCCACTGGGCGGACGGCCGCGGCGGCACCTGGTCGTGGATACCGGCCCCGCTGCGCAGCCTGTGGCACTACGAGTACCTGGTCTACCAGTTCAACGTGAACCTGCACACGCCGCACAAGTACCAGTCGAACCCGTGGAGCTGGCTGGTGATGGGCCGCCCGGTGCTGTTCGCCTACGACTCCCCGAAGCCCGGGCAGGACGGCTGCACCACGGCGGCCGCCTGCACCCGGACCGTCCTCGCCCTGGGCACCCCGGCCCTGTGGTGGGCGGCCTGCCTCGCCCTGGGCTACCTGCTGTTCCGCTGGGCCCTGCGCCGCGACTGGCGGGCCGGCGCGATCCTGTGCGCGGTGGCCGCGGGATACCTCCCCTGGTTCCTCTACCAGGACCGTACGGTCTTCTCCTTCTACGCCGTCGTCTTCGTGCCGTACCTGTGCCTGGCCGTGGCGATGATGGCCGGCGCGCTGGTGGGTCCCCCGGACGCGAGCCGCCACCGGCGCATCCGCGGCGCGATGGCCGCGGGCGCCCTCGTCGTCCTGATCGCCTGGAACTTCGTCTACTTCTTCCCGATCTACACCGGCCGGACGATCCCGTACACCGGCTGGCAGTCCCGGATGTGGCTGAACACCTGGATCTGAGCCGAGGACCGCTAGCGGCGCGTGGTGGCGGGCCGGGGTTCGGTGCCCTCCGCCCGGAGGGAGGCCTTGTCGGGCTTCGGGCTGGGGGTGGGGCTGGGGGTGCCCGTGGCCGGGGCCTTCTTCTTGGGCAGGTGGCGGGGTACGACGTCCTGCGGGAAGGTCAGCTGGCCGTTCATCCACGTCAGGGCGGCGGGCATCTCCCGCACCCAGGTGGGGAAGTTGTGGCTGCCGTTCTCGGGGAGTATCGACACGACCTTCATGGGCGGCCTGACGGCCTTGATGAAGGCCTGGGTCTCCGGGTAGCCCTTCTCGCCGTGCTTGCTGTTGGCGACCAGGACGGAGACCTGCGGGACGGGCAGGTGCTTGAGGCGCCACATCAGGTCGTGGCCGTCGACGCGGGCCTGGCGGCCGAGACCGCTGCCGAAGAGGTTGCCGGTGGTGGGGTCGTCCTTGACCCGGTAGTCGGGCGACAGGGCGGCGGCCGTGGTGTAGACGCCGGGGTTGCGCATGGTCAGCTGGAGCGCGCAACTGCCGCCGGAGGAGTAGCCCATGACGCCCCAGGCGCTGGCGTCGTGGCCGGCCCGGTACGCGGATTTGATCGCCTCGGGCAGGTCCTTGGCCAGGAAGGTCTCGGTCTGCGGGCCGCCCGGGACGTCCACGCACTCGGTGTCGCGCGGGGGTGCGACGGTGGGCCGGATCATCACCATGATCGTCGGCTGCATCTGGCCCTTGCTCTGCAGTTCGCCCGCGGTCTGCGAGACCCGCAGGTGCTGGGCGAGGTTGAAGATGCTGCCCGGGTACCCGCTGAGCGCGACGATCACCGGGAAGCGCATCCGGTGGTACGCCTTCTGGAAGTACTGCGGCGGCAGGTAGACGAAGGCCGGGTCGACCACGCCGGTGCGCCGGCCGATGACCTTGACCGACTCCACCCGGCCGACGGCCGCGGCCGGCCCGTTCGGCAGCCCGCTGACCCGGCGCAACTGCTCGTCGCCCGCGGGCTGGACGAGCGCCCCGCCGTGGACGGTGCTGATGCCGTTCACCGTACCGTTGCCGTTCCCGCCGGCCGCCTGGGTCACGCCGACGGGTGCGGTGTCGACGTTCCCGAACAGCTCGTTCCAGGATCCGAAGAACTGGTACGACGAGTTCACCGCGCATGCGAACGCGGCGACGATCGTCACCTGTGTGACGCCGATCGCGACCAGCCGGCCCAGCACCTGCCACAGTCCCGGTTTGGCGAACCGTGGCCAGAGCCAAACCAGCAGCGCCACGCACAGGGCGGCGAGCGCCACCATCGCGTATACGGTCGTTCGACTGGTCAAACCCATGTCGTCAGTCCTGACTTCCCTGCCTGTGCACATTGCCTACGCACAGAAGGAGGGCCGGAGAGCCTTCCTCGTTCCGTAACGACGGATTCAGGAGAAAGTCATTGCCTGTTCCTTTATGTCACACCCGGGCGCTTACCCAGGTCACACCGGGTCTTACCCGAGGCCAGGCCCGCGGTCCGGGTCCGGCGGGTGACCGCCGTCATTGACAAGCCGATCATCAAGGTTTGTCATGAACACATGCTTCTGACCGGGCGCCGCGCGCTGCTCGACGCCGCCCGGGCCCAGGCGGCGACGCGCCCGGGGGTGCTCCTGCACGGCCCCGCGGGCATCGGCAAGTCCGCCCTCCTGGACGCCCTCGTGGACGCCCTCCTCGACCCGCTCGTGGACGCGGACGCACGGCCCGACGCGCTCGCGGCCACCCCGGCCGTGCTGCGCTGCGCCCCCGCCGCACCCGACACGGGCCTCCCCTTCGCCGGACTCGTCGCCCTGTTCGCGCCCGTCCCGGACCGCCGCCTGGACGCCCTGCCGCCCGAGCCGCGGGCGGCGCTGCGGGCGGCCCTGCTGCGCGGCCGGGAACCGGCCGACGGCCGGGGTCTGCTGGCGGTCCGCCTCGCCGTCCTCGACGTGTTGCGCGCCCTGGCCGAGACGGGCCCCCTCCTGCTGGTCGTCGACGGCCTGCAGTGGCTCGACGAACCGACCGCCGAGGTCCTCGCCTTCGCGATGCGCCACCTCCGAGCCGGCACCGGACCGGGCCCCGGCCCACGGATGCTCGCCACCGAGCGGGTGGCGGACGGCGGCCAGCCCGGCCGGCTGCGCTGCTGCCCGGCCGGCACCGTCGAGCTTCCGGTGCCGCCCCTGACGGACGGCGAGACGGCGCGGCTCGTGCGCGCCGACCTCGACGCCGACCTGCCCCCGGCGCTGCTGCGGGCGGTCCAGCAGACGGCCGCCGGGAACCCCTACTACGCGCTGGAGTTGGGGCGGGCCGCGCGGCACGTCCGGACGCCGGCCGGCTTCCCCGCGGCGCCGCCGGTGCCGCCGCGACTGCGCGACCTCCTGCTCGCGGAGGCCCGTTCGCTGCCCGGGCCGGTGCGGCACACCCTGCTCGTGGCGAGCGCCGCCGCCCGCCCCACCCTCACCCTGCTGCGCGCCGCCGGGCTCCCCGACCCCGCCGCGGACCTCGCGCGGGCCGAACGGCTCGGCATCGCGACGGCCGACGCCGACGGGGGCGTACGGTTCCACCACCCCGTGCTGCGGGCGGCCGTGCACGCGGACGTCCCCGAGCACGGCCGCCGGCAGGCGCACGCGCTGCTGGCCCGGACGGTGACCGCGCCCGTGGAGCGGGCGCGGCACCTCGCGCTCGCCCACCCGTACGAGGACGAGGCCACCGCCCGCACCCTGATCGCCGCGGCCGGGTCCGCCCGCCGGGACGGCGATCCCGGCGCCGCCCACGACCTGGCCGCGCTCGCCGTCCGCCGCACCCCGGCCGGGCTCCCGGCGGAACGCGCCGAACGGCTGCTGGCCGCCGCCGAGTACGCCTGCGACGCGGGACTGACCCAGGAGGCGGCGGAGGCCGCCGGGGCGGTCCTGGCCCGGTCGGACTCCGCGGTGCGGCGGGTGCGGGCCCGCCTGGTCCTGCTGCGCGGCGCCGGGCAGGCCCTGGAGGGCGCCGGGGACCTGATCGAGGAGGGGCTGAGGGACGCGGCCGGGGATCCCGGCGCCGAGGCCGCCCTGCATCACTGGGCCGCCGTGCGGGGGCTGCTGTGCGGGGAGTTGGCGCAGGCGGCCCGGCACGCCCGGCGGGCCGCACGGCAGGCGGCCGCGGCGGGCGACACGGACACCGCGGTCGGGGCGCTGGCCACCCTCGCCCGGGTGCGGTCCCTGGGCGGGCGGCCGGACGCCGCCGACGCCGCGCTGGGCGAGGCGCTCGCGCTGGCCGGCGGCGCCGACGGCGGCCCGGAGAGCCGGCGCCTGGTCCGGATGCGGGCGATCCTCGCCCTGGACTCCGACCGGGTGACCGAGGCCCGCGACCAGGTCGTACGGCTGCTGGCGGCGATCGGCGGGTCGGCCGGGGCGGAGGAACTGCTGGCGACCCGGGTGGCGCTGACCCGGATCCAGGTCCGTGCCGGGCACTGCCGGGAGGCCCTGCACACCGCGGCCCACTGCGCGCGCGTCATGGCCGAGGCGGCTCCGGCGCTGTACGCGGCGGCGCTCGCCGCGACCGCCGGCGGCACCGCCGAGGAGGCCCGGCGACTGGCAGCGCGGGCGGTGCGGGCCTCGGAGGCCGACGGCGACCGGCTGTTCCTGCTGCGCGCGCTCGCGGTGCTCGGGCAGGCCGAACTGCTCGGCGGGGATCCGCGCGGGGCCGCGGCCGCCGTCGAGGCGTTGCAGCGGGTCAGGGAACTCGGCGAGGCCATGTCCGCCGCCGACCCGCCGCTGCTGCACTGGTACGCCGACCTGGCCGAGGCGCTGGTCGTCCTGGGGGAGACCGACGCGGCCGGGGAGGTGCTCGGCGACGCCCGGGCGCGGGCGGCCGAGGGCGCGCCCGGCAGCGTACTCGCGGCGCTGGAGCGGGCGGAGGGACTGCGCGAGGCGGCCCTCGGCCGGGCCAAGGAGGGAGCGGTACGGCTGCACGCCGCCGTCGACCTGGTGCGCCGGCTCCCGCTCCCCGTCGAGCTGGTACGGGCCCTGATCGCGCTCGGCGCGGTCGAACGCCGGGCCCGGCGCCGCAACGCGGCGCGGGCGGCACTGGCGGAGGCCCTGGAGACGGCCGGCCGGATCGGCGCGGCGCCCCTCGCGGTCCGGGCCGGGGACGAGCTCGCCCGGCTGGACGCCGGGGAGCGCGGCGGCGAGGCGGGCGGGCCCGAACTGACGCCCACCGAGGCCAGGATCGCCGAACTGGTCGGCGGCGGGGCCACCAACAGGGAGGTGGCCGCGGAGCTGTTCATCAGCGTCAAGACGGTGGAGGGGGCGCTGTCGCGGGTGTACCGCAAGTTCGGGGTGCGGTCCCGCACGGCACTGGCCCATGCGATGGCGGTCGCGGTCCTCGCGTCCGGCGCGTCGGCGATCGACACCGCAGACGACGACCGACCCCGCACCGCGGCAACGTCGGTGACGGCCGGTCAGTCACCGCGCCCGCGCGTCCCGCGCACCCTCGACACCCGCGCTTAACACGCAACGCAAGGGTTCCCCCGCTTATGGGGGCGGGGCCGCAGTTCCTACGGTGAAGCCGTTCCGTTCCCGGGACACTCCCCACCCCCCACCCACCGGAGGACTTCGGTGAAGTCTCGTCTGAAGCTGCTCGGCCTGGTCGCCGCGCCCGCCCTGGTCACTGCGGTCGTCCCCGCCGCCTACGCGGCGAACGCCCCGCACACGGCGCGTGCCGCCGTCGCCGGGGACGTCCTGCCCGGCCTCAAGCAGGACGCCGCCCGCACCGGCACGGTCGCCGCGGGCAAGCGGATATCCGTGGCGATCAGCCTGACCCCCAGAGGCGGCACGGCACTGGACACCTTCATCGCGAAGGTCAGCGACCCGCACTCCGCCTCCTACGGCCACTACCTGACGAAGGGCCAGTTCGCGGCCCGCTTCGGCCGGACCGACGCCGAGGTGAAGCAGCTGAAGGACTACCTGCGTGCGCAGGGCGTCACCGTCGGCAAGGTGCACTCCGGCAACCTGCTGGTCGACGCCAGCGGCACCGCCGCCCAACTGCAGAAGGCGTTCGGCACCCGGCTGTCCACGTGGAAGGACACCACGTCGGGCCACTCCTTCTACGCCAACGACAGCGCGCCGACCCTGCCGTCCTCGCTGGCCGCCATCGTCAGCGACGTGGCGGGCCTCAACAACCGGGTCCAGCTGCACCACCAGGCCGTCGGGCACACCGTCTCCCCGCACAACGGCCCCGGCGGCGGCTACACCCCGGCCCAGCTCAAGGGCGGCTACAACGTCTCGGGCACGTACACCGGCAGCGGCCAGAAGATCGCGCTGCTCGAGTTCGACGGCTTCCAGCAGTCCAACATCACCAAGTACGACACCAACTACGGCCTGGGCTCGCCCACTCCGACGGTGTCCAAGGTGGACGGCGGCTCCGGCGCGCTCGGTGACGGCCAGGTCGAGGTGGAGCTGGACATCGAGGTGCTGCACGCGATCGCCCCGAAGGCGAACGTCACCGTGTTCGAGGGCCCGAACTCCGACGCCGGCGAGGTCGACACGTACCAGGCCATCGTCGACAGCGGCATCCCGACGACGTCGATCAGCTGGGGCGCCGCCGAGTCCGCCCGCACCACCTCCAACATCAACGCGGTGGACGCGGTCTTCAAGGCGGGTGCCGCCGAGGGCCTCGGCTTCTACGCGGCCTCCGGCGACGACGGCTCCGACGACGCGGGCGACGGCGGCACCTCCGTCGACTACCCGGCCAGCGACCCGTACGTCACGGGCGTCGGCGGCACCAAGCTGACCGTCACCTCGTCCAACGCCTTCAGCAAGGAGGTGGCCTGGTCCGGCGGCGGTGGCGGCAAGTCCTCCGTCTTCAAGATCCCCAGCTGGCAGACGGCCGTCCAGAAGAGCGCGGGCGGCGGCTTCCGCCAGGTCCCGGACGTCTCGGCGCACGCCAACCCCAGCCCCGGCGTCTCCATCTACTCGCAGGGCTCCTGGTCGTCGGTCGGCGGCACCAGCGCGGCGGCCCCCGAGTGGGCGGCGTTCGCGGCCCTCTACAACCAGCAGGCGGCGGCCGCGGGCAAGGCCGGCCTCGGCTTCGCCAACCCCGCCCTGTACGCGGCGAGCGGCACCGGCTTCCACGACATCACCAGTGGCAGCAACGGCGCCTACTCGGCGGCCACCGGCTGGGACTTCACCACCGGCTGGGGCTCGTACAACGCCGCCACCCTGGCGTCCAAGCTGCTCGGCTGACCCCGGCCCACCGACCGCCGCGCGGACCGGGACGGCAACCCCGGCCC